>NZ_CP054041.1:1740228-2089470 GCF_013282665.1 Listeria monocytogenes
CAATTTGTTCCACCTCTACAATATCTGACATGGAAATTTGACGATTATAAAGTGCTTTTCCAGCGATTGCCCCGTATAAGCCGAGTTTTGCCAGTGCTTCTAAATCTGCGCGACTGCTCACTCCACCAGATGCAATTAAATTAACTTTAACGTGTTCTTTAAGATTAGCCATTTGTTCTAAATTAGGTCCAGTTAGTGTGCCATCACGGCTAATATCAGTGTAAATGATTGTCGCAACACCTACTTCTTCCATTTGTTTAGCTAAATCTAAATAGTTAACCTGGCTGACATCGAGCCAACCTCTTGTTGCGACAAAGCCGTTTTTGGCATCGATACCGGCTGCGATTTTAGCTCCATATTTTTGAACTGCAGCACGTAGGAAGTCTGGATCTGTTAGAGCAGCAGAACCGATAATCACACGATCAATACCTGATTCAAGGTAATAAGCTACTTGTGCCATACTACGAATTCCGCCACCAACTTGGACAGGTATCTTGGCTGTTGCTTTCATTTTTTGGATGACTTCTAGGTTGACGGGGCGTCCTTCTAATGCGCCGTCGAGGTCAACGATGTGTAGGTAAGTTGCGCCATCTGTTGCAAATGCTTTTGCTTGGGCAATCGGGTCTTCATTGACAACTGTTTTTTTAGAAAAGTCGCCTTGGAAAAGACGGACACATTGTCCATTTTTTAAATCTATTGCTGGGAAAATTTGCATGAATAAGTGACCTCCTTAAATCCTTTTAAAATTTCAAGACCGATTTGGCCGCTTTTTTCAGGATGGAACTGGGCGCCGTAAATATTGCCGTTATTTATCATGCCAGGAACTTCAATAGAATAGCCACTTGTTGCGATAATGTATTCTTCTGGGCAATTGGCGTAATAGGAGTGAACGTAATAAACGTATTCTCCATCAAGTTGTTTTGTAAGCGGGGTGGTACGTTTGATTTCTAGCTGATTCCAGCCCATGTGTGGAACGGCAAATTTGGGCTCTTCTGGTAATTTTTCGACATGACCGGGAATGAGACCGAGCCCATGAGTAAAGCTATGTTCGTTGCTTGATTCGAGTAAAAGTTGCATACCAAGGCATACGCCAAGAATTGGTTTACCAGTGGCGGCGATCTCTTTTAAAGTTTTATCCAGCCCGCGCCGAGTGAGTTCTTTCATAGCTTCAGGATAAGCGCCAACTCCTGGTAAAATAACGCCGTCAGCCTGTGAGATTTCTGTTGTATCACTAGAAATTTTATTTTGTAGTCCGATGAAATCAAGTGCTTTGCTGATGCTCTTCGTGTTTCCTGTATCATAGTCAATAATTACAATCATTTACAGGACCCCTTTAGTTGAATTTACGCCTTTGATTTCGGGATTAATCGTAATAGCTTCGCGAAGAGCACGACCGAATGCTTTAAAAAGTGCTTCGATTTTATGGTGTGTGTTTTTGCCATAAAGGACGCGAAGGTGGAGGTTCATTTCGGTATTAAAGGCGACTGCTTGGAAAAATTCTTCCACTAATTCTGTGTCAAAATCACCCAGTTTAGGGTTTGTGAGTTCAGCGTCAAAAACAAGATAAGAACGTCCACTTAAGTCTAGAGCACAAAAACCAAGTGATTCGTCCATTGGGACATAAGCGGAGCCGTAGCGATTAATGCTCGCTTTATCAGCAAGTGCTTCTTTTAAACAAAGTCCGAGTGTGATGCCGATGTCTTCTACGGTATGATGCGCATCGACATATGTATCGCCGTCTGCTTTTACGTTTAAAGTTATTCGGCTATGCTTGGCGAAAAGGGTGAGCATGTGATCCAAAAATCCGACTCCAGTAGAAATAGTTGATTCTGTTTGGGAATCTAGGTTAATGGAAAGTTCAATAGAAGTTTCTGCAGTAACACGGGTTTTAGTCGCTGTTCTCATTTAGTTTTCCTCCTCAAAACGAATTTGAATGGCTTTGGCATGGGCGTCTAGACCTTCTTTTTTGGCAAGTAAAACAATAGCATCTTTTTCTTTTGCGAGTGCTTCTTTTGTATAAGAAATAAAGGCAGAACGTTTCGTGAAATCTTCCACGCCGAGAGGAGAGAAAAATTTCGCGGTGCCACTTGTAGGTAAGACGTGATTTGGTCCGGCAAAATAGTCGCCAAGAGGTTCAGAGGCATAACTTCCTAAGAAAATTGAGCCGGCGTTTTTAATTTGATGGAGATAGTTCATTGGATTTTCAAGTTGTACTTCTAAGTGTTCAGGGGCGATTTCGTTCATGATATCGAACATTTCTTGTGTGGTTGCTGTGATAACGATTTTTCCTTGTGTTTCGATAGATTTATGAGCAATCGCTTTTCGAGGTAGATTTTCTAGCTGTTTGTCAATTTCATTTTGTGTTTCCTCGGCGATTTTTTTACTAGTTGTGATTAAGATAGCACGGGCTAAAATATCGTGCTCTGCTTGGGAGAGTAAGTCGGCGGCGATAAAAGCAGGATTGGCATTTTCATCTGCAAGCACAACAATTTCGGATGGACCAGCTATCATGTCGATATCGACTAAGCCGAACACTTCACGTTTGGCAGTGGCGACATAGACATTTCCAGGACCGACGATTTTAGCTACTTTAGGGATAGATTCAGTTCCGTAAGCAAGAGCTGCGATTCCATGTGCACCGCCAACTTGGTAAATTTCGTCCACACCAGCAAGTTGAGCCGCGACTAGGACGTGAGGATTAATACCGTTTTCGCCAGGAGGAGTAATCATTACGATTCGCTTTACTCCAGCAATTTTGGCGGGTAACACATTCATTAATACGGAGGATGGATAAGCTGCTGTACCACCGGGAACGTATACACCGACAGTTTCTAATGGGCGAATCAATTGTCCTCGAATGACGCCGTCTTTTTCGTTATCAAGGAAAGCATGTTGTTTTTGCTTGCTGTGGAAACTTTCAATATTCGCTTTAGCTTGTTGGAGTGCGTCTAGGAAGGCGGGGTCGACTTTTGCGCTTGCAGCTTGGATGTCAGCGGCTGGAACGCGGAGTTCGGTGAGCCCTACGCCGTCAAACTTGGATGTGAAGTCAAATAGGGCTTGGTCACCAGCTGTTTTTACTTTTTCAATAATCGTTTTTACTTCGGTTTCCACTTGGATGGAAGTGTTCGTATCGTTTTCTGTTTTGAGCTTGTTTAATAGATCCTTTACAGTTCCGGTTAAAATTTTCATTCGATGCGTTCCTCCTTTATCGCTTGTTCTAATTGATCGATTAATTGGAAAATTTGCGTTTTGTTCTGTTTTAAGGAAGCTTTATTGACAATCAGACGAGCAGAGATTGGATACATTTTTTCATAAATAAGTAAGCCGTTTTCTTTTAAAGTGGAGCCAGTTTCGACGATATCGATGATGGCATCAGCAAGACCAAGCACTGGAGCAATCTCGACGGATCCTTCGATTTTGATAATTTCTACATCTTCGCCTTTTTCCCGGAAAAATTTGGAAGCAACAGTTGGATACTTCGTTGCGATGATTTTTCGTCGATAACTGCTCGGGTCAAAGTCAGGTGTAGAAGCAAGGCAGAACTGGCATTTACCGATTTCAAGGTCGAGCATTTCGTAATGGGATTTAGATGCTTCCATTAAAACGTCTTTACCAACGATGCCAATATCCGCAACCCCGTGCTTTACATAAGTCATGACATCGACCGCTTTTACTAAAATAAAAGAGATTGGTTGAGTGCTACTATGAAAAATTAGTTTGCGCTTTTTATCTGTCATAGAAGAACAGTCAATCCCCGCTTTTTCCAAAAGTGCCACTGCGTCTTTCTCCAGTCGACCTTTTGTTAGAGCGATTTTGAGAGCTTTCATAAGTCTGCCTCCCTTTGAAAAATAGTTTGGATGCCTTGGCTCGAGACGTGAACGACTTCGGGAATATGCCATTTTTTTGCAAAAGAGATGGCGTTTGATGCTGTTTCAAAAAAACTTAATTCACTATTTGGTGTGTCGCGCATGAATTTTTCTGCTTGTTGGAGTGCCTCAAGTTCGTAGTGGATCAAAAGTGTTGTTGGTGTTTGTTTTTTGATGATGCCAGCGCGGTTTTGTAGAGTTGTGAGGGAGTCGAGATTAAGAGCCAAACCAACTGCTGGGGAGGAAGAGCTGGTGAATTGTTCTAGTAGGTGATCGTAACGGCCGCCGCTTAAAAAATTATCAGCAGCAAGGTCAGCGTATCCTCTAAAAATTATACCTGTATAATAATGAAAATCTTGTACGAGTCCTAAATCGACACTAATATCTGCTGTGTAAGAAACAGCTTCCACAATTGTTTCCATTTCGTGCAGTGCCGTTAAAATTCCTTTGTCGGTTGTTAAATTTTTTGCTTGGTTTAAAATAGCTGTCGCTGGGCCAAATAATCTTGGTATGGCTAGAATAAAATCGTCAAGCGTACTTGGATTACCTGCAACAAATCGTTTAATACCAGTTAAGCTTTTATTTTGAATTAGTTGGCGAAAATCAATTTCAGCTGTTTCGGAGAGATTTAAAAGTTGGATAACACGCCGATAAATTGCCGCATGTCCGAGTTCAATTTGAAAATTCGGAATTTCTAGAGCATTTAAAACCCCAATTCCACTTAAAATACATTCAATCTCTGCTTTAATCGAAGGATAGCCAATGATTTCGATTCCAGCTTGCGTTTGTTCGTTTTGTTCGCCACCAAAATCTTCATTGGCACGGAAAATTTTTCCGCTATAAGAAAGTTTTAGAGGGAGCGTCACACCAGTTGTACTTACAACTCGACCAATTGGAAGGGTCATGTCCGGACGTAGAACTGTCAAACGACCTTTTTCGTCAAAGAAACGGTATAACTTCGCATCGGCTTGATGTTCAGAAGAAAAGACATCTTCAAACTCGATAACAGGTGTTTCAATACGTTTAAATCCACGTTTTTCAAAATAATGATTCACTTGTTGCTCAATTTTGTATGCAGCTTGTGCTTCACGAAAGAGTTTATCACGTGTTCCAGTTGGTAAGTTCTTATTTAAGTTCATCTGGTTAGCTCCTTTACAATATTTTAGTTTATTAGCATATTAGCACGTTAAAGTCTTTTTGTAAATAATGAATAGAAAAATAGTTGCTTATGGTATAATTAGTGTACCATTTAGAGCACTTAGGGAAAAGAATTTTGAAAGAGGGTTGAATATGAAAAGAGACGGGCATACGCACACAGAATTTTGTCCACATGGTACGCATGATGACGTGGAAGAAATGGTTTTAAAAGCGATTGAACTGGATTTTGATGAGTATTCTATAGTAGAGCACGCGCCACTTTCGAGCGAATTTATGAAAAATACAGCTGGAGACAAAGAAGCTGTAACAACGGCTAGTATGGCAATGAGTGATCTCCCTTATTATTTTAAGAAAATGAACCATATAAAGAAAAAATATGCGAGTGATTTATTAATACATATCGGGTTTGAAGTGGATTATTTAATTGGTTATGAGGATTTTACGCGGGATTTTTTGAATGAGTATGGACCGCAAACGGATGATGGTGTGTTGTCGCTGCATTTTTTAGAGGGGCAAGGCGGTTTTCGTTCGATTGATTTTTCTGCGGAGGATTATAATGCAGGAATTGTACAATTTTATGGCGGGTTTGAACAAGCGCAACTTGCTTATTTAGAAGGTGTGATACAGTCAATTGAAGCGGATTTAGGAGCTTTTAAACCGCAGAGAATTGGGCATATTTCATTGTGTCAGAAGTTTCAGCAATTCTTTGGGGCGGATACAAGCGATTTTTCTGAGGAAGTAATGGAGAAATTTCAGTCGATTCTTGCTTTAGTGAAAAAACGAGACTATGAGCTTGATTTTAATACGGCAGGACTGTTTAAGCCACTTTGCGAGGAGACATATCCACCAAAGAAAATAGTGACATTAGCCAGAGAGTTACAGATTCCGTTTGTTTATGGTTCTGACTCGCACGGCGTTCAAGATATTGGGCGCGGTTATAAAACTTATTGCCAAAAATGATTTTTCATTTTGACGTGGCCATTCTCTTTAAATGTCACACCTTCGGATAAAAGGAGTTCGCGCTGTTCTTCCCAGCCCGGGACTAGTCGACCAGCTGCATTGACGACACGATGGCAAGGCGTAATTTGGTCACGTTTCGAATGTTTCAGCGTAGCGCCTACGAGTCTGGCGTTTTTTGGAAAGCCAATCATATAAGCGATTTGGCCATATGTAGTCACTTTACCGCGCGGAATTTGGCGCACGACTGTATAAACACGATCTTCAAAATCTGCTGGAATCATTACGTACCTCCATTTGTTCATAATAAATTTAGTATACAGGAAATACCTATTTTATAAAAGTTAGGATGATAAAGAAATGCCAGATTTTTCATACGCAAAAATTACAAAACTCGTGGTCCATTTTGCTGGAAATAAAGCGAGAGAAGAAGGAACAGAAGTATCAGCGAATGTGCTCGCTGATATTGGTTCGGAAATGAACCAAACACTAGCTTCGATTTTCTTAGAGCCATTTAAAAAAGATGAATATTATCAGTTTACGCATGAAACAGATTTGGATTTTAATGAAGTTCGTACGTTTGCTTCGAATATGTTTGTCGCGGAGGAAGAGTTTCTGGACGAATCCAAGAAGATTTTAGAGCATTTATATAGCGAAACTACCCACCCGAATATTAAGAGTGGTGATGTCTGGATTTTCTTTATTGAGGGCTGCGTTGTCGATGGTGATTTCACGAACGGAATCGGGATTTTTAAAGTCGAAAACAAAGAAGTCTTTCTTAAAAATGATTTCAACGGAAGAGAATTTCAAATTGGCTATGATAAAGGGATTACCGGAACGGACTTAGATAAAGGGTGCTTGATTTTCAATGTGGATCATGACACGGGAAATAAAGTGTTGATTTTAGACCGGCTTAACCGCGGCGATTCGGTGTATTGGAAAGATAAGTTCTTGAGCATTGACAAAATAACCGATGAGAAATTTTACACGGAAGGCTTTGTGGAAGTTTGTACGGATTATATTAAACAACGTGAGGAGTCGCTGCTTGATAAATCTAATTTTGTAAAAGCGACATCGGAATATTTAGCAGGAGAAGAGACGTTGAATATTGCTGAATTTGCCCGTACGACAATTGAAAAACCGGAAGAGATTACTGAATTTAACACGATGGTGGATACATTTGAACGAGAAAATAATGTCCGTTTTCCAGAAACATTCCAATTAGATGAAGAAAAGCGCGAAAAACTATCGAAAAAAATACGTAAAACGATTAAACTTGGCAAAAATATTTCGGTTGTTGTGAAAGATTTAGAACAGCTGGAAGAAACTGATTTTGTACAAGGATATGACGAGGAAAAAGGCAAAAACTACATGATTGTGTATTATGATTAAACGAAAAAACCGAGGATGCAGAATCCCCGGTTTTTTTGCTGTCTAAACGACGAACATAAAGTACAGTATAAACAATACCATCATCACGTACATAATTGGATGCACTTCTTTATAGCGTCCTTTAAGTACCATGGTGATTGGATAGAAAATGAAACCAATCGCGATACCAGTAGCAATAGAGAAAGTAAGTACCATCATTAAAATAACGAAAAAGGACGGAACTGCTACTTCAAATTTAGTCCAATCAATATGAGCAACATTTCCAATCATTAAAATTCCAACGATAACAAGTGCTGGCGTCGTAACTGCACTCGTAATCACGCCTAGAAGTGGCGAGAAGAAAAGAGATAGCGAGAAACAGATGGCAACTACAACCGCAGTTAAACCTGTCCGCCCCCCAACCGCAACTCCCGCAGTAGATTCTACATAAGAAGTAGTTGTTGAAGTTCCGAAAATCGCACCAAAAACAGTTGCCAGCGAGTCAGAAAATAGTGAACGACCTGCACGCGGAATTTTGTTATCTTTTACAAATCCAGCTTGAGTCGCAACCGCAACAAGTGTCCCGGCAGTATCAAAGAAATCAATGAAGAAAAATGTCAAAATAACAATCAACATTTGCGGAGTAAAAATATCAGGCAAATGAATAATAGCTTGCCCAAAAGTTGGTGCCATACTCGGTACAGAAGAAACAACTTGAGTTGGCACGTCGATTAATCCAAACAACATTCCAGCAATAGCGGTTGTTGCCATTCCAAGGAAAATCGCACCTTTCCAACCAATTGTCATGTAAGCAACAGTAACAATAATCCCGAAAACAGCTAGTAACACTGGACCAGAATGTAAGTCACCAAGCGCTACAATAGTAGATTCATTTGGCACAATAATTCCAGCATTTTTAAGCCCTAAAAAGGCGATAAAAAACCCAATCCCTGCTCCAACTGCGAATTTTAATTCCGTTGGGATTGCATTAACGATTTTTTCACGAAGTCCAGAAATGGTTAGACAAATAAATACTAAGCCAGAAACGAGAACACCAGCCAGCGCTGTTTGCCAAGGAATTCCCCACTGCGCACAAACGGTATAAGCGAAAAATGCATTTAGTCCCATACCTGGCGCAAGCCCGATCGGGTAATTAGCGATTAGCCCCATTGCAAGTGATCCTACAACAGAAGCTAGAATCGTTGCCACAAAAACAGCTTTTAATTCCATTCCAGTTGTTGCAAGCATAGATGGGTTGACGAAAAGTACATAAGCCATCGATAAGAAAGTCGTTAGCCCCGCGAGTATTTCTGTCCGAACAGTCGTCTTGTTCTCGCGTAGTTTGAAAAATTTATCCATTAAAAAAATCCTCCCTATTTATGTTGTCGCACATAACGGAAAGAGCCTAGGTAAAAAAGGGAATAATAAATAAAAATAGCAAAAAAATCCCTATTAAATTTTACAATAGCTCGTAGCCTGGCATTTTACGGTTGCCTGGTAGAAACGAACGGTCCATATTACCGAACTTATACGACTCTATTATTGTAGCGGATTAGCCGATTTTTGGCAATACGTGTAAGAAATAAAAATAAAAAACGAACTTTTAAATAAATAAGTTTATACTTTTAAATAAATAAGGTATAATAAAAGCAAATAATAGTTGGAGGTAGAAAAATGACTTATAAATTTCCAGAGAATTTTTGGTGGGGAAGTGCGGCGTCCGGCCCACAAACAGAAGGCGCAGCAAATGTAGATGGTAGAAAGCCGAGTATTTGGGATCACTGGTACAAAATCGAACCAGGTCGTTTCTTTAATGATGTTGGTCCTACGAATACATCTAATTTTTACTATCAATATAAAGAAGATATTGCATTAATGAAACAAACAGGGCATAATTCTTTCCGTACTTCGATTCAGTGGTCACGCCTTATTCCAGATGGTATCGGCGAAGTGAATCCGAAAGCAGTAGATTTTTACAATCGTGTAATTGATGAAATGCTTGCAAATGACGTCGAACCATTTATGAATTTGTATCATTTTGATATGCCAATGTCGATGCAAGAAAAAGGCGGTTTTGAAAGCCGTGAAGTAGTGGACGCGTATGCAACTTTTGCAAAAACTTGTTTTGAATTATTCGGGGATCGTGTGAAACACTGGTTTACTTTTAATGAACCAATTGTTCCAGTTGAAGCTGGCTATTTATACGATATGCACTATCCGAATGTGGTTGATTTTAAACGTGCGACTCAGGTTGCTTACCACACTACTTTGGCGCATGCGCTTGCTGTGAAAGAATTCCACGCACTTGAAATTCCAGAAGGCCAAATTGGTATTATTTTAAACTTAACGCCGTCTTATCCAAGAAGCCAAAATCCGGCAGATTTAAAAGCGGCTCATATTGCGGATTTAATTTTCAACCGTAGTTTCCTTGATCCGGTTACAAAAGGGGAATTCCCGGCTGATCTTGTAGAAATTATTCGCGAACATGATGCGCTTCCAGAATATACCGAAGAAGATTTGGCGATAATTAAAAACAACATTATTGATATTTTGGGTGTGAACTACTACCAACCGCGCCGTGTGAAAGCGAAAGAATACGCAGCTCACCCGGATGCGCCATTTATGCCAGAACATCTTTTTGATAACTATGAAATGCCATACCGCAAAATGAATCCATATCGTGGTTGGGAAATTTTTGAAAGAGCGATTTATGATATTGCGATTAATCTGCGTGATAACTACGATAATATTCCATTCTTCATTTCTGAAAATGGTATGGGTGTAGAAGGCGAAAGTCGCTACCGTAATGCAGATGGAATGATTGAAGACACATACCGAATCGATTTCATTAAGAGTCACTTGAAATGGCTTCATAAAGCAATGGAAGAAGGCGCTAATTGTCACGGTTATCACCTTTGGACGTTCATGGACTGCTGGAGCTGGGCGAATGCTTACAAAAACCGTTACGGCTTAGTTGAAGTCGATTTGGACAATGATTTCAAACGTACTGTAAAAGCATCTGGTCATTGGTATAAAGAACTTGCAGAAAACAATGGTTTTGAAGACTAAATGTGATAAAATAAAAGTATTATGTGTAAAGAGGTGAACTTCCGTGGCTCAGAACCAGACGAAATATAGCTTTATTGCTGAAGAAATCCGCAAAAGAATTATGAATCACGCCTATCCGCTTAATCAACCTATTCCTGATGAGATAACTTTGGCGAAAGAGTTTGATTGCAGTCGAATGACAATGAAAAAAGCGCTTGAAGTACTTGTGCTTGAAGGCTTACTATATCGTAAACGCGGGCATGGTACTTTCATTATCAAATCGGCGCTGGACGCGGACCGTTTACAAATTCATAATCAAGAGGTAAACGGCTTCACTAAACTTTTGGACGGCAAGAAAGTTATTAGTAAAGTAATCGAGTTTAAAGTCATCTTTCCAACTGAAGAAATTGCAGAACGTCTTCATATCGAAATGGAAACGCCAATCTATGACATTCTTCGTGTCCGACTAGTGAAAGATGAACCTTATGTACTTGAACACACGTATATGCCAGTTGGGGTTATCCCAGGCATCAATCAGCAAATTTTAGAAGGGTCAATTTATTCATATATTCAAGACGATTTGAACCTGAAAATTGCTAGTTCGTACAAACAAATTCGCGCGGATAAAGCAACACTGCTTGATCAGCAATATCTCGACTGTGCTTCTGATGACCCGGTTGTCGAAGTAGAACAAACCGTGTATTTAAACAACGGTCTCGCGTTTGAGTTTTCCAGATCGCGCCACCGTTATGATAAATTTGTGTTTACTACAGTGAATATAGCTAGACGATAAAATAAAAAGAAGCTAGAAAAAGTGAGAAATCATTTTATCTAGCTTCTTTTTTGAATATCAAAGCAGTTTAGGTGATTATTAGGTTCAATTCTATACAAAAAAATGGATTGATTCACAAAAAAGACATATTTATACACTTGATAATAATTTAAGATTCTTATATAATATTTAGCCCAATTCTGTATAGATTTTAAATATAGTTTTACTGTTTAGGCTATATGGAACTGTGGAAAGAAATAATATTACTCCTAGTATAAGATGATTTAAATAGTTTAAAGAAATCATTTTTGTTCACGAAAAAAACATATTTTAAGTTATTGATAATGTTTTTTGCCTAATATATAATTGTTGAGCTCAATTAAGTGCTAGTGTAGTTTTCCTTTTGACAGGGAGAGCGAGCAGTTAAAAGGAGAAATTAGTTATATGAGGAGGGATAGTACTATGAAGAAAAAATACTTTCTTTGCGTATTCGCAGTAATACTATTTTTCACAGGTTTTCTTTTTGGAAATTCACCGGTGAATGCTGCTGAAATTGATAGAAGCAATGTCACGTATCATTACATTGATATCAGCACATTAACAGAAACGCAAAAAAATAGTATTATCAAAGGAAATCCAAACGAGACACTTACAAATGATTATGAAAACTATTCTTTTGTATACCAAAAAAACACATCAGGATCAACTACAAATACAGATAATACTTCTGACAATAATAAAAATCAAAATGGGACACTATTAAAAGCTGGAGATATTGGTCCAAATATTTATTTAATCATCCTAGGGTTTATTTTATTAGGAAGTGGTATTGGACTGCTTACATTGAAAAAAAGACACGCCAAACAGCTGCTAGTATTTCTTCTTGTCCTTGGCGGTAGTAGTTTGTTAGTTGGGTCGATTGTTCAAGCAACAGAAAATAGTAACATAAAAACCCAAGAATCTCAAACAGTCGCAAAAGGAACGAAAGAATCGAAACAACCTGAATCAATTAAAGGGTATACGTATGTAGGATATATACATACAAGTAAAAATAATACAACTCCCGTAGTTGAAAAAGGGACTGTAGCTGTAAACTATCAAGATGAACAAGGAAATTCACTGGCGACTAGTGAAACACTCGAAGGCGACATTGGCCAACCATATCAGACTGTAACGAAAAATATTGAGGGATACCAATTAAAAGAAGTAAACGGGAATATAACAGGAACTTTTACAGAGAAAGCGCAAGTTGTTACTTATGTTTATCAAAAAGTGCCTGTAGCTACTGTAACTGTTAAATACCTCGATCAAGATGGAAAACAAATCCATGATCCGCAAACAATTAGTGGTAATATTGGCGAACCATATGATGTTTCAACAGATAAATACAAATTACAAATTGATAGATACACATTAGATACAACGAAACTGCCAAACAATGCAAATGGTACTTTCACTAATCAATCTACAGAAGTAACCTATATCTATACGAAAGAAGCGCAAGATGTTAAAATAACAATTAAATTTGTTGATAGCAATGGAGATCCATTTGTTTTAACGGATTTAACAACCTATAAAAACGGCGATTTAGTACCTGTTTATCCTAATTTAGATCAATATCATATGAGACTAAATTACAATCAACAAATTTATAATCAAGGAGAAGCAGTGCCTGATATTGTTATTCCAGCTAAAGAAGGAGAAACATATTCGTTACCAGAAAGAATGACCTTTAATATACTGGATGATCAAGGGAAACAAATCCCCTATGTTATTTCGCAAAATGCTGACTTCAGTAGTACCGGGATTGAAAGATGGGAAAACTACAAAATTATACCAGCCAATCGCGAAGGAACACTGACTAGTGAAGATGTGGTGGTTACGTACCAGATACTTATTTATGGGTTTATGATTCCTGAGCCATAAGTAAATCAAACTATTCGATAATAAAAAACCAATCTCGTCGTCTAGAGATTGGTTTTTTAAATACGTTCTTTCCGTCCACGAAATGCCCTAATACTATGATTGAATACTTCCGATAGCATTAACCCCGCTGCAATCGCGCCAGCAACCACTGTAACTTGAACGGAAAAACCAATCGCTTCCGTATAATCACCTAACACAAAATTGCGCACGGCTTGGTAAGCAAGTCCCCCGGGAACGAGTGGTACAATTCCGGGAACATTAAATATCGTAATCGGCATTTTTTTATGTTTCGCAAAAAAGTGACTCAGAATTGCGACGACAAAAGCGCCGGCGAGGGAAGACGCCCCTGTTCCAGAATCCATTTGCATCAAAGTCCAGTAAGCCATCCAGCCAAAGGTTCCTGTAATACCGCAAGCATTCAGCGCTCTTTTTGGCACATTTGTAATAATCGCAAACGTCACCGTCGCAACGTAACTGAGCACTAATTGAATGATAATAGTCCAAACTAAATCCATTATAGTGCCTCCTTTACAAGAAAAAGCGGAAAACAACCGCGATTCCAATTCCTATTGCACAAGAAGTAAGTAGGGCTTCCGTTCCGCGTGCCATCCCACTAAGCAAATGCCCAGCAATCAAATCCCGAACCGCATTCGTAATCGGTACGCCGGGAACAAGCGGCATTACGCCACCAATGATCATCGTATCCAAATTAATACCCCAACCAATCGAAATCGTCAAAACAGCTAGGAGCCCGACGCTTAATGAAGCTAAAAATTCTGCCAGAAATTTCACCTTCATAAAAATCTGCGTATAATAAAAAATAATAAAACCAATAGCTCCGATGATACAAGTTGGAATAAAATCAAACCAACCCCCACCAAAAATAACCATCAACGATCCACTAACGAGTGATGCCGCAATAATCTGCAACCAGATAGGAAAGTAGCGAACATCTTTATCTAAATTAACGAGCTTTGTATGTAATTCTTTTAAGGAAATTCTCTTTTCAGCGAAATCCCTAGAAAATTCATTGACCATAGATACTTTTTCTAAATTAATGGTTCTTGTTGGGATTTGCTGTAATTGTACATTACGCTCACCTTCAAGCGACATAAAAAGCCCAGTTGGCGTCACGAAACTAATCCCTTTTTTATTACTAGCGATGGTTGCAATGCGGTTCATTGTATCTTCCACGCGATACATTTCTGCGCCACTTTCCATCATTATTTTGCCTGCCATTAAGCATGTTTCTAGCAAATAATCTGTTGTTTCATTCGACATAACTAAGCACCTCCAACCCTTTATTACTTCTCAATCGTAACGCAATCAAATCAAAAATTCTAGTGGGAAGGATGCATTTTTTGAATTGGTGATTGTTTCGATGTGATTTGGGGTAAATATTTGATAGTATGGAGATATAAAATCGGAAAGGATAAGGATTATTTTGGCGAATATTGAATATGAAATCATCGAAGAAATTGGCGTATTGTCCGAAAACACGCGTGGTTGGCGGAAGGAATTAAATAAAGTAAGCTGGAACGGTCGCCCACCTAAATATGATATCCGCGACTGGTCAGAGGGTCACGAGAAAATGGGAAAAGGGATTACACTAACTGATGAAGAGGCAGAAGCACTAAAAAAACTGTTAGATTAAGGGCTGGTGTATAGAATGAGAATGTTTGCTTATGATATTTATGAACCAATTGGTAGAAAAGACGGAGATACTTTTCCAGTAATTTTTGGCCTTCATGGTTTTGGTGGCGATGAGATGGAGATGGCGGGACGCCTAGAGTTATTAATGGACCGTTTTGTTGTTGTTTCCATGCGTGGGGATGTGGATTATGGTCCTGCTTATGGTTTTTATCATATGGTGACAGAAGGAGACCCGAATCCGCGTGAGGTAGATTATATAAGCCAGCGTGTTGCTCAGTTTATTGATAAAATTTGTAATGATTACACTTCAATAGATAAAGAACAAGTTTTTCTTGCTGGTTTTGATCAAGGCGCAGTTTTAACGATATCTATTTTGCAAAATTATGGAGGTCAGTATAAAGCAGCAGCCTTACTGAGCGGACGTTTGCCGTATTATATGGAAGAAAGACCTGCAAACTTAATGTTGAAAGACAAGCGAATTTTTATCGGTCACGGGATAGAAGATGCTGTCATTCAAATTTCTGAAGCAGAAGACATTGCTAAATTTTTCGAGAAAATGGGTTGTAGGGTAGAAAAGCATCGTTATTTTGTTGGACATAATATCAACGAAGCAGAAGAAGATGACTTATATAACTGGTTTGAAAGCTTTCTGCCAAACAAATCAGTGAAAAATAAATAAAAAACAGCGACCCAGTGTGGTCGCTGTTTTTAAATATCCAAAGTAAGAAAGAGTACTTTTAAATAATTCCCCTCAGGAAAGTTTGGATTTACGGTAAAGTCTGCAGGTAAAGAATGGGTTTCGACAATTTTGTAAGTACGGTCGCTTGTTTGGAAGGCTTCCGCAATTAATTTTTTAAATGCTTTCATCCCGAAGCCGGCATAGTTAGTGGAAGCAATGATAGTACCATTCGGAGCAGTGATATCAATGATTTCACGAAGCATAGCTGGATAATCTTTTGATGCTCGGAAAGTCACTTTTTTTGTACGAGCAAAGCTAGGTGGATCAACAACGACTAAATCAAATGTTAATTGTTTGCGAGTCGCATATTTGAAATAATGAAAAACATCCTCTACGATAATTGCTTGCTCACTTGGATCAAGTCCATTTACTTCTAATTGTTCTTTCGTTTTGCTGAGCGAACGGCCTGCCACATCTACACTTGTCGTTTTACTCGCACCGCCAAATAAAGCTGCAACAGAGAATGCCCCAGTATACGAGAAAGTGTTTAAGACGTTTTTCGAAACTGCGTAATCTTCACTAATTCTTCTGCGCACATCACGCTGGTCTAGGAAAATCCCTGTCATCCAGCCATCATCTAAGTAAGTTGCATAATTGATGCCATTTTCTTTAATAATAAGTGGGAAAGTCGCTTTTTGACCGGCGACAAAATCATCTTTTGTATCTTCTTGAAAGCGTCTTTTTTCATAAATACCTTTTATTTCTGGAAAAGATAAGAGGATATCAATAATCATTTTCTGGAAAGCATAGATTCCATGGCTATACCACTGAATCACGAGATAGCCATCGTAATAATCAACAGTGAATCCGCCAAGACCATCGCCTTCACCATTAAAAATTCGAAAAGCAGTAGTAGAATCATCTGTAAATAAAAATTGGCGTTTCTCGATTGCGGAAGTAATTAGACTCTTTAGAAAGTCTTCATCTAGTTGTTGTTTCTTGTCCCATGTGAAAAGCCAGCCGCTACCTTTATTTTGTTCTCCGTGATAGCCTCTAGCGATAAATTGACCATTCATATCAGTTAATTCTAATACGTCGCCTTCTTGTAATTCTTTGGGCCATTTTTCGATACGTTCTTTAAGAATTAGGGGATAGCCTTCTTTATAGCCTTTAGTGAACTTAGGGAAGACTTTTACTTTGATTAGGTTCTTCATCATGCACCGTCTTTCATTAAGATAAAATTTCCAACAAAAAACCTGTGAAGCGAACTGTCTGCTCCACAGGTTACTTTAAGTTATTAATTATACGCGACCGAAGCCAACTAGATATTTACCCCAGCCAGAGCCGTGGATGTTATCGTATTTAACGCCATTGTCTTGTGCATTAATCATTTGACCGTTACCAACGTAGATACCAACGTGAGAAATTCCGCTACCATAGTCAAAGAATACTAAATCACCAGGTTTTGCTTGAGATTCAGAGATTCTTGTAGTGCTAGCGTATTGTGCGCCAGAAGTACGTGGAAGGGAGATTCCTGCTTTAGCAAATACATATTTAGTGTAACCAGAGCAATCAAATGTAGTTGGTCCGTTACCACCCCATGAATATGCTTTTCCAAGATGTTTTTGAGCTTCAGCAATAATAGCACTTGCACTTGAATTGCTGTTATTGTTGGAAGAACCTTGGTTAGCATTTGTGTTCGTGTTTGTATTTGTATTTGTGTTTGTGTTTGTATTTGTGTTTGTATTTTTAGATGGTGTACTTGTATTATTATTTGTATTCGTCGATGGTGCAGGAGCTGGTTTCGCAGCTTCTGTTGGTGCTTTAGGTGCTGTTTGTTGTTGTGTAGCTGTTTCTTTTTTCTCTGTAGTGGCTGTGTTTGTATTTGTATTTTCTTTAACTGCTGGTGCTGCTTGTTTTTCAGCTGCTGGAGCTTCCGTTTTCACTTCTGCTTTTGGAGTAGCTGTATTAGCAGTTTGTTTAATAGCAAGTTTTTGACCTACATAAATAGAAGAAGAAGATAAATTATTCCATGACATAATGTCTTGAACTGATACACCATATTTTACGGATAAAGCCCAAATTGTGTCACCACTTTTAACAGTGTGTGTAGTAGCGTTTTGGTCTACTACTGGAGTTTCTTTAGTTTCTACCACTTTAGGAGCAGGTGTTGTTGCTTGTGTTGCTTGTTTTACTTCTGTTTTTGTTTCTGCAGCAGGTGCAGCTTGTTGAGTAGTAGCTTCTTTTTTCACTTCTGGTGTTGTTACAGGAGTGTTTGCTACTTTATCAGTTAAGTATTTACCGTTAACGAAACCAGTTTTTCCATCATTGTAAGTAATTTTGTGCCAGCCGTTAGATTCTGTTGTTTCAACAGTTACTTTAGTGCCACCTTTGATGGACGTAATAATACTGTTATCAACACCAGCGCCAGTACGGACGTTTAGCCAAGTTGCGCTAACAGATTTCTCTGTTTTTTCAGCAGCAACCTCATTTACTTCAGTTACTTGTAATTTTTGACCTGGTACGATTTTATCAGTTGTTAAATTGTTTGCTTTTTTAATTGCGTCGACAGTAGTCCCTTTACTTTGTGCGATACCCCAAAGAGTATCTCCAGCTTCTACTACTACTGTGCTTGCGGATGCGATTGTTGGAGCAGCAAATGCTGTTACCGCAATCCCAGCTGTAGCCGCGATAGTTGCTTTTTTCATGTTCATAAAACTCCTCTCTTTTTTCAGAAAATCCCAGTACGTAAATAAGTATTTGAGAATTAATTTTATATTGATTAATACTAAGTTTACCCAGTTTTTACTTAAAAAACAAATGATGCGAGAATGGTTCTAAAGACATGAGAGGACTATACCAACTATTTGTAATAATTCTGTAACAGTAAAAAAACGAACGTGTATTCTTAGGGCTTGAGATGTACTGCTGGGTAATCCTTTATAGTGTAAGTAGGATGTGAACGTTAATCAACAACTTTCGCTATGGGAAACCTATTGTTTTTTGTTAATAGAAAAATTTAATACATTTGTAATATAAAAAACCGGCAGTTTTTCCGTTCTTTGTAACTCGAAATGAATTGCCAGATGCGTTTATAGTATTCTATAATAGAAGGTATGGAGGATGTTATATAATGAGACAGAATTATGATGATCGCAAAATAGTAAAACAGTACCGAGAAATAGCCCGTCAAATTGTCAAAAAAGAGGGCTTATATAAAAATATGGATCAAGCTGAACTTTGTGAGCAAACCAATTTTTGGCGAGAGAAATTCAAGACAAAACCAATGACGGAACGAGATAAAGTTAATATTTTTGCACTTGCGAGAGAAGCAGCAAGTCGTATTATCGGCTTGGATGCAGTAGTGGTGCAATTAATTGGAGCCCTCGTTCTAGGGGATGGCAAAGTGGCAGAAATGAAAACCGGCGAAGGTAAAACATTGATGTCGTTATTTGTTATGTTTATAGAAGTAATGCGTGGAAATCGCGTGCACCTTGTTACTGCCAATGAGTATTTAGCAAGGCGTGACCGGGAAGAGATTGGGCAGGTTCTAGAATATCTCGGTGTTTCCGTTGCGCTAAATGAATCAGGGTTAGACAAAGAGCAAAAAAAGGCGATTTATACAGCAGATGTTATTTATGGAACGGCTTCTGAATTTGGCTTTGATTATTTACGCGATAATATGGTACGCCAAAAAGAAGATAAGGTGCAGAGTGGACTTGATTTTGTTTTAATAGATGAAGCAGATTCGATTTTAATTGATGAAGCGAGAACGCCATTACTCATTTCTGACCGTAAAGAAGAAGATTTATCACTTTATCATAAAGCGAACGAGCTAGTAGAAAAGATGATGAAAGATGATTATGAGATGGAAGAACATAAACGCTTTGTATGGTTGAATGATGCGGGGATTGAGAAGGCGCAGAGGTTTTGGAACGTGGAATCACTTTATTCTGCCGAGGCGCAGTCAGAGCTTCGAATTACAATGCTTTTAATGCGAGCTCATTTCTTGATGCACAAAGACAAAGATTATGTAGTGCTTGACGATGAAGTATTGATTATTGATCCACATACTGGTCGTGCACTTCCTGGTCGCCGATTCAATGACGGGCTTCATCAGGCTATTGAGGCGAAAGAAGGCGTGGAAGTAAAAGAAGAATCACGCACGCTAGCAACCATTACCATCCAAAATTACTTCCGGATGTATAAGAAGATTTCTGGAATGACTGGAACGGCTAAAACCGAAGAAGAAGAATTCCGTCAAATTTATAACATGGATGTCGTCGTAATTCCTACCAATTTGCGTGTAAACCGGGAAGACATGCAAGATGACATTTTTTATACGAAAAAGGAAAAAGGGCGCGCTATCGTATATGAAGTATCTTGGCGCTACGAAAAAGGGCAGCCAACTTTAATCGGAACCTCTTCTATTAAAAGTAATGAATGGATTAGTGGCTTGCTCAATGCTGCTGGAATTCCGCATCAAGTATTGAATGCAAAAAACCATGCCCAAGAAGCAGAAATTATTGCCAAAGCTGGGAAACGCGGGATGGTAACTTTAGCAACGAACATGGCTGGTCGGGGAACAGATATCAAGCTGGATCCAGATGTGCATAAGCTAGGTGGACTAGCGGTAATTGGTACAGAACGCCATGAAAGTCGCCGAATAGATTTACAACTTATGGGACGTTCTGGGCGACGCGGAGACCCTGGTTTCAGTAAGTTTATGATTTCCTTGGAAGACGATTTGTTAGAACAATTTGAAAGTAAAAGCTGGGAGAAACTTTCCACGAAACTTAAACGCAAAGCGCCACGTGATGGGAAGCCAGTTAATTCAAGAAAAATTCACGCTGTCGTAGTCGACGCACAAAAACGTCTAGAAGGAGCAAACTATGATATTCGTAAAGATTTGCTTTCTTATGATGAAGTAATCGATTTACAACGCAAAATGGTATATAAAGAACGCGACTTATTATTAGAAAGAAATAAACTTGGGGTCTCTTCTGAAAAAATTCTACGTGAAGTGGCCGAATATTCGTTTATCCATCCAAGTGATATTCCGGAAGAAGAGTTGGAAATTTATTATTCCCGTCAAAAAGAATTACTCGGCGGAACTAAATTTCCACTCTCTTTTGACCAAGTAACATTAATGGAACCAAGAGAAGTGGTAGAAGAAATCGTATCTTGGCACAAAAATGAACGTAATAAATTCCCTGTTGATACAATTGCTGCAATAGAGCGAGAAGTGTATTTAAATTTAATGGATCAAATGTGGGTTATGCATCTTGACGCAATGGTTCAATTACGCGAAGGTATCCACTTGCGGGCATATGGACAACAAGATCCGTTAGTCATGTACCAAAAAGAAGGTGCCCAATTATTTGAGAAATTCCAAGCAGACTACCATTTCTACTTTGCTCATGCTTTGCTTGAACTTGACCCAGATGGTCTAATTCAAGGTTAAAATACAACCTACGTCTGATTTTTTCCAAATTCAGGGATAATTTAGTGAGAACGAGGGTATTAACCTATATAATAGTAGAAAACAAAAATAAATTTAGACAAAAGAGGGTGGGAAAGTGAAGGGATCATTCACAAAGTTTAAACAATTTTTTATAGAAAATAAGTTTGTGTTAGGGTTACTAATTTTTCTTTTAGTAGCACTCGATATTTATGTATTAACTAAGATTGCCTTTATTTTTGATCCGTTAATGGTAATTCTTAAAACCGTCGCCGCACCAATCATTTTAGCTGGGATTTCTTACTATCTATTTAATCCTATTATTGATTGGTTAGAAAAACATAAGTGGAAGCGTGGTTGGGCGATTGCATTACTTTATTTAGTGATTATTGGCTTAATCATTTTACTATTTAGTTTTGTTATTCCAGCTGTGAAAGACCAGATTATTAGTTTATTCAAATCATTCCCAGGATATTGGGATCAAATTACACAGAAATTTGACGAGTTCAGTCGCTCGAGTTTGTTTGATCAAATAAAAGATAAATTGAATACAAATATGAGTGATATCATGAAGACACTTTCGACAAAAGGAACGTCCGTAATCAATAGTGCTATTTCAAGTATTGGTAGCATTGTTGGGACAGTAACAGAAGTGGTCTTAGCGATAGTAACCACGCCGCTTGTTTTATTCTACTTATTAAAAGATGGGAAAAAATTACCAGATTTCCTACTAAAAATGTTACCAGTAAATGGTCGTGCGCACACTCGCCAAGTGCTTGGTGAAGCAAACCACCAAATTAGTTCTTACATTCGCGGACAAATTATCGTAAGCTTATGTATTGGTATTCTATTATTTATTGGTTATTTAATTATCGGTCTACCATATGCATTAACGCTTGCTATTATCGCAGCGTGTACTAGTATTGTTCCTTACTTAGGACCAGCAATTGCGATTACGCCAGCAATTATTATCGCGATAGTTACTTCTCCTTGGTTATTAATTAAATTAATTATTGTATGGTGTGTTGTTCAATTACTTGAAGGTAAATTCATTTCTCCTCAAGTAATGGGTAAAACGTTAAAAGTACACCCAATCACGATTTTATTTGTTATTTTAGTAGCCGGAAATCTATTCGGTATACTAGGGGTTATCTTCGCAGTTCCAGGTTATGCGGTACTTAAAGTAATCGTAACGCATGTATTTATTTGGTTCAAACGTATCTCCGGTCTTTACGGTGAACAACCTGCAAGTGAGTATGTAGAACCTCCAACGGAAGAAAAAGAATTATAAAATTAAAACACGAGTAATTAGATGCTTTTTCTAACTACTCGTGTTTTTTTGGGTCTTGAAAATCAATGTTCACAAAAAAGACATAATTTTTCTCTTTACAAGCTGAACGTAGTAATAGAGTTATATTGTGTAATATTTATTACGAAATTTAGGTATTAACATGAAGTTTTTCTCTATTTTTAATAAATTGTACATTGAATTGACGTATTTTTCATCATAATATGAAGCCAATGACAAGGAAAGGGGAAACAAACAATGATTATCAAAAAAACATTAATTGTAGGATTAATTGGCATAAGTTCAGTCACACTTTTCGCACCATCTGCTTTTGCAGTAACTTCTGAGGGAGATTCAAAAGCAACCGTTAAATTTAAGGCGGGGACAGGCATTGTTGAGCCGGTTGATCCGGAAGACCCAACAAAACCAATCGACCCGTTAGACCCGAGTAATCCAACTGATCCAGGGACTGGAAATACAGGTTCATTGACATTGGATTATGTATCTTCAGTTAATTTTGGAGAGCATGAAGTATCATCCACAGAACAAAGCTATTCCTCCACATCAAGAAAACCGTTCATCCAAATATCTGACCGTCGTGGAACAGGCGCAGGGTGGAAAGTGACAGCAACTGCAACCGCTTTTCAAGATGAAGATGGTACAGCTTCTTTGTCCGGAGCAACATTATCATTTAAAAACGGAGAAACAGCCTCAGCTAGCACCACAGCAACGACACCAACGGCTGCTCAAACCGTTGAATTACCGACAGATGGAACTTCAATTGTGAGTGTTGTTTCGGCAAAAGCATCTGAAGGTATGGGAACATGGATTAATCGTTGGTTTGGCACTACACCAAATGATACGGCTAGCTTAAATGACAATGTACAATTAACGATACCAGCAGGAAGCGCAACACTTGGAGACCATGAAGCAACTATTACATGGACATTATCTGACGCGCCAGGAGTTTAAAAAATTTGCGTTTAGAATTCTCTTCTAGACGCAAACTTTTTATTAAAGACGATGGAAGGAAGGTTTAATTGAAGAAGAAGTTTCTTAGTTTATTGTTCATTATTCCATTATTAGCCACATGCGGCAATTTTACAGAAGCACAGGCGGCAGAAGGAGATGTTGGCTATTCTGTTCAAGCTCATATTCCGGATAACCAAATAGATAAAAGGCAAACTTATTTTGACTTAAAAATGCAGCCAAACAAAAAACAAGCAGTAGAAATCGATGTGATGAATAGTTCGAATGAAGAAATTCAAGTGGAAGCAGCAATCAATTATGCATCTACCAATCGAACAGGTGTCATTGATTACACTAAAAATGATCTTACGAAAAAAGATAAAAGTTTAAAATATCCACTTCCAGAACTAGCTAAAATTCCAGACGACCAAAAACTCCTAACGATACCAGTAAATGGCAAAAAGACCGTCCAAGTGATGATTGAAATGCCTGCTGAATCGATTGATGGCGTTGTTTTGGGCGCAGTAGAGTTTAAAAAGAAAAACACCAAAGAGACAAAGAAAACAAAAGGTGTCTCCTTAAAAAATGAATATTCCTATATTGTCGGCATGCAACTAGCTGAAACCGACAAACAAGTCAAACCACATATGAATTTACTAAGTATCAAACCGGCACTCCTCAACTATCACACAGCGATAGTTGCCAAATTACAAAACGATCAACCAGTCATTCTGGAAAACCTAAGTATTGATGCAAAAGTCTATCAACAAAATTCGTATAAATTACTTTACCAAACAAAGAAAGCGAATATGAAAATGGCGCCAAATTCCAATTTTGATTTTGGGATTGACTTGGAAAATCAACCTTTAAAAGAAGGCAAATACAGATTAAAAATGACTGCAACAAATGGTGTGGAAACCTGGACTTGGGACGAAGCATTCACCATTGGTAAAGAAGGACAAAACTTAAATAAAGAAGCAGTAAACCTAGAGAAAACGAACACATGGCTTTACGTTGCGATTGCTGCAGGTGTGGTTCTTATAGCACTAATCATCATCTTGGCTATAAGAAAACGAAGACAAAAACAAGAAAAATAAAGAAAGGAGCTGGCGAATTGGCTTTCAAAAAATTAATACTTGTATTGACCATTGCGGCTCTTTTTCTTGGTTTTAAAATAGTGGTAGCAGCGGAAAATGGGAGTCCGGACTTAGCACCAAATGAAGCGATAGTGACTAATTTTGCAGAATTAAAAACAGCTATCTCCGAAGATAATGGAATAGACACAGTTTATTTAGGTGCAGATGTTGAATTATCGGGTGGAATTATCATCCCAGCAGCGAAAAAGACATTTACTTTATCAGGGAAAAATCCAGCAACAGGTGAAAGACATACTTTGACAGAAACAATGGCATCAGCTGGTGCCCAGAGTAGCGTGATTACAGTTAATACAAACACAGGTGCGAAAGAGACAACGTTAAAAGATATCAATATTGTCGGGAAAAATTATTATGGGACGATTTCCGTTTATGCAGCTGCGAAAAACGTCGTACAAAACTATGAAAATGTTCATTACCAAGGTCCGCAAATGATTTATAATTTGAATGGAACAGCAAATTTTAAAGGAACTAATGATATAACAATCGCATCGGTTGTATCTGGTTCGGCAGCACCGAATGAAGTGGCGGAAATTAAAGGTGTGAGCGTTTCCGGCAAATTGAATATCAATCACGCAAGTTCGAATGCGAATAGTGTTTTTTGGTTCGGAAGTGGAACGGCTGAGGTAAATACTTTTACAGTGGAAGAAAATGCAGATGTGACGATACTTTCTAATGGGACAGGGATGTTTTATCGTTCAGGGACAAAACCAATTGATATAGATGTGAAAAAGAATGCGAAGTTAGCTATTACGTCTAATAATAATATTTTTCGAGACACACCGGGCGGAGCTGTTAAAATTGCAGAAGGTGCAGATGTAACGATGACAAAAACAGCTGGTGCGAATCCACTTCTGTGGTTGGCTAATGATGTTACCGTAAGTCCTGATGCCCGCTTTATCTTAAATAAAACAGGCGGAACTGGCTATATTATCCAGTTTTATAATGCGACGGCGAAGTTAGATATAAATGATCCTCTGAGTTTTTTAATTACGACCAATTCGAATACGCCGATGTTTTACTGGCCTTATGCGAATACCTTTAATTTAAGTGCACAAATGGTGAATTACTGGGATACGGCAGGAACCATTGATCGAACGGATTTGGCAGCGCAAAGTTTTAGTTTGCCAAATGGGGAAAATGTGACGGGGAGTTTGACTTATACAGGGACAACGACGAAAATTCTATCAACAAATGCTGGGATGACTCCTGCTAATTTTAATCAAAATACCGCACGAATGATTGCGATGGGGCGACTGGAGGGAACGATAAATCCAGTGACAGACGCAGATAATGAAATTACAGGAACAGCAACACCAAACGCTGTTATTAGCATTTCATATACAGAAAATGGGGGAAATAAAGTTATAGAAGGACAGGCAAATGATGATGGAACATATCGAATTGCTATTCCAAACGGTTTTATCAAGCCTTACATTAATTTGACTACAACCATCAAACAAGACCAAAAAAAGATAACATTAGACGATGTAACTGTGGAGGACGTGACTCCGCCAAGTGGGGAGGCAGTTACTCAAATTATCCGACTTGGAGATCCCTTTCCGGATGTATCCAAATTAGTAACAAATATTTATGATCATTCTGATAATACGTCTGGAGCGGGAATTACAACTATTTTACGAAGTGCACCTGACACCAGTGTTTTTGGACCCGCAGAAGCCATTGTTCGTTTAGAAGATAAGGCGCAAAATTACGTGGATATCCGTGTACCCGTTTTTATTAAAGATGATGAAACAGAGATCCAAGACGGTAAAGCATTACGAGCGGCGGGCTTTTCGGTAAATGTAAAAGATATTATGGAACTTAATGATGCCGAACTGGAGCAATTTATTTTAACGAAATCAGGTGCAAAAGCATTCCATATCGAAACTGGCGAGGACTTAAGTACAGAGTTGAAAGTAGCTAGCACCAATTTAAAAAAAGAAACAGGGACCTACACGGCAACGATACAAGTTGGTGGATTAACGAAAGAGATTGCGATTCAGGTCACGGGGGAGCTCAAATTTAATCATGTCCCAGAAACGATTTCCTTCGAAACAATGGAGCTTAATCAACAAAAAAATATCGCTAAACGAAATGCTGACTTTGATTTTTCTGTACTTGATTCAAGAGGGGCAGGCGGCAAATTTAGCGTAACAGCGACCGTTAAAACACCGCTGACTTCCACGATGAATTCGGCGCATACTTTGCCAAATGGACTCATTTTTATTGATAATACTGGAGAGAAAAAAATTCTTTCCGCTGAACCAATCACCATTTTTGAATCACAGTCAGCAAGTGAGATGATTGTTCCGATAGAATGGGCAGAAGACCAAGGGATTTTGGTGGAAGTTGATGCAGCGGAAGCCTATGTGGATGAAAGCTATGAAACGACAATCGAGTGGACTTTGACGGACGCTCCGTAAAAACCTGTTAGCAAAAGTTAACAGGTTTTTTCGTGTTTTAAGCCCATTGTTTTCTAAATGCACTAGTTTCTCGTATAATAGCGTTAAGTAATTTGCGAAAGGTGGAAGAACATGACTTCGGTAATGTGGTTTCGGAGAGATCTTCGAGTAAATGATAATAAAGCCCTCTATCATGCCTGTAAAGAGGACGATTTGCTTTTGTTATTTCAAGTAAATCCAATACAATTCATCACAGGAAGTCCTAGTCATCAAGCTTTTTTTGCAAGTGTGGCTCATTTTAAGCAAGAAATCGATAAAACTGCGCATTTACAAATCATGTTTGGTGAACCGGTAGAATGCTTCAAGCAACTAAAAGATACGCTACCAAGCTGGGATAAAGTTTATTTCAATCGTGATGAAACAGGTTACGGAGCAGAGCGGGACGAGGCGGCGCAAGCTTTCTTTGACGAACAAAAAATCGAGGTTCAATCCTTCCACGACAGCTATCTTCATTCAGCGGAAGAAGTAAAGAAATCTCCCACAGAATACTATAAAATTTTTACCCCTTACTATAAAAAATGGCGCGAAGAAATAAAAGAAACACCGTTCAAAGTGACTTTAAAGCCAGAGAATGTCCGGAAAGAAAGTTTGTTTTCGAAATACGAAGAACAGTTTGCAGAAATGACTTGCGATTTGCCGATATTAGATTCTGGTGAACGAGCAGCGAATACGAGACTTGCGAATTTTATTAAACACGATATTGCTGACTATGACAAAGCGAGAGATTTCCCGGAACTGGATAAAACAAGCCATTTATCACGTTATTTACGGACGGGAGAAATCTCGATTCGGACGATTTGGCAGGTACTTCAAGAAACAGAAGCAACAGAAGGACGAGCTACATTTGAAAAAGAACTTTGTTGGCGCGACTTTTATAATATGATTTACGTTTCTTTCCCTAATCAAAAAAACGAGCCCATCCAAGAAAATTATCGTTTTATTGAATGGGAAAACAACCGCGAATATTTCAAAGCGTGGCAAGAAGGGGAGACTGGTTTCCCGCTCGTTGATGCAGCGATGCGCCAGTTGAAAGAAACTGGTTGGATGCATAATCGACTAAGAATGATTACGGCGTCCTTTTTAACAAAAGATTTGCTGATTGATTGGCGTTTTGGCGAAAAATATTTTCAACAAATGCTGATTGATTATGATCCTGCGAGTAATATTGGTGGCTGGCAATGGGCGGCTTCGACTGGAACGGATGCGGTGCCATACTTTAGGATTTTCAACCCAACGACACAAGCACAAAAATTCGATCCGACTGGGAAATTTATTAGAAAATATGTAAAAGAGTTAGCAAATCTACCAGATAAATATATTCATCAACCAGAAAAAATGTCAGAAACAGTGCAAAAAGAGCATGGTTTGATTTTAGGAAAAGACTATCCATTCCCGTTAGTTGACCATAAAGAACGGCGGAAATTAGCCATTGCACGCTATGAGTTTAGCAAAGAGCATTATAGGGGAAATATATAGATAATGAGTCAATCATTTAATTAAATGATTGATTTTTTTGTGGCAGTATTCACAAAGAATGGGTCTTGAGCAACCTTCTAGGAGTAGGAACCTGGGTATGTTAAAATTCATTTATCAAGTGATAAGGGGGAATCGCAATGGCACAATTTTTAAAGCTATTTCTAACGAGTGCAGTAGTTTTCTTGATTTTCGATCTTTTTTGGTTACTCGTAGCTTCTAAAAAAATGTATCAACAATTTATCGGGGATTTAATGGGGGATGTAAAACTTGCTCCAGCAGTTATTTTTTACTTTATTTATGTCGTTGGTGTTACCTTCTTCGTTTTACTTCCAGGGACAGAAAAAGGAAGTTTAGGTTACACCATTTTAGCAGGCGCGTTGTTTGGTCTAGTTTGTTATGCGACGTATGATTTGACGAATTTAGCGACATTGAAAGATTGGCCAGTTACGATGACTATTATTGATCTTGTTTGGGGAACGGCTGTGACGACTGTAACTTCCGTAATTGTTTACTTTATTAATCTGCATTTCTTCTCGGGAGTAGGTTCCTAATGATGGAGTCAGAAAGCAAACGTCTATTACAAAGTATGCTAAATGGGGCGGCTGAAGTAATTAGTAAAAAAGATGAGCTTAATCGAATAAATGTTTTTCCCGTAGCAGATGGGGATACGGGTAGTAATTTAGCTTCTTTAATGCAAGCAATTATTGACCATGTTTCCCCGAGAGAATATTCAACGAAGGAATTGTTAGAGGAAGTAGCTAGCGCGGCGCTCATCGGGGCTCGTGGTAATTCAGGGATGATTTTTGCGCAATATTTAAATGCTGTTGCGGAAAGTTATCACCACCTAGAATCGACGTTTGATGGATTAGTTCCAGCGTTTCAAAATGCGGTGCATAAAGCTTATGAAGCATTACTAGAACCCAAAGAGGGGACTATTTTGTCCGTGATGAAAGCTTGGTCAGAGGAGCTTGCTGGGACGTATAAGCAGGGGCGTTCTTTTCAACAATCGCTTTTAAATGCACAAATAGTTGCCGAGAAAGCATTGATTAATACCGAATTTCAAATGCCAATTTTACGAAAAAATAGGTTAGTGGATTCTGGTGCGAAAGGGTTTTATTACTTTATCGCTGGGCTTACAAATGCTTATTGTGGTAAAGCGGTTTCTGCACCCGTTCGTTTTACGGAAGTAGAGCAAGAAGCGGAACATATGCATGTTGAAACAAACGAACCAAACTATCGTTATTGCTCGGAATTTATTATCAAACAAGCGACTATCTCAAATCAACGTTTACAGGGAATTCTCGCATCTAAAGGAGATTCCTTAGTAATTGCAGGTAATGAGAAACAAATAAAAATCCATATCCACACAAATGAACCAAAAGAAGTTTTAAGGCTCATGGCAGCATACGGCGTGATGACGTATCAAAAAGTAGATGATATGCGTCTGCAATATGAAGTCACAAAAAAGCCTCGCGCAAAGATTGCTATTGTGACTGATTCGATAGCCGATTTACCAGAAGCATTTTTACTGGAGCATCAAGTACACGTATTGCCGATGAATATTCTAGCGGGGGAAGAGAATTTTCTCGATAAATTAACAGTTGGCCCAGATATGATGCAAGAAAAATTACGAAAACAAACGAAAATGAGTACAGCGCAGCCAACGATTCGAACAGTGGATGCCTTGCTATCATTTTTAGAAAATAAATATGAACATGTGCTTGTTATCTCTGTTGCGGCGAAATTAAGCGGAACATATCAATTAATCAAACAGCGAATAAAAGCGCGGGACTTGTCATCGGACTGGATTCGTGTAATTGATTCTAAATTAAATTCGGTCGCACAAGGAATTTTAGTAAAACAAGCAGTTGAACTAGTGGAATCAGGGAAATCATGGGAATCTATTTATCCAGAAGTGGAACAAATGATTGAGAGGACCTTTATTTATGTGGCAGTTGCAGATTTATCGCCAATGGTGCAGTCTGGCAGAATTCCAAGAGTGTTAGGAAAACTTGCACAGAAATTATCACTCTATCCAATCGTGAGTTTGGATGAATCTGGGAATGGTAAATTGATAGGTGTATCGTTTAGTCAAAAACAAAGTATGAAAAAAATCATCAAAAAAGTAGCAAAACTACAACTGAAAGAGCTAGCGATTACACATGTTTCTTCAAGAGACAACGCGGCAATTTGGCAGAAACAACTTGAAAAAGAAACGGGGGAAATCAGCTATTTAGTTGATAGTTCAGCGGCCATTGCTATTAGTGCTGGACTCGGAAGTGTCGCCGTTGCAGGGATTAAAAAGGAGGAAACGATATGATGTACTGGACAGTAGCACTCGCTTTACTTGTTTACTTTATACTCTGGTTTATTATTTCAAAAATAAAAGGCAAATATTCGCTCGTTGATGTTGCATGGGGCGGAGGTTTTGTTGTTGTAGCATGGACTGGTTTTTTGACGACATTTAGCATGACGGCGCAAAGTATAACCATCCTTGTTTTAGTGACGATGTGGGGCGTTCGTTTGTTTTGGCATTTAGCGCGCCGAAATTGGAACAAACCTGAAGATTATCGTTACGTTAATATGCGCAAACGTTGGGGAACGACATTGGTTAATTTGAAAGCTTTCTTAAATGTCTTCGTGTTGCAAGGAGTTTTATTATTTATTATTGCTTTGCCGATTACACATAGTTTTGCTAATGAAACAGCGACATTCGCTTGGTGGCAAATTCTTGGTATTGCTATCTGGGTTATTGGCTTTATTTTTGAAGTTGGTGGCGATTTACAATTAGAAAACTTCAAGAAAAATCCAGCCAATAAAGGCAAATTATTAACAACTGGTTTTTGGTCAGTTACGCGGCATCCAAATTATTTTGGTGAAGCACTTAGCTGGTGGGGCGTATTTTTAGTTGCCTATACGCAATTAGCCGATCTTTGGCTGATTACTAGCCCGATTGTTATCACGTTACTATTACTATTTGTTTCCGGTGTTCCGTTACTTGAAAAAAAATATCAAGACAGAGCAGATTTTCAAGCATATGCGAACAAAACGTCAAAATTCTTCCCATTTATTGGTAAAAAAGGTCTGTAAAAAGTAGTGATTTTATCTGGCTAATGCTATTAATTGCTATTTGTATGATAGAGCGAGTAGAATGAAAGATAGGTACGATAAATAGTATCTGAATATAATACTTTATGAGGCGAGAGGGGTACAACAGATGAAAAAAGAAAAAACAGTGTTAATTATGAATTTCGATGAAGAAAGCATTTCTTACCAAGCTTTTTCTGAAATGAAAAGATTGCACCAAGAACGCAAGATTATTGGTTATCAAATGGCAGTGGTAAAACATGAGCCAGGAAATAAACTTGTTGCACAAGATTTTCTTGATTTTACTGGTGCCGATAAAAATATGAAAGATAGCCTTATTGGTATGTTAATTGGTATTTTAGGCGGCCCATTCGGTATTTTAATAGGTTGGATGGTCGGTGCAATCGTTGGTTCCATGCGAGATGCTGGCGAAGTGAAAGATGCTCTAAATGTATTTGAAAGAACATTAAAAACAATTCCTGAAGGTTCTACAGGTGTTATCCTTATTGCGACAGAACAAGAATTAGCAAATGTAAACGATGTAGCAATGGATGAATTACACGGCCGAGTACAACGTATGGATGAAGCTATCGTAGCTCAAGAAATCAAAAGCGCACAAGAAACAGAAGGAAAAGCAAAAGATTCTGCTAAAAAACATTGGTTTGGAAAATAAATTAGTTAAACGAGGACAGAGAAATCTGTTCTCTTTTTTTGTGTTTTAAGAGTGTGAAAACGGGGAAATTAACAACATAAAACAACCAGACAGAAAAAAATACAAGATGATAACGCTTAACTCATTTTTATTTTCTGAAAACTATTTGCATCAAATTAAAAACATGCTACAATAAACAAGTTGTGAATTTCACAAGAAAATTTTTTGTTTGGAGATGAAATAATTTGGATGTGGAAAATAGTCCATTAATGCAGAAAATTGATTATAGTACGCGCAAAAAAATTGATTTAGTAAATAATAGTATTCTTCGTTATATTGTGCGCGCGATGTTAGCATGTTTATTCCTGACACTAGGGACTGCAGTTGCTGTAATGATTGGTGATAAAGTCGATCATTTCGCTCCAGGACTTGGTAAAATCACGTATGCATTTATGTTTAGTTGGTCGCTCGTTATGATTATTTATATGAATGCTGAGCTTGGTACTTCTAACATGATGTATATGACAACAGGTGTTTATCAAAAAATTGTTAAACCAGGAAAAGCATTACAAATTTTGCTTTTATGTATTGTTTGTAATTTATTGGGTGGAATTCTTGCAGGGTACTTAGTTTCCCTAACGTCTGTTTTCCATAATTTACCTGCTGACCATTTCTTATTTACTGCCGTAAGCGGTAAACTTGAAAAAGCACCGCTACAAATTTTTGTAGAAGGTATTTTCGCCAATATTGTTGTAAATACGGCTGTGCTTTGTACACTTCGAATGAAAGATGATGCTGGTAAAGTCATTGCGATGATTTTCATTATTTTCATTTTCGCATTCTTAGGATTCGAACACGTTATCGCCAACTTCTCTTCTTTCTCATTAGCATTTTTCGCTTCTGGTGGAACACTTGCTGCAATGACAGCGGGCAATGTGACCGTCAATTTAGTACTTGCTTTACTTGGGAATTTTGTAGGTGGTGGCCTTGTTATCGGACTCGGCTATGCTTGGCTTAACCGAACGAAATCAATTTACAAAGACTAATAAAAAAGAGACCTCAGAAATTTTCCGAGGTCTCTTTTTTATATGCTTTTAACAGGTAAATTACTTAAAAACGACCGAATGAGGGGTTCGAATTTCGGTACTTCTTTTTCGACTAGGAAAGCGTCATGCCCGTATTCAGAGGCAACTTCGTGATAAGTAACCGGCACATCCCATTCTTTTAAAAGATTATACGCGCGACGTAAATCATGAATTCGAAAAAGTTGATCAGTCGTGATGCCAATGAGCAAATATGGAATTTTAATTTTCGCAAAGGCAGGCAAATCGTCTTTCGCGGGAGCAGTAACATCGAACAAATCAATCGCCTTTGTTAAATACAAATAGCTGTTTGCGTCAAAGCGTTCGACAAATGTATCTCCTTGATATTGTAAATACGACTCAATTTGAAAATGCTCTTTTGAAAAAGCGGCAGGGGAGGATTCGGCTACGGTGAATCGTTCAAAGCGTTTTGAGAAAAGCTCGCTCGTCCGGTAAGTCATCATTCCAACCATTCTCGCAGTCGCAAGTCCGCCCTCAGGTTGACCAACATAGTTGCCACCATTAAAGTCAGGGTCGTTCAAAATTGCCATCCGCATAATCAAGTTGTAACCAATCGCATCAGGTCCAGCAGCAAGCGGGGAGGCGATATTGATAATGCTATCCGTAATATCGGCATAATCAATCGCCCATTCCGTCGCCTGCATACCACCCATCGAACCGCCAATCACCGAAGCAATCCGCGTAACCCCAAGTTGCTCCAAAAGTTCCCGCTGCACTTTAATAATATCTTTAATTGAAAATCCGGGAAATTGTAACCGGAATGGCTCACCTGTTTTTGGATTAATCGAGGAGGGGCCAGTCGTTCCACTACAACCACCAAATACATTCGTACAAACAAGAAAATATTTGTCTGTATCAATCGTTTTCCCCGGACCAATATAATCATCCCACCAACCAGGAGCATCACTCTCAAAATGTTTCGCCGCATGAGCTGTCCCAGTGAGCGCATGTTCTAACAAAATACAATTATCGCGTGAGGCAGAAAGTGTCCCATACGTTTCATAGCCAACTAAAACTGGACTTAATGTTTCCCCGTTTTCAAGTAGAAGAGGACTTTTTTGAAATAGTTCTTTTTGCTGTAAGGTCACTTCTCTTCACTTCCTCCTAAATTTGCTCTAGTGCTTTCGTTAAATCTTGAATAATATCATCCGCATTTTCAATTCCGATAGATAGGCGAATGGACTCTGGTTTCACGCCAGCTGTTAGTTGTTGTTCCTCGCTTAGTTGTTGGTGGGTCGTGGATGCTGGGTGGATGATAAGCGATTTTGCATCCCCAACATTGGCTAAATGCGAGAATAATTCTACGGATTCAATCACTTTTTTACCAGCCTCGTATCCACCTTTAACCCCAAAAGTGAAAATGGAGCCAGGTCCTTTTGGTAAATATTTTTGGGCTAATTCGTGGTATTTGTTGTTTCTCAAACCTGGATAATTTACCCACGCTACTTTTGGATGGTCATTTAAGAAATTGGCTACTTGTTTAGCGTTTTTTACGTGTTGTTCAAGCCGCAGGGACAGCGTTTCTAGGCCTAAAATCAGTAAGAAGGCGTTAAACGGAGAAAGGGCTGCACCAGTGTCACGAAGGAGTGAGACGCGTAGTTTGGTAATATAAGCTGCCGCGCCAACATCATTTGTATAAGACAGACCATTGTAGCTATCATCTGGTACCACTAGCTTTGGAAATTTGCCATTGGTCCAGTTAAATTTACCTGAATCAATAACCGCGCCACCAATTGCAACCCCGTGACCACCGATAAATTTCGTTGCTGAGTAAACGACAATATCTGCGCCAAAATCAAATGGGCGATTCAAATAAGCGGTCGCGAATGTGTTGTCAACAATGAGCGGGATATCCGATGCGTGCGCAATTTCTGCTATTTTTTCCATATCAACAATATTTATATCAGGATTTCCAATTGTTTCAATAAAAACTGCTTTCGTGTTTTCTTTAATTGCTTTTTCGAAATTTTCAGGTTCATTAGGGTCAACAAACGTTACGTCAATCCCAAAAGTTTTAAATGTATGGGAAAATAGCGTATGCGTTCCGCCGTAGAGTGTTGCGGCTGCGACGATATGATCCCCGGAACCAGCAATATTTAAAATAGAGTACGTAATAGCAGCCATCCCAGAAGCAGTTGCAACAGCACCAATACCGCCTTCAAGTAAAGTTAATCGTTCTTCTAAAACAGCTGTAGTCGGATTCATAATTCGTGTATAAATATTTCCAGTTTCTTGTAAACCAAATAAGGCTGCAGCGTGTTCCGGACTATCGAATGTGTAGGATGTCGTTTGATAAATTGGCACAGCTCTAGAATGCGTATCTCCGTCCGGTGTGTGTCCGCCGTGTACTTGAATTGTTTCGAATTTATACTCATTACTCATAAAATCCACTCCTCTTTAATATGTATTTATCAGTAATTTCCATCAAAAAACCTCCCTAGCAGTATATAAGCCGCCAGAGAGGATAGAGTTTCCTAAACTTGGATTTCCGACTTATCTTTCAGAATATACTGCTGGAATTAGCACCGTGAAAATAAATTCCGGTTGCTAAGGCTTCAAAGGGCCAGTCCCTCCACCTTTCGTGATAAGAAAATACTATTAAATTAAATTATATATTACGCTGGATGCCTTAAATTGTCAACTATATATTAAAAAAGTCTGAAATTGGTAAACTTTTCGAGGTTTTTGTGACAACTCTGTTTTTTTGCGGGGAGAAATTTTTTTTAAAAGGTTTTAAATCCATTTTTTAGGCTATTATAGTTAAGACTAATTATATTTCATTAAAAATGGGGTTAAGTTAGACAAAAACAAAAGGGAGTTGAAATAAAAATGAAAACTTTTACACGTATTCTGGTTTTATTAGCGGGGATTGCAATGATTATACTTGGGATTTGGTTCTTATTCCATCCAGGAATTTCATTATTAACCTCCACATTAATGTTTGGCTTCTTATTACTGATTTCTGGTATTTTCCACACAATCTCTTACTTTTCAGACAGAAAAACACAAAATGTTTCTGGTTGGGTGCTAGCTGACGGGATTTTATCCATCTTACTAGGTTTCTTGCTATTATTTAATGAATTTGACGGAACTTTAACACTCGTATTACTTTTTGGTATGTGGGTATTATTTGCTGGTATTATGCGTACTATTGGCGCATTCACTGCTAAACAAAACAATGTACAAGGTTGGGGCTGGATTTTAACTATCGGTATCATCGGTATTATTGTTGGTTTTATCGCGCTATTCAATCCAGTTGTTTCCGCAATTGGTATCGTGCTTGTCGTTGCGATTTTCTTCATCGTTCAAGGCATCGGCGCAATCGCAACATTCTTCTTTATTGGTAAAAATAGTTAATAAAAAGCATGATAAAAAGAAGCTATCTAACTAGGATAGCTTCTTTTTATTATGCTTATTTTTTACGAAATAAGATTAGAAAAAGTATTCATTTTACACTCATATGTATGGTTCGTGATTCTCTTTTAGTTTTTGCTTGTGCATCTCGAAATTTTTAACACGCCAAGGTTTTGGTGATAGCGCAATAATGCCATCTTCCTCTAGCTTTCGCAAGTTAGTTGCAACGTAAGCTCGAGCTAAATTTAGATAATTTCCTAAGATTTTTTGGGTGAAATAATAGGGAATCAAACAAGACCCATCCGACTCGATTCTTCCAAATCTCTCCCCACAAGCAATTAATCCTGCTAAAACTTTTTCACTAGAAGGTAAATTGACATAACCTTCCCGTTCTAACATAGGTGTAACCATACTTTGCATAAGTGCATTCATCTGCCAAAAAACATCTGGTGAACTTAAGAATTTATTAAGAACATATTTACGTTCAAATTGATAAACACTCACTTCACTTATTGTTCTGTAATTTACTGGTGATTTCGCACCACCAAGAAGAGTAAGCGGGCCGATACAATCTTGTTTACCTAAGAAGCTAATGATGCTATCTTCTTTACAAGTATTTTTACTCATAGAAACGACACCATCTTCAATGATGTAGAAATAATCAGTTTCCGCACCTTCAGCTAAAATCTGTTGGTTGCGCCTAAAGCGAATTCTTTTATATGGAAGAACTGCTTCACTAGAATCTTTTAATAAATTGAGTAAGTCTACGTTGTAAAAGCTATTTTCCTCATTCAGTAATGACATATACCGAGTCCCCTTTTCTCAGTGTTAATCATTATCATTATATAGGAGAAGACTCAAAATGTGTATTAATGGGACTTAGGATGCTCGAAGTAATTTGGCTTTAATCAAACGATCCCGAATGAGAATCCCCAACAGTGCCGCAAAAACTGCTTTGATAATGCCTGGAATAATGAAAGGAACCATGCCTGTGAGAAAGGCAGCTGGCCAATCAAGTCCGATACTGACTTTAAGCCACAAAACGCCGAAAATAAGGGTGACGAAAGCGCCTAATATGTTCGCCATAATCGCATAGGGAACAGTAAATTTTGTCTTTTCGAGTAACCAGCCTGTAAGTAATGCATTAAAAATAAATCCAATAATAAATCCGCCGGTTGGGCCAAAAATAATTCCAATTCCTGCTGTCATACCTTGGAAAACAGGAATACCCACAGCACCGAGAACAATGTAAACTAAAACAGATATTGTACCATGACGAGCTCCAAGGATGGTGGCAGCTAATCCAATAGCAAATGTCTGTCCAGTAAGTGGAATTGGGCCAAGGGGAATAGCAACTTGTGCAAGTAAGGCAATGATGACTGCGAATAAAGCATCAACAACTAAAAATTTTAATTTCTGATCACGCATAAACATATCTCTCCTTAATGTAAACTTTTTACTAAAATAGGTTAACATTTATTTTCTAAAAAAACAATACTAATTTTTTTAAATCAGTACCTTGCATTGAACACTAGTGTATGTTAAACTATAGTGGTAGTGAACAATATATAGTAGTGGTTACTTATTACTAGTGTGCAATTTAACAGAATGGAGGAGTTAGCATGGAGGTTAACCCACAGTTCAAAAAAGGTGTGTTAGAACTTTGCTGTTTATTTTTAATTCAAAAGAAAGATTGTTACGGTTATGAGTTAGCAAATCAAGTGTCTAAATATATTGAAGTAGCTGAAGGTGCTATTTATCCGGTACTTAGAAGATTAGTAAAAGAAGAGTATTGTTCCACTTATTTAGTAGAATCGAACGAAGGTCCATCAAGAAAATACTATCAACTGACAGTAAAAGGAGAAATTTATTTGCAAGAACTTATTTCTGAATGGAATAATTTTACAGACAGTGTTGCAAAGCTATTAACAGAGGGGGATGCAGTAAATGAATAAACAAGATTTTCTCAATGAATTAAACCAACGACTGGAATTACTTGATCCGAAAGAACGGAGAGAGTTATTATCAGACTATCAAGAGCATTTCAGAAATGGAATTGAAGCGGGCAAAAGCGAGGAACAAATCGTTTTTGACCTTGGGAAGCCAGAAGAAATTGCCGCAGATATTATTAGTGAACGCGGTCTTCGCGAAGAGCCTGCCGAAACAGATTATTATTATGTACCGCGAAAAAATCAAAATGAAAATAGATCAGTGAGTAAACAAATTTTAATTGGTGTTGGATTATTTTTCTTAGATATTTGTCTTATCATACCAATTATGGTTTCGCTGTGGTCCTTGGCTGTTTCACTTTGGGCAACTGTAGGAGGATTCCTTTTATCACCAGTTATACTTGGCGTAGTAATTATTTTTGGCGCTGATTTCGAATTCTATCAAATGTTTGTTTCTATTGGACTTGTCGGTCTAGGGCTGATGCTTCTCTTTGCGGCAAATGCGCTTACTAAATTTACAACTAAAGCGACAATAGCGATTATCGCATGGCACAAATATGCGGTTAAAGGAGGCGGGAAAAATGCATAAACATCACTTAAGTAAAAAATTATTTTTCGCCGGCTTGGTACTTTTTATTATCGGTGCTATCGGCGTATCGTTAACGATGAATAAAGGTAACATGATAGAAAAAGGTGAACCACTTACAAAACAGTGGGACTTATCAACTGAAAATATTAACTCTATTACTTTTTCTTCCGAGCGCGACGTAATGCTTGAATGGAAAGAAAGTACAAATGGAAAAAATTACATCGAACTAAAAGGTAATTACTCTGCTAATGATAAAAAAGCCATTCAAAAATTAGAGCCAGTTTCGGAAGATGGAACGTCCTTTGATATTACAGTTCCTGAAGAAGAAGATTGGTATAACGGCTTTGGCAAAATTTACGCATACGGTCAACAAAAGGTAACCGTTTATTTAACAAAAGATACTAAATTAGCTGATTTAGAAGTGAAATCTCATTCTGGGGATATCAATGTAGCTGATTTTAAAGTGAAGAAATTTGTTAGTTCCACCAACTCAGGTGAGTTAAAAGTAAGTAATTTGGAAGCAAATACAGCTCAAATGGCCACTTCTTCTGGGGATTTAGCATTGTCGAATATGAAAGCAAATAGTTCGGTTGAAACTGGTTCTGGGAAGACGGACATAACTAATTTAACAGGCGATTTAGAAGTAAATGGTGGTTCAGGCGATGTGAACGTTACAGGGGTCAAAGCGAAGAAACTTAAAATTGCCATCGATTCAGGAGACATTGAGTTGACTAGTGGCACTGTAACTGATCTAGCCGTGTTAACAACAAGTTCCGGAGATATTGATGCAAGTACAAAAGGAAAAGTGCAAGCGGAATCGAACTCAGGATCCATCGAACTTGCAGGCATAACGAATGACGTAACAGCAAAAACAAGCTCAGGTGATATCGATGTAGCTTTTATCAAACAAGTAAAAAACATCGCAATCAATACAGATTCTGGTGAAGTAGAACTAGAATTACCAGGTGATTTTAAAGCTATTTATGAAACAAGTAGTAATTCTGGTAGCATTAAAGTACCAACAAGTGATTCCAATACGGATAATCGCGTAACGGTGAAAACAAGTTCTGGAGATATCAAAATCGAAAAATAAAAAATCAGTGCGCTAATTATTTAATTAGCGCATTCTTTTGGTTAAAAAAGGGTAAAGTGAGATAAACTGTTTTATCAATTTGCGCAAGTGAAAGGAGAATGGATGATGGATTTTCATATTAGAAAAGCAACTGATTCAGATGCGGAAGCCATTCAACATGTGGCGATTACTTCGTGGCATCACACTTATCAAGATTTAATTCCAAGTGATGTACAAGACGACTTTTTGGAAAGATTTTATAACGTGGAAACGCTTCATAATCGTATTTCAGCAACTCCTTTTGCTGTCGTGGAGCAAGCAGATAAAGTAATCGGATTTGCGAACTTTATTGAACTTGAAAAAGGGAAGAGCGAACTCGCAGCATTTTATTTACTACCTGAGGTGACACAACGCGGACTCGGCACGGAGCTTTTAGAAGTAGGAATGACTTTATTTCACGTGCCATTACCAATGTTCGTTAACGTGGAAAAAGGAAATGAAACAGCGATTCACTTTTACAAGGCGAAAGGGTTTGTTCAAGTGGAGGAATTTACTGAAGATTTTTATGGCTATCCGCTGGAAACGATTCGTTTTAATTTGAATCATCATGCGTTTGAAGAAGAATAAAAAAATGTCTATTCTAGTTGAATGAATCAATTAGGATAGACATTTTTTTATTTCGTAGCGGCTTTTCCACTGGTAGATTTTCCGCCGCGTAAAAAGAAGAAGATGATGGCAAGTAATGCCATGATAACTCCTGCAAGAATAGATACACCAACGGAGATGAGCATACCAGAAACTTGGATAATACTTAAGATGATGACCGCTGCAACAACCCCGTATGCGAATCCCCATACAGCAAATGTGAAGTAACTAGCTTTTTTGCTAAATCCGTAAAATATTTCGCCTAACGTAGAAGCGACTAAAATTACAGGAGCAGCAAAAAGTATCGCTGAAAACACAAGTTGTGGAGTAACATTGTCATAGAGGATTGTTTCGACTAATAGCGCAGAAAAAATTCCTAAAACAAAAATCGATAAATAAGCAATAATAAAACGCATCAAAAAAACCTCCTAAAGTACACTATATTATAGCATAAATTAGGAAGTTAGCTTAACATCTAGCCCAGTTATCGTCATTACGCTTTACGATACGTGTAATTCCTCGAATCAAGTTAAAAATGAGTATCGATACATTTAGAAAAACGATAAAAAACACAGTAGCTAAGGCAAGAAAGTTAATGGTATCTGCACTATTGGTACTAAAAGGAACATTGTTATAAAGTAAAATCATTACAATTACACCAGCGACAAATGTCGTTTGCGTGAGGAGTGCCCATTTTACATGATGCCGTATTTCTTTATCTTTTGTTGTACACCATATAATCGCGGGAGTAATGACTGGGGCAAAGAAAAGACTGAAATAACTAAGCGCACTAATAATTTTTTTATCCAACATTTCGAATCTATCCTCTCATTTGTTTATAAGTCTAGTATAGCGGGGAAAGAGAAATGGAACCATCGAATTAGGTGACGATATAGAGATCAAGATGACAGTTTTGTCATATACAAAAACGCCTCTTCGAAAAAATCAAAGAGACGTTTCTTTATATAACTGATTTTAAGGACCAAACTTTACTGCGCCATCTTCGGTACATTAGAACAGCTCGAACGCCTTCGTCAATAATATAGGCGAGCCAAACACCGACAAGCCCAAGCCCGGCAGAGATGCCGAGTACATAGGAGAAAGGCAAACTAACGATCCACATAACAATAAGTCCACATATAAAAGGAAAACGAACATCGCCTGTTGAGTTAAGACTGCTAATAATGATAATATTCGTCGCACGTCCAAGCTCAAGGAAAATCGAAAGTAAGAATAATTCTTTCGTCATCGCAATGATTTCGGTATTTGTAGTAAATAGCCGCATAATCGGTTCTGCGAAAAGGTAAATCGAAACGCTAACCACAATCGCAACAACCAAACCAATCTTCCAACTACGTAGACCTTGCTTATAAGCTTTATCGATTTCTTTTGCACCAACCGCGCGACCGATAATAATTTGAGAGGCCTGACCGAGCGCGATAGCAAAGAGTGCGACAAACTGGCTAACCGTCGAAGCATACACTTTTGTGGTAAGCGCCTCTGTACCAAGAATTGCAATAATCGCAGTAACAACTAGTTGCGAGCCGGCATACGATAAATTTTCCCCAGCAGAGGGAAGGCCAAGTCGTAAAATCGAATAAAGTAATTTTTTGGAAACTTGCTCCAGTTTTTTGAAATGGAAAGTATAGCCGATATATTTTCGAAGCATCCAGATGGCTAGACCCATTCCGACGAAGTTTGCGACAGCAGTGGAAATACCAACACCTGCTACCCCGTAATCTAAGTATGCAAGCGGGCCGTACAGAAATAAGTAATTACCGACAACATTGATAATGCTAATCGTCACAGGAACAAGAATGGATTGTCTTACGTAACCATGCGCCCGGAGAATAGGCAAAATCGAAGCATGAATAGCGATAACAACCGAGCTTCCACCGATAATTTCTAAAAACGGTGCACCAACTTGAACTAAATGAGGATCAATTCCCATCCAAGTCAGGAAGTTTTTCGACATAAAAATGAAAATAATACTCATCACAATTCCAATTAAGAAAGCCACTACTAAGCCATTTGTAATCACATTTTCAATTTCTTTATGTTTTTTAGCACCAATCATTTGGGCAACGATAATCTGTACCCCAACACTGATAAAGCCGTAAATAATAATAGAAATAACAAGAATCTGATTCGCAACTCCTGTCGCAGCTACCGCATCATCTGAATAATGCCCCAACATAAAGACATCAATATAACTAATCATCAGACGTAAAAATTGCTCTAGAAAAATCGGCCAAGCAAGCGTAAAAAGACTTATGCTGGCGACTTTATGTACTGAACTCACTTATTTCCCTCCCTTCGCATTAACACAATTAAAGCCATTATAAGGTAATTAAAGTTAAAAGTATAGATTAATTTCAAAATCGCTCCAAGATATTGCTTGACAAAAATCGAATATCTCATATAATTAGTTAGGTAAACTAATCAAATGATAGAAAGAAGTGGAGAAATGTCTTCGAAAAACCAAGACTTGGGGCACTCAGTAATCAAGGCTTTCATGAATTTTAAGCATGCTGAAATAAAGAGTTTTCAAATTCCGGGTTACAGTAAATCAGAAACAAGATTTATTTTTATTTTATCTCGTGGGCTTAAAAGTAGAGGGCCAAAAATTCGTGTTTCCGATCTTGGTCACATGCTCAGAATTTCAAAACCAAGCGTCACGCAAATGATTCAATCTTTGGAAGGAAAAGGACTCATTAAACGTGTTCAAAACCCAGAAGATAAGCGCTCGATGTATGTGGAATTAACAGAAGTCGGAGCAGGCGTGTCAGAAAAAATGCTCGATGAATTTCAAGCTAGTTTTGAAGATATGCAGGAGTTTTTAGGCGAAGACGATATGAAAAAACTGATTACACTCCTAGAAAAACTGACAGATTACTTAAACACAAAATCCGAAAATAAGGAGGCATAAACCGCAAATGATGAAATTGATGAAAAGATTAAAACCTTATTGGCTGAGTATTACGGCCGTATTAGTCCTTACTTTCGGGCAAGTCATTGGACAGCTTTATTTACCGACGCTTATGTCGAACATTATCGATAAAGGAGTCGTAACAGGAGATACAAACTACATTTGGAGCACTGGAATGAAGATGCTCTTGATTTCGTTCGCTTCTGTTATCTTGTCGGTTATCGTGGTTTATCTCGCATCCAGAATTTCAATGGGATTCGGGAAAGATTTACGAGATAAAATTTTTACAAAGGTAGAGGATTTTTCCTTACAAGAATTTGATAAAGTAGGAACTTCTTCCTTGATTACTAGAACGACAAATGACGTTGTTCAAATCCAAAATGTGCTATACATGATGATGCGACTAATGGTGATGGCGCCAATTATGCTACTCGGTGGTATTATTATGGCAGTTGGCAGGGACGCGAAATTATCGCTTATTTTTGTCGTTGTTTTACCGCTATTACTTCTATTAGTAGTTATTCTCGGCGGAAAAGCAATGCCGATGTTTAAATCACTCCAAAAGAAAATGGACAAATTAAACCGCGTTATTCGTGAAGGGTTAACAGGAATCCGAGTTGTGCGTTCCTTTAACCGCAATGAAGATGAACTCGAAAAATTTGAAGAAGCAAACGCTGACTATGCTACTACGGCGATTAAAGTTAACCGACTGCTTTCTCTTATGAGTCCGTTAATGATGTTACTGATGAACTTAACTTCCATTGCGATTGTCTGGATTGGTTCGATTTTTATTGGTAATGGTGATATGCAAGTAGGGGACTTGATGGCATTTATTCAATACGCAATGCAAATTATGATGTCCTTCATGATGCTTTCTGCTGTATTTATTATGATTCCGCGTGCTGGAGCTTCTGCTGAACGTATTAATGAAGTGTTAGATATGAATGCAGAAATACTTAACCCCGAAAATCCAAAAACAAGTACACCACCAGCGAAACTTTCTTTTGAAAATGTTACTTTCCGCTATGAAGGCGCTGAAAAACCCGTGATTGAAGATATTACGTTTGAAGCAAACGCTGGTGAAACAGTTGCAATCATCGGAAGTACCGGCGCTGGTAAGTCTACTTTGATTAATATGATTCCACGTTTTTATGATGTCGAAAGTGGCGTTGTAAAAATTAATGGGATTGATGTGCGTGAAATGGATCAATCCAGCTTGCGCCAAAAAATTGGGCTTGTGCCGCAAAAAGCAGTGTTATTTACAGGAACGATTGCTTCTAATATGCGCTACGGAAAAGAAGATGCAACCGATGAAGAAATTTGGGAAGCACTTCGAACAGCTCAAGCGGAAAACTTTGTCTCTAAACTTGCAAATGGTTTAGGAAGCCGCGTAGAGCAAGGTGGTAACAATTTCTCGGGAGGACAAAAACAACGTCTTTCCATCGCGCGTTCTTTAATTAGAAAACCAGAAATTTATATTTTTGATGATAGTTTCTCGGCGCTCGATTTCAAAACAGACGCGAAACTACGTGAGGCATTGAAAGCTGAAACAACCGAAGCCGTGACACTCATTGTGGCTCAACGAATTACCTCCGTTGTCAATTCCGATCAAATCATTGTTATGAATGAAGGTAAAATTGCCGGAATTGGAACACATGAAGAATTAAAAGAATCAAATCAAATTTATCAAGAAATTATGAGGTCACAGCTGTCAGAGGAGGAAATCGCATGAGTGGTCCAGGTCCAGGTGGTGGCATGAGAATGCAAACAACCGCCAAACCAAAGAACTTTAAACAAACACTATTCCGGCTTCTTGGCTACATGAAACCTCGTTCTATCGCAATCATCGTCGTGTTTATCTTTGCGATTTTATCCACGATTTTTAACATTTTTAGCCCGAAAGAACTCGGGAAAGCGACAACAGAAATTTTTAAAGGTGTCATGAGTCCAGCTGGGATTGATAATGATAAGATTTTCAATATATTAATGATTGTATTAGTCTTATACCTTGGTAGTTCCTTATTTAGTTTCATTCAGCAATACGTCATGTCAAGTGTTGCCCAGCGAACTGTATATGACATGCGGAAAGATTTAAAGGCGAAAATGGCTCGTCTGCCGCTGAAATATTATGATACGCGCTCAAACGGTGATATTCTAAGTCGTTCAGTAAATGACATGGATAACATCGCGAATACTTTACAACAATCACTAACTCAAGCAATTACAGCGATTGTCCAAATGATTGGTGTTTTAATCATGATGCTAACGATAAGCTGGCAAATGACATTAATCGTTCTAGTAACTGTTCCAATCAGTATTATTCTAGTCGCCATTATTGCTGGTAGATCACAACGTTACTTCGGCGCACAACAACGTAATCTAGGTATTTTAAATGATACTGTAGAGGAAACTTACGGTGGCCAAACGATTATTAAAGCCTTTGGTCAAGAAAAGAAAACGTTAGTAAAATTTGATGAAGTAAATGAAGATTATTTCAAAGCAGCGAAAAAAGCGCAATTTATTTCCGGGATTATGATGCCGGTGATGCAATTTGTTGGTAACTTAGGCTATGTAGGTGTCTGTGTGGCCGGTGGTATTTTTGTTACTAATGGAACGCTTCAAGTTGGGGATATTCAATCATTTACACAATATGTTCAATTATTTACGCAACCAATTTCAAGTGTAGCAAATATTGCTAATATCATTCAATCCACTATTGCTTCCGCAGAACGTGTATTTGAAATGATGGATGAAGAAGAAGAAAAAGACGAAATTCCAGCAAATATTAATCAAGTTGCTGGTGAAGAACACAGCATTGTATTCGACCACGTGAAATTCGGTTACACTCCGGATAAACCACTAATGACTGACTTAAATATACATGTAGAAGAAGGTCAAATGGTGGCGATCGTTGGGCCAACAGGTGCTGGTAAAACGACTATTATCAACTTGCTGATGCGCTTTTATGACGTAGATGCTGGAGAGATTCGGATGAAAGGCATTGATACACGTGATATGACCAAAGATGCCGTTCGCGAGAAATTCGGAATGGTACTACAAGATACGTGGTTATTTAATGGAACAATTGCTGACAATATCGCATACGGTCGTGAAGGCGCAACGAAAGATGAAGTTATCGGGGCAGCAAAAGCAGCATATGCAGATGATTTCATTCGTAGACTTCCGAACGGTTATGATACTATCTTGAATGAAGAAGGTTCGAATATTTCGCAAGGTCAAAAACAACTTCTAACTATTGCTCGTGCGATTTTATCGGATCCATCTATCTTGATTCTAGATGAAGCGACTTCAAGCGTAGATACTCGTACAGAGTTAAATATTCAACTTGCTATGGGTAACTTGATGCAAGGACGCACAAGTTTTGTTATTGCGCATAGACTTTCAACCATTCGTGATGCAGACTTAATTCTTGTCATGAATCACGGTAGTGTAATCGAACAAGGCACGCACCAAGAACTACTTGACGCAAAAGGCTTCTACGCTGACCTTTACAACAGTCAGTTCACAGGAGCTCAAGCAGTTTAAATCTAAAAAGACAATGTGGCTCACCCGCTGCATTGTCTTTTTTTGAGCAGAAAATTTGTTTGATGAGGGATTAGGCGTTATGGTTAATAAAGAAGAAATTGAAGAGGTGAGAATAGATGTATCAATCCATTACGGCAAATGATTTAGAGCAAGACTTAAAAAAAGCGCCGCATAATATCTTAGATGTCAGAGACGCAGATGCTTTTGTTGAAGGACATATTCCAGATGCAATAAATATTCCAATTAATGAACTACCAGAAAAATTAGCAACACTGGATAAAGAAAAACCGTATACGGTTATTTGTTACGCGGGTGGACGTTCTGAACGCGCGAGTCAATTTTTAGCGGCAGAAGGTTTTGACGTAACGAATGTAATGGGCGGTATGGGAGCATTTCATGGTACAGTAACTAACTAAATAAAGAAGCCGCGACCTAAAATTAGGTTGCGGCTTCTTTTTATTTAGCTATGTTTTCTTTTCCGGAAAAAGAGGATAGCTACTCCGGCGAGGATAATACCGATTAATACAGTCGTCGCTTGGTTTTCATCTCCCGTATATGGAAGGATGACATTGTCTCCTGAATTATTAGGTGAAGTCGTACCATCCACGTTTGTAGGTTGAGAAGGATTCACGGCAGGGTTATCTGGATCAGGCGATGGATTTGGTGGTGTAGGGGGTTCTTCGCTACTGACCACATTGACAAGTACTGTAACTGGATCAGCTGCAACACCGTCTACACTCACCGCATTTAAAGTCACTTTATACGTTCCAACCTTAGTTAAATCAACAGCGCTATCAAAATTACTTGTTACTTCGCTACCATCACTAGTTTTAGCTGAAATATCTGTTAAAAATTCTTCCGCTGTTTTTGTGCTATTTACTTTATAATTAATACTTTTATCAGCAGTAATAATTGGTTTTTCTAAAATAGTGACTGTTACTTTTTTAGGTGTAGCTTGAAGGCCGTCTGCATTTGTGGCGTTGAGGGTTACCGTATACACGCCAGGTTTGCTAAAATCTACCACGCTGTCAAAATCACTAGTAACTGGGGTACCATCTTCTGTTTTGGCATGAATGTCTGTCAGGAATTGTTCTTCTGTCACAGTAGTTTTCTCAGTATAATTTATAGCAGAATCATTAGTAATAACTAAAACTTGGGTAATATCAAAAAATTGATCATACGTACCACCGGACACAGAATAAGAAGTGAAATTTGGTGGTGTAGCATAACTTCCCGCAGGATTATCATAAAAGGCATTATATTCCATTTTCGTAATAGTACGGAGGTATTCAGGGGTAATGCCGCTAACTGTTATCCCAGTATCATCAATGGTCAAACGGCTACCATCAATTTGCTGATTATTGAATGAGAGATAGGTACCCGCATCACTCGCATCCGTTGTGAATGGGAATGGTACGCCATCAAAATTAATGCTACGACTAGTCATTAATGTAAAGGGAATAAAAATGGTTTGATTCGTTTTATTATAATTTAAAACTTCGCTAGTAATATCGCTTTTAATAAGCACTGAACCACCTATATTTTGTCCATTTGCGGATAGATTGGTTAGACTTGGAAAAGTATCGATACCTCGAAAGTCATTCACGCCGCAGAATTGAATAGACAATGTAGTTAAATTTGGCAATGATTTTAGGAGTGTTATATCAGTAACATAGCCACTTCTATCTAAATTTAAATAGGTTAAATTAGGTAGTTGATTAAATTTAGCTAAATCACTATTTACAAATCTACCAGAATATAAGGTTAAGCTTGTAAGCTTTTGTAGGCCATTTAAATCAGGTAAAGAACTTGATGATAAACTGTAACCAGTTAAGTCAAGTGTTGTTAAATTAGATAATTTAGTTATGATAGAATAATCTGAAACACGTGGAGTAGATAGCTGTAAAAGAGTTAAATTATGAGCATAATCAAGGCCGGTTAAATCAGCCAGATTAATGTTGTCGATTTTAACCTCGGTTATTGTATCCATTTGAGCTTCCGTAATATCACTCGTACTTGGTTGACCCAAAATTCCATTTAAATAACTTTTTAAAACTGGGTCAGGAATATTTACTATATCTTGAGCTGCTTGTGCATCAACATTTTCTTCAGCCGTGACAGGTGCATTAAAAGGGCCTAAAAGTGGCGTAATTAAGAGTAGGCATATACCAACCTTAATTCCCATTTTTTTCATAAGTAGTATCCTCCTTTGAAATTATCCTCTCATATGACATTAGCATCTGAACGTCTTAACACAATTCCTCTTTTAAAAGCATTTTAAACAATTGCATCTATGCAAAATTAAATTTTTGGCATAAAAAAGAACCATAAAAGAAGAATGAGTTCTTTTACGGTTCACTTATAATTAAAAGATTTTAGCTAATTCTACGGCTTCTTTTGCACCGGCAGAAATAATATCTTTGGCTTGATCAGGTTTTGCATTGTGGCCTTCGACAATAACCATTTCTGGTTCAGAAATACCGAAGTGAGCTAGTACATTTTTGACGTAGCTCAAGGACATTTCGAAACCTTGCATAGGGCCATCAGAGTAAATACCGCCACGAGCATTAAGTAAGGCGATTTTTTTGTCCGCTACTAAACCAACAGGGCCGTTTGCAGTGTATTTGAATGTTTTGCCAGCTTGATTTAAATAGAATAAGTAAGTTAAAAATTGTGCCGGAATACTAAAGTTCCAAAGTGGGAACGCCATGACGATTTTGTCTGCTGCCAAAAATTGATCTAAGTAGCTATTAGCAATGTCAGCTAAGCGTTTCTCTTCTGGACTTAATGCTTCTCCAGCTGCTTCTTTATGTAATCCACTCATCATTGTTACATCATAATAAGGTAGATCCGCTTCAAATAAATCTAGTTCTGTTACATTATCATCCGGATGGGACTTCTTGTACTCCGTTAGAAAAATTTCATATAGTGCCACGCTGACTGAGCGTTCGGCAGGTAAACCATTTGCTTTGATGAAAAGTACATTTGTCATATTACATCTTGCCTCCATTTTTTTTGAATTATCTATTAAGTGTAGCTTATTTTCACGATAAACAGCAAGTAAATTGCTTACAAAAAATTAGCCACTAATGTTTGAGCAGATATTTTGTGCTTTTGGAAAGGAGGCGTATAATAGTTGATATATCATTTGACACATCAACTATGGAGGTGGAAACGCTGAAACCTTGTACACAACGATCAGAATTGCTTTACCGAGTGCACTTATTATCCAAAGAAATAAGCCATGTATTTGAACAACAAACGAATATGAGCTTTACAAAAGTAGAGATTTTATTTCATATTCAACAAACGCCGGGTCAAAGTCAAAATCGGCTAAGAGAGAAGCTTTACATTGATTCGGCGAGTATTACCCGTCATTTGAAGCGAATGGAAGAGCAAGGGCTGATTGTTCGGAAAAAGCAAGATGAAAACAAACGCTATACGTATTTATTTTTAACATCAGCTGGTGAGGCAGAATTAGCTACTTTGCTTTTGGAAAAAGAAAAATTTCAGAACGAAGCGCTAGATGCTTTTTCAGAAGAAGAAGTTAGTGCGTTGCTTAAATCAGTCACAAAAATGATGAATAATGTAGAGAAAATGGAGGAGAAGTTAAAATGAAAGCAGTTGTAATTGAAAATTATGGTGGTAAAGAAGAATTAAAAGAAAAAGAAGTAGCAATGCCAAAAGCGGGTAAAAACCAAGTGATTGTCAAAGAAGCAGCGACATCAATTAACCCAATTGATTGGAAACTTCGTGAAGGATACTTAAAACAAATGATGGACTGGGAATTCCCAATTATTTTAGGCTGGGACGTAGCGGGTGTTATTTCTGAAGTTGGTGAAGGCGTAACAGATTGGAAAGTTGGCGATGAAGTATTCGCTCGCCCTGAGACAACACGTTTTGGTACGTATGCTGAGTATACAGCAGTTGACGATCACTTACTTGCACCACTTCCAGAAGGAATTAGTTTTGATGAAGCAGCATCGATTCCACTTGCAGGCTTAACTGCATGGCAGGCATTATTTGATCACGCGAAACTACAAAAAGGTGAAAAAGTCTTGATTCATGCTGGTGCTGGTGGTGTTGGAACACTTGCGATTCAACTTGCAAAACATGCAGGAGCAGAAGTAATTACAACAGCTAGTGCGAAAAACCATGAACTACTTAAATCACTTGGAGCAGATCAAGTCATTGATTATAAAGAAGTCAATTTTAAAGATGTTCTTTCTGATATTGATGTGGTGTTCGATACAATGGGTGGACAAATCGAAACAGATAGTTACGATGTATTAAAAGAAGGCACAGGTCGTTTAGTTAGTATAGTTGGTATTTCAAGTGAAGAACGTGCGAAAGAAAAAAATGTAACAGCCACTGGAATTTGGTTGCAACCAAATGGCGAACAGCTGAAAGAACTAGGCAAATTGCTCGCTAATAAAACAGTTAAACCAGTTGTTGGTGCAACTTTCCCATTCTCTGAAAAAGGTGTTTTCGATGCACATGCATTAAGCGAAACGCACCACGCGGTTGGGAAAATAGTGATTTCATTTAATAAATAAGATTTTCGGAAAGCTAGATGCTATCATCTAGCTTTTTTTGTTGTTTGCTGGAATAAGTTAGATGGGCTATAATAGCAAAAAAGGTGGAGCGGGGATTTCAGTCTTCTATAAGAAAGGCATGGTCATTCGCTACTTCTATATCACTAAGTTGTTTTGCGACAATATCCGCGCCAGTATTAAGAAAGATAGCCATTTGACTGAGGACGCGCAGACTAATGTCAGAAGTGCGAATGTCTTTGTCAATCAATTTCTGTAAAGTACCTTGTTTCAAGCGAGTAGTTGATTCGATATCTGCGGCAGTAATGTTTTTATTTGCTAACAATTGTTCAATCGGATGCATTATTTCACCTCGTTTAAATAGTTAACTTTATGAATTAATTATAACTAAATTTGCTTCTTTGATAAACTATAAAGCCTTCAAAATAGAACGAAAAAAGGGAGAAGCAAATGAACGATTTAAAAGATAGTTTAAAAGTTTTGTATCAGTTTAAGGAAGATTATCTCAAAGTAACATTATTATTAACCATTTTGCAGGCATTTGTTATTGGGCCATTTATTTATTATTTCTTTTTCTTTATTCTCCGGGTTATTGGCGTGCCGGGCATTACAGATGCTAATCTTGGGGAGATTTTTTCAAGTCCGGTTGCAATTATTCTGTTGTTAGTTTTAGCTTTATTCATTTTATTATTTGTCTATTACGAACTAGGTTTCTTTATATTAATGGCAATATATCAGCTACGCGGGGAAAACTACACTGTTTTTAAAATTATCCAGCGATTACATGTAAAGGCGAAATACTTCCTTAGTTATCAAGCTATTTATTTTCTGCTATATTTCTTTTTGCTTTTGCCAATAGCTGGGCTGTCCTTACCAAGTTCAATCACAGAGAATCTCTATTTACCACATTTTATTACAGACGAATTAATGAAAACGACGACGGGTATGTGGTTCTATGTTATTACAATTGCGATTATTTTTTACATTAGCGCTAGACTAGTATTTGCTTTGCCGTATTTCATTGAAGACAAGTCACTCAAAATAAGTGGAGCTATCCAAAAAAGTTGGAAATACCCGCAAAAACGCTTATTTGTGATGCTACTAAAATGGGTTTTAATTATTATCGTGATTGGCTTTTTAGTTTCTATTATCGCCACGCTTATTATGTCACCTTTATTTTTGATAGAAAAGATAAATCCAGGAATTGCAATGGTTGTAGCTGGAATTATTTTAACCATCCTTCAAGTCATTGGTTTCTTTGCCGCAAGTTTTTTTCAAGGAATCATTGCGCAATTATTAGTCAAAAATGCTTTTCTAATAGAAGCGCAACCAGTTTCTGTGTCACGTAACCAGTTTCCTCATAAAAAACGATTTATCATGGCAGGAATTATCGTCTTCCTTCTTTTTAGCAGTTTTAATATTTATGCTATTAATGCAACTTTATATGAGCCGAACACAAAAATAATTGCGCACCGTGGCGATACGATGAATGCTGTTGAAAACACGGTGGAAGCCATTGAGTCAGCTGCCAAAGCTGGTGCAGATTATAGCGAAATTGATATTCAAGAAACGAAAGATCATCAATTTGTTGTCTTCCATGATATGACATTAAGAAGACTTGCAGGAAACTCCAAGCGAGTAGCGGATATGACCTTAAAAGAGTTGCAGCAAACAAAAGTGAGTAGTGGTAGCTATTCCTCTCATATAGCGTCTTTCGATGAGGTTATCAAGGTGGCAAAAAGGAATAAGATAGACTTACTCGTTGAGGTGAAGTTGCATGGCGGGGAATCAAGCGATATGGTAGAACGACTTGTTGCGCTGTTAAAAAAAGAAAAAGTAACCGATAAATATTTAGTCCAATCGTTGAACCAGCCTGTTATCGAGAAAATAGAACAAGCCGATCCTACGCTAAAAACAGGCATTATTTTAGCACTTAATATCGGAAACTTACCAAAAACATCCGCTGATTTTATTGTTTTAGAAGATTTTTCCATCAACCAACGATTACTTACACAAGCTAAACAAAACAACAAGATGGTTTTTGTTTGGACTGTAAATAAAGAAAAATTAATGCAAATGTATTTACGAAAAAATGTAGATGGAATTATCACCAATTATCCTAAAAAGGCGATTGAACTCAGAGATTCATTTAGTGAAAATGATTCCTTGCGAAGTCGTATTGAGAATAGGTTAGGATTTTAAATAAAAAAGCCGCAAACTGTGATTGTTTGCGGACAATTCTTATTTTAGTTCAAATGATTTTTTAACAGAGTTTTTGCTGAAGCTAATTAATTCTTTTGCTTCTACATCTACTTTATTTTGTGTATCTTGTAATGTATAAGTACTTGTTACTTCTAAAGTTCCTCCAGGTTGTACATCTTTATCAGCACCACCCAAGCCACCATCTGCTGCAATGGCTGTATCCAATTGAGTGCTGTTTTGGAATGCTTGTTGATCAATAGCTACCATGAAAGAAATATTATCTTTACTGTTATTCGTGAATTTTGTTTTGATTGCAATAGCATCTTTACCTGATAAATCCTTCACTACTTCTGAGCTCAGAATTTCTACTTTGTAATCCCCAAGTTCATTGGAATCTGCTTTCTTTTTCGTCTCGGCTTTAGCTGTTTCTGGTTTTTCTTTACTTGCTTTATCCTCAGTCCCACCACATGCAGTTAGTGCTAGGGCAAAAGTAATAATCCCCATTAATAGTAAAACGCTTTTCAATTTTTTCATTTTCTTCTCTCCTTCATTTTTTATCTGTCTCTATTAGAACACGTGGAGAGAATAAAAGTCCTATGCAGTGGGCATAGGACTATGAAAAGATTTCATTATAAATACCATAAATAGATATGCAAACAATAATATAAATGACAATGCCTGCTTTCCTTGTACTAGGAGAGGAGGATTTAAGTAAAGGCAATTTGGACCAAATCCCACAAAGATTAGTAAAAATGACAAAAGCAGGAACGATTAAGAAGAAATTATTAAAAAAGTTTACTATTGGCGACATTTTGACGCCCTCGGTTGGCGGCGTGAATAAACCAAATAGCAAGAATATATAACCTAATACACCGACAATCATTTTCCAAGGCTTTCCTGTTCTAAAGCCAGGAATATGTTTATACCACGGAATGAAGTCATTTTCGTACTCCGCTGTTACATTATCCCAATCAGATTCCGTAGAAAAATTAGCTAACTCCGTGAAATCCGACAATTCAGAGACGTAGCTTGGACCAAGTGAATCGTTTTTGACTGCTGTTCTGAAATCTTGAATAGATTGATAACGCTGTTCGGGATCAAAGGCGGCTGCTTTCATGGCTATTTTTTCAAGCGAGGTGGCTTGTTCTTTATCAGGTAAAGTGTTTTTTCCAAGTAGCAGTTCAAGCATCAGAACACCGATGCTATAAATATCTGACCGGGCATCTGTTTGTGAGTAACCATATTGTTCTGGGGCAGCATAACCGATTGTGCCCAGATTGACGGTGTCTTGATTTTTGCCAACTTCAAATACACGTGATGCATCAAAATCAATTAATTTTAATACACCATCGCTAGAAATCATAATGTTAGACGGCTTAATATCTCGGTGTATAATCGCATTTGTATGTAATTCTGTAAGTGCATCAGACAACATCAGCATTAGTCGCGTAACTTCATCTGCATCAAAAGTAGCAGTTGCTTTCATTAAGTCAGCTAAATTTTTTCCATTTATGTACTCTTCATAAACAATTAATTGATTACCATTAGGGATCATTGCTTCTATTTTCGGTAAATATTTGCTAGATAGGTTTTTAAGCTGTTCGATTACAGGCGCAAAACTACTTGGTATGGTTTTACGAACAAATAATTCTCCTGTGGAGGTATTTCTTGTTAGCACAGCAGGGTTCTCTTTATTATTCAGGTTATCCAATTCTTTATATTGTTCTTCTATAAAAGCGAGTGTCATTTCTCCCATTTATCAAAAATCCCTTCTACACTTTATAGTAAAATTATAGCATGAAGCATAGTTGTCGGGTACATATTTCGTGCTATAATGAAAAAAACAGTCGGGGGTGTGCCTTATGGATGGGGAAAAAGAGACAAGTAAATTACTTCATGAATTAAAAAAAGCGACCAATTTACGCCAAGTATTAGATGAAAACGAGGCGGAATTTAAATCAAGCGAAATGGTAACCTACTTAAAAGAATTATTAGCGGAGAAAAAATTAACCAAAGCAAGCGTCATTCGTGCGGCTAGACTCCATGAGACATATGGATATCAAATTTTCAGTGGGGTGAGAAGGCCGTCACGGGACCGGACAATTGCTCTTTCTTTTGGATTTAAATTATCAGGTTTAGAAGCAAGCAGATTGCTAAAATACACAGAATATCCACCTCTTTATGCAAAAAATCGGCGAGATGCAATTATTATTTTTGCGTTAGACCATGGTTATACGCTAGATCAAACCAATGATTCGCTCTATGATTTAGAAGAAGCATTGATTGAAACATATAAAGAAGAAAAGCCGCTTGTTTAGATTTAACTAGAAATCGTGTATAATTTAGGGAGACCTCAATGATTGGAGACTAGTTATGATTAATGAACAAACAATTTTACAAGCAGCAACAAGTGAAAAAAACGCCGGAGATTTTCCTAAAGTAGTTCAAGGTTTTAAAGATTTAGGTATAACTAAATATCAATTTTTAGTCGAAAAAGGTGTTTATGTATTTTGGGACGAAATGGGCAATCAAGTGGAATCTAAATTAAATGGTGTTTCTATGCCAGTCTCCGAAGAAATTTCGCACGACAAAATGAAAGATGCAATTAAACAAGCACAAGCGGGAAAAATAGATTTTGAAATATTTATCAAATTAGCTGGGCTAGCAGGTGTCAGACTGTGGGAAGCTGATTTAACTGCAATGAAAGTAACCTATATAGATAATACTGGGAATGATTTAGTTATTGAGCCAATCCCGAGTATTTAAAACGCAAAAGACAATAGTTTATTGTCTTTTTTTAGTACTTTTAAATTTTTGAAATATGTTATGCTGAAACAGTTGAAAGAAAAGAGGTAAAGTATAATGGATATGATTACGTACTTTCTAATTGCACTAAGTACAAGTGTTGTAGGAAGTTTTTTAGGAATAGGTGGCGGAGTTATTCTTTTGCCAATTTTACTCTTAATGGGCGTTTCTCAAGGAACTGCAGCATTTAGCTCGGCGCTTACTGTGTTCACGATGGCGATTTTTACGTGTAGTATTTATTACAAGAGAAAGCAAGGGAATGTAGGCTTAGCACTGAAAATTGCTGTAACTAGTATCCCGACGACTTTTCTTGGTGCGATGGTGAACCAAATGTTGCCAGAAGCAGTTTATCGCTTTTTGTACGGAGCGTTAATTGTTGTTTTACTAGGGATAATGGTTTGGAAAAAGAAACGACATAATGAAAAACCACATTTTTTAAGTGAATATCGCATAATTCCATATGTATTCGGTGTGATTATTGGGTTTTTAGCTGGTTTATTTGGTATTGGTGGTGGGCCAATCGTCATACCAATTTTGCTATTAATTTTTATGTTGAACCAAAAAACAGCATCAGCAACATCCAGTTATGTGACATTACTGACATCCCTTGCAAGTATAGGTTCCTATGCAATTATCGGTGGGAGTGACTTTTCGATTGGGATTTACATGATACCAGGAGCAATCATCGGAGCACTCATTGGTACAAAATTAAATAAACTCTTAGACGAAAAATGGATCGCGATTCTATTTAACATTTTACTTATCGCCCTTTTTGCTTTAAATTTAATTAAAATGTAACCTCGAACAAGCTATGAATGTAGCTTGTTTTTTTGTTGTCCTTCGTTATTTTGTGTTAAGCTTAGACAGAGTAGGAGGGGTAAGATGAAAAGAAGTTGGCCAGATTTTATTGCATTTTTACTAACAATCCTAACTGTAACTTGGATAATTTTAACTTGGGGATTACATATTTCGGAGATAGTACCTGGAGGCGAAAAAGGTGTTTTGTATAAATTAATCCCGCTCATTTTAGGGATAATTTCAACAATAAGTATCTTTTTTGTGAAAGAAAAATTGATAAGATGGATTCTACTAGGTTTTAACATTTTATTATTAATTTTAATTTATTTTGTGTATCATATTGGGGAGATTGGGATGTTTTAATAGGGGGTTGATAGAATGAATGAACCAAATAAAGCGGTGATCTATCAAATTTTATCTAAAACAGAAGAACAAAATGCGACGATGGATCATTTGGTTTTTGAAATGATGCAATTCCCTGGTGCCGCAGCTTTCACTAAAAATGAATTGTTGTTTGGGGTTTATTGGCTAGAAACGCATCATTATATTTTTCGAATGAATGAAAATCAAAAAACAAGATACTATCGAACAGAAAAAGGACATGAAAAATTAGCTGAACTAGAGCTTTTAAAAAAGAATAGTTAAAAAACAACTTGATTTCCCGGGAAATCAAGTTGTTTTTTTATAGGTATTTAGCCATCGTAATATCGGTGTTTTGAAAACCAACTTTATTATATAAGCCGATAGCTGTTTGATTATGCGCGAATACATGTAGTTCAATTTTAGTAATTTGCATGTCTTTTGCCAGTTTGTCTAATGCTTCTAGTGTTTTTGTTCCGAATCCTTTACCACGGAATGCTTCGAAAATCACAAAATCATAAATAAAAGCATGTTTACCAGAACGAGTTTCGTCCACATGGAACCAAATATAGCCGATTTTTTCTCCTGAGATGATGCTGTAGAGATGTTCATTTGGTGTAGTAACGCCATCGTATAGTAATTTGTTGAAAGAGTCTTGGGATTTAGTTAAGGCTTCTTCTTCATCCCATGTGCCTGCCTCTACTTTTTCTTTTGCGTAATCTGTAATGGCTGTAGATAAAAAGTCTTCTAAATCAGAAGCGGTCATTGTTTGTAAATGTAAAATAAAAATTCCTCCTTATGCTTTATGGAAACTTGCGTACTGAATGAATTTCTGAGACATGGCAATATGACCAGCCTCATTTGGATGAATACCATCAGCACAGAGCAATTTTTCATAATGAAATTCAGCGAGAAAACTATCGCGAACATCAATCATGTGGCTTCCAGTTTCGGATGCAATGCGTGAAATCGTATTGCTATATCGTTCCTGCCAGCGATAGATCATCTCTACATCACCGCCTAAAAACTCCAAAATGTTATCTTTATTCAGTCCATTTCTCGTAATGAAATCAAAATAACGTTTCGCGTGAAGGGGAGGCAATGTCATTAAAATAGGTTTAATATCCAGTTTTTTTAGTCGTGCAATCATTTCAAGTAATTGCGTTTCAAAAATGTTAATCGGGGTGCTAGGAATGTGCTCGGCTGTTGGGTTTTCGGAAACTTCCGCCCAGTTAAAATCACAATCATTTCCGCCAAATTCGATAATGGCGATATCGTTTGTTGCATCTTTTGCTAAGTCTTTTGTTAGAATTTCGTGGCCTTTGGTGATTGTACGACCCATTGTGGAATGATTTTTAAAAGTCAGGCCAAGTTTTTCAGATGCTCGTTTAATGCAGTTGTTTTTAAGCAATGTATAGCGATTTTTTTCTGGATTGAAAAGAACGCCTTTCAAAATACTATCGCCCCAAACACCAACTGACTGAATGGTTTTCTTCATAATCATCACTCCTTTTATTAATCATACCACAAAAAAAGCGAAAGACGCGATTTGTTCCTTAAGAAAAAATCACGCCTCACGCTTTTAATTAGTTACTTTGTATAAATAAATTTTCCAGTAAGATTCCTTATTATCGAAGGCTTTTTCGAATTGGAGCCCAACTTCTGAAGCATTATCAATTGGAACAGCTGACAGAATATACTCGCCGCCAATCTTTTTAAATGCCTCTGTATTAAAATCTAATTGTTTAATGTGTTTTTTCGAATCCTTACCGAAATCATAATTTTTCCCTAATTCAGCAGAAAATAAATAACAGCGATTGCCCCAATTATCGTAATAATCTTCTAAAACAGGGCTCTTGTCTAGCTCTCCAGCAATAATTTTTCGGAAAGCCCTTTTATAAGCAAGTGGATAGGAGTTCACATAGCCATCGACAGTATAAAAGCCGCTTTCTTGGGAAACAGACGGGTGCAGGCCGATACTTCCGACACGGTAACTTGACTGGGGTTTACCAATATAATCTTTAATTTCTTCCATTTGCTCCGTGGCGTAAAATTGATTAATGCTTGGCGAGCCATTTCCAGTGCGGTAGTAAATCTCAGAATTATTAGCGAAAACGACAACAAGTTGAAGCGCAATCGCTACATATGCTAACTTTCGCCACCAATTTCCCTTTTTAATTAAATAAACAATCGCAAGTGCGAACAATCCATAAAATAAAAACGGCTGTAAAAAATGAAAACGTGAAAAATTAAACGTCCGCATGATTTCCACATGTTCTTTAATCCCATTCCACCCCTGATACCACCAAAATCCGTACCAAAAAGATAAAAATAAATTAAAACCAAACAACCATAAAAAGAGTTTTTCTTTGACCCATTCGCGTTTGACAATGATTAATACGAGAACAAGAAGTAATACTGGCAAAATAACAAATCCTGCAAGCGCTTGGTCATGTGTGTGCCCATAGATGAAATTTTTAAAACTTAGCCGAACCGAACTTAAAAATGACAAATTGGGTAAACTAAATTCACTCCTTGAATCCGGCTCAGGATGAAGGAACATGCCATAAATAAAACGATAATTCACTAGGACGTAAATCAAACCCATGTATATTATGCTAAGCAAAAATCGAATATTTACTTGTTTTTTCTTCATAACATCATACAACCAAATACAGCCAACCATTACTAAAAAGAAACAAAATCCTAATATTAAACTGGAATAAAATGGAAGTAGCGTCAGTATAATCACATTCCAAATTCGCCGCTTATTATTTCTAATGTTTAAAAATGCCCATAAAGCAAGTGGCATTCCAAGCGTACTCAGCATGCCTGATGGCCAAAAGGGTGTCAGCGCAAAAGCTAAGGAAACAAAATAAAGTGGCACGAGATATTTTTTATCTTTAATAAGGTAATCTCTTGCCCATAAAAATAATCCTAAAAATGCAAAAATACGTGTAATTAACTGACTCATCGCAAAGGCAATTGGTGTGCTGAAAATCATGTAAAGCCAATCAATCCCAACAAACTCTGAATCAAATGAATCTCTGGGGACACTGTCATCCATTATTTGATCTATATTTGCTGTCCCGACCTTAGCGGTGTAATCCCCGCTATTCAAAACCATTTTGTACCAAGTCACATTAGAATCCAAGTTATCATGAATCCTTACATGACTATTCCCGCCAAGAATAAATAATGGAGCGACATAAATTACCAATAATAATACTGCAATAATTAGCCACTTATGCTTTTTCCACATAGTTCTCCTCCTTCATTATCTCTACCATATATATGTACCCGAGAAAACTATTTTTAATTATATCAAAGGAAACGAGCTTTGTTCATTAATAAAGGTATAAACCTAATACTTTATTATCCTTATCCAAACATCAATTATGGCGAAATCGTCACAACTTCTTCTTTTATATAGGCAGTTTGGGGCGGTTAGCTTCTTCCAGAAAGCCATTCTAGCTAGTATGATACGTTTAAGAAAATTATTCAAATAGAACAATTAGGTCTATTTTGAGTAATTTCAATAATTAGTAGTAAAAGGAGAATTATCATGCTAAAACACAACTGGCAAAAAGTGTTCGTTGTAATGGTTGCGGTTGCCCTTGTTTTGCAACTAGTTCCATGGTCTAATATTTTCGCCGGAGCGGAAGAAAATCAGATGAAAACAACGCAACAAATAACACCACCAGATGATCAAAAAGCAGCGGATGAAAACAACTCAACCGTAATACCTGACACTAAAGAGATAACTAAAAATCTAGTTAACGGAAAGCAATTGTTAAAAGATTCCGTTGAATGGAATTTTACAAATAAAGTAACGGATGCAAACGGGAATACAAAAACAGAATATCAACCAGGAGATACTATCAAATTGGCAGTAAGTTTAGCCATTCCGTCTTATTCAGAGTCAGTTTTAAATGATACCTATACATTTTGGATTCAAAAATCATTTTTCCAAGGAGATAAAGCGACCTTTGTGAATCCAGTAATTGATGGAATGACACCAAAACAGTATATATTTACAGAAGACTCTATCAAAAATCCTACTGGTAGCAAGATAATTGATGGTATTGAATACGTAGGTTATAGCCTCCAATTCAATAAAAATCAGGAAGTTTTAGAAAAGTATGCGAATGAGCCTTTAACAAATGCGAAGTTTGATATGTTCTTTACATTAAGCACAACAATTTCTCAAAAAGAAGTTTATACTCCAATCATTATAGAGGACAATAGCAACGTTAATATTAGTGAAATTGAAGTGCCAGTAACCCCAACGGAGCCGGATACGAAAGATGGCGTAATGCGCACAGCCAAAAAAATGGACTCGGCTTGGCGGATGGATCCAAATACTGGAAAATATATTCTAATTGCGGATAATCCCGAAAACTATGTTCCACAAAATGGAGATTTAGTCTATTTCAATATTTTTACAAATAACTATTCTGGAAAAACAGCAGTAGTAAGCAAAATGACGGATGAACTTCCTTCTGGATATGCTATTTTGGAGGAAGATTCTACTGAATGGCAAGCATTAATTAAGGCAAGTGGAAGTCAATTGCAAAGAGGTTGGAAGTTATCTGATGATCAAACCAACCTAGCACCAGGAGCGAAAAGATATGATTTTCCTTATGATCCTGAAAAGGAATTTGCCCCTAACGCAGGAGAAAATAGAGGACTTGCTGCTAAAGTAGTAGATGTAACAAAAGACTTAACTAACATTGCAAAAGTTCCCTCAGCAGGAGGAGAAGGTTCTACAGGATCAGTAACTCCTAGTGGGAAAGATGTGTATGATATGGCTATAAAAACCAAAATCAACGCAACGTATGATAAAAACAATAAATTAGTTGGTAAAGTTGCTTCAGATGTTACACCTGTATCTATTACAGAAGGAGCTACGGTAAGTGTTAATTATACAGCAGTTAACCAAGGTAATTACACGAAAAATAATGTAGTCTATGCCTATATACCAGCAGGTTTCGAATTAAATAATGAAACAGATGAATTTAAAACAGCTAATCAAAAATGGAAATATGAAAAAACAATACCCCAAGATAATGCTAACGGGATATGGAGTGACATTAAAGTATATTCCTACACAATACCAGATGGAATGGAATCTGGCGGAAGTAAATCAGTTCAACTATACGCTAAAGCGCAAGGTATGCCAGATGATGGCACATATGTTTCAACAGATTTTTATATAGCTGGAGAAATTGGATCATTTTCGAATTTTAATGGGGATTCTACATTAGATGGAAGCATTACTGACGTGGATTCAACTCCTGATATGAATCCAGGTAATGATTTATTAAGTAATCTGGATGGAACCGTAAAACCAATTGATAGCTTTGAAAAAGAAAAAGCACATGTAATCAATCAAAATGCTAAATCAACTACTGACTTGCAGGATGAAGATGATTTTGATTACGATTATGTCACTTTCGTAAAACCACCTGTAGTAATTCCTACCAACGGAAAAATGTTTGAGAAGACACGTTTATCAGCTGCAAAAGCACAAGAAACTGCACGCAACTTACTAGGCGTGGATATTGTTGGAAAAGAGCTCAAAGATTATGTTCCACTAGCTGATGACGGAGTGATTACTTCTCCAAAAACATATATGGTTTATGAAATGAATATTAATCCAGATGGAATAAAAGATACGCTAAATTCCACTTTTACTGACACATTACCAAAAGGGTTAAAAATGTTAGAGTATGATATTAATAGTTTGAATTCAAGCAATAAACATATATATGGCTTTACAATGAATAAGTACGAAGGTACCCCGAAATATACCAATGCAGACGGAGAAGATGTAATTGTCTATCAAGATGGATTATACTCCAATAAACAAGTCTGTATAGCAAACAGCAAATTAAATGATATTGGCGTTAGGTATTTCGGAAACAATGCAGAAAAAATGGGCGTGACTGGCTCAGTAACAAATGATGCTCGTACATTAACACTTAACTTTGGACAGCCATCGACGGATCCGTTTTATAATGAAACAAAAGCTGCTTATAAAGTGTATATGATTGTAATTATTGATCCTAATGAAATTGATTACAGTAGTATCATGCAAAATAAAGCAACATACACTTATAATGAAGGTGAAATCGTTTCATATGAAAATAGTGAAATGAGCTGGGCTGCTGGTGGCGGAACTGCTTATGCAAAAAAATATGTATTAGATAATAAAACAAATAATTATTTAAGCGGAAGCCAGTACAGTCTGGCTATACCTGATGCTAGTGGAAATGTATCTGTAGATTACAAGGTCCGCGTGAGAAGTGCTTATGAATTTGATAAATCATCTATCAATATCAATGATAAAATACCAGCGGCTAACTTCAAATCTATTTCCGATGTATCAATTAATGGATTTGAAGCAACAGCTAATACTGGTTTCTTACAAGATGGAGAGCTCGAATCTCCAAAAACCCTAGATGCAAGTGATTACGCACTAAATGCTACGGTAAATGGGGATGAATTAACTATCACAAACCCAATTGATATTCCTCAAATGCAACTTTATAATGTTTTGTTTAAAGTAAACTATAAAGATGTAAAATTTGGGACAAAACTAGTTAACCGAGCAGCTGGTTCAGAAGTAAATACGGTTGTCCCGCTAGAATTAAATCTTCTAAAACAAGACGATATAAGCAAAAATGCATTGACAGGCTATGAATTCAAAGCTTATTATGCAGATGAAAATGGAAAAGCAGATTTAACGAAACCAGTCAAAGATACAGATAATAACGAAATTGTGATGACGGATTCGTCTGGTGCAGCAAACTTCATCCCGACTGGTTATAAAACAACTTCTCAAAATCAAGAATGGAAAGTAGTTCTTGTTGAGACCAAGACCCCAACTGGTTATGAATCAAATGAAAATAAAGAGTATCCAGTTACAGTGAAGAGTGATGCGAATGGTAACTTATCCATTCCAACTAGCACAGAAACAGGTCTTGAAATCACCAATGATGATCACGGAGCAACAACAGCGACTATTGACAACCATGCAGACGTGAAAATGATTGATGTGAATGGAGAAAAAACTTGGACAGGTGACACAGAAGCAGATCGTCCGGACTCCATCGAAGTACAACTTTTACAAGATGGTGTAGCATACGGTAGCCCAATTACTGTAACAAAAGCAGATGACTGGAAATATGAATTCAAAAATGTTCCAGAAACAAACGCAGATGGAAATAAATACACGTATACAGTTTTAGAAAATACAGTAGCTAACTACACAAGTGCTGTCACAGGCCTTGATATTAACAACACATTAATTAAGCCAGACATAAAAATGATTAATCTTGACGGTCAAAAAACGTGGAAAAACGATACGGAAAATGATCGTCCAGCATCCATCGAAATTCAATTACAACAAAATGGACAAGATTATGGTTTCCCAGTAACGGTTACAAAAGCTAATAACTGGAAATACGAATTTAAAAATCTACCAGAAACAACCAATGATGGAGCGGCTTACAACTACACAATTGTAGAAAAAGCTGTCCCAGGCTATGAAACTAAAGTTGACGGGATGAACGTCATTAACACAAAAATAGATGCACCAAAAATCACTGTTTCTGGTGAAAAAACATGGAAAAATGATACGACCAAAGATCGGCCAGACTATATCGAAGTACAACTTTTACAAAATGGCCAAACATATGGCGATCCAGTCAAAGTAACGAAAGAAAGCGACTGGAAATATAGCTTTAAAGATTTGCCGAAAGCTGATGCTAACAACAACGCTTATCGTTACTCTGTTGCAGAAAAAGCAGTTCCAGGCTACAACACAACAACAGATGGAATGAATTTAATCAACACAAAAGTAACCGATAAGAAAAATCTAACTACAGCGAGCGGTACAAAAACTTGGGTAGGTGACAATGAAAAAACACGTCCTGCATCTATCGAAGTACAACTTTTACAAAATGGTAAAGCATACGGAACACCAATTAAAGTAACAGCAAAATCGAATTGGAAATACAGCTTTACCAACCTTCCAGAGAAAGACAAAACAGGTAAAAAATACAGCTATACCGTATCTGAAAAACAAGTATCTGGCTATAGTGTAACCGTAAAAGGTATGGATTTAACGAATACAAAAGTAACAAAAATAACAATAAAAGATACACATTCTACCAATAAACCAAGTAAAACGAAAAAATTACCTGGAACTGGTGATACAAATGGCATGTTGCTATTTGCTGGTGGATTAGCACTGTTATTCTTAGGGGTGTACCTTAGAAGAAAAAGTGCTAAATAAAGAAAACAGCCGATCCAAGTAAGCTTGGGTCGGTTTTTCTTTTGAATAAAGTTAAAATCGGGTATACAGATAAAAATGAAATAAGGGGGATTCATGATGAAAGAAGAGTTACTGCAAGCGATCGAAGTGGGCGAACCAGTTTTACTCGTAACGGCAATCGGGTATATTGTAGGAATTGTGGAAACAAAAGGAGAGCTTATTCGCTTAAACGATGTGTATATCAATTGTGTTTCAGCTAGCAGAGTAAATCGTTTCAGCCGAGGCTTAGCTGTGAATATCAATCAAGTTATCGGTATGCAACGATTAAGTAAGTCGGAGAAAGACGAAATGATTGGCGGTTGGAAGGCATACGTGGCACCGACAGCTGGATAAAATATAATATAAGCAGCACTTGCGGAGGTCTGAATGATATTATTAGTTGTTGATACACAAAAATTAAATATGACGAATAAACTATACAATTTCGATTCACTTGTATCCAATATAGAATAATTAATTACTACCGCGCTGAAAAATAAAATAGAAATAGTTTATATACGACATGACGACGGACCTGATACAGAACTTACAGAAGGAAAAGAAGGATTCGATATTTATGGGAAATCCAACCAACTGCACACGAAAGAATTTTTGATAAAACCGTCAATAGCGCTTTTAAAGGAACAGGCTTACTTGAATACTTAAAAGAAAAGGTATGAAGAAAATTGTAGTAGCAGGGTTGCAAACTGATTTTTGCATCGACGCCACGGTGAAATGTGGTTTTGAACATGGTTACCAGATGATTGTTCCCGCCCGCGCCCATTCGACGGAAGATAACCACTTTATGTCGGGGGAGAATAGTTATAAGTACTATAATGAATGGATGTGGCCTGAGTGTTACGCGACCTGCATATCTATGGAAGAAACGATTAAAGAAATGGAACATAGCTAAGAGAGTCTAGGCATTACGCTTAGACTCTTCCTACTTTTTCGATTTAATGGTAGAGTAAAAGGAGTGAATTTTTGCAGGAGGAAACGATGATTAACTTAATTTTTGATATTGATGATACAGTTTATGACCAACTAAAACCATTTGAAAACGCATTTAAAACTGTTTTTGGAAAAGCAGACAACCTGAAAATCGAAAATTTATATATTAAAAGTCGATTTTATAGCGATGAAGTGTATCACCGTGTTGTCCGAGGCGAAATGCCGAAAGCAGAAATGCACGTTTACCGGATTACGCAGGCGCTCAATGATTTTGATTATCAAATTACGAAAAAAGAAGCAGAAGCCTTTCAACACGCCTACGAACAAAATCAACGCAAAATCGAACTTACGCCAGGGATGAAAGAAATTCTCAGATGGGCTAAAAAGAACGAAATAACGATGGGAATTATTACAAACGGACCAAAAGAGCATCAACAACATAAAATAAATGATTTACAAATAATCGATTGGATTCCAGCCGAGCATACTTTTATTTCTGGTGGAGTAGGTATCGAAAAACCAGACAAAAAAATATTTGAGCTAGTAGAAAAGCAAATTGGAATTAATAGTGCAGAAACATATTATATTGGTGATTCTTTTGAAAATGATGTAATTGGTTCAAAAAGTGCGGGATGGAAATCTATTTGGTTGAATAGACGAGGACATTTGAGACCAACAGAGGCAGCATTTCAGCCAGATTATTGTGTTGAAAATGAGCAACAATTATTCGCAATTTTACAGGAGATATTTTAAGACCTTTTTCCATTTTGGGAAAAGGTTTTTTAGTTATGAATTGACACTTTTGACTATAAGGGATATTATAGAGTCATTAAGTCTTTAATAAAGAAGGTGAACGTATGAAATTTTCCAAAGCAACCAATTATGCACTACATACGATGGTTTATTTAACTAATTTATCACCAGAAAAATCTGTCGGTGTGAAAGAACTTGCGACCAAGCAAAATGTGTCGCCAACTTATCTATCTAAAGTGTTGACGATGCTAGTGAAAGCGGGCTTTATTGAGTCAGTAACAGGCGTCAATGGCGGGTATAAGTTAGCAGAATCAGCAAGTAGTATTAGTTTTCTTGATGTCATTCAAGCGATTGAAGGGAAGGGAGCCTTTTTCCATTGTGATCCTAAAAACCACAGCGAAAGCCAGCCGCACTGCTTGATTGGCGAAGTGATGAATAAGGCAGAACAACAAATGGAAGATTATTTAAGCAAACAAACAGTAGGTAGTATTGTCGTGGAAATTGAAAAACATCAACATTAAAGGAGTGCTAAAATGAAACATCATCATAATCACCACGGGGAAGCTGGATTTAAACGAAAAGTAGATTATTTGGATCGTCCAGAGCGGAGTGAAGTGCTGTCGCCAGAGGACTTTTTGAAAGCTATGCCAATCGAAAAAACAGCGAGCATTTTAGATTTAGGGGCGGGAACAGGATTTTTAACGATTCCAGCTGCAAAATTGGTTGATAATACAGTTTTTGCATTAGATTTAGATGCGAAAATGTTGGAATTAATTGAGTCGAAAGCGGAGGAAGCGGGTTTGGCTAATGTAGAAACGTTAGAAGCCAGCATGAATGATATTCCACTTGAGGCAAGTTCGGTGGATGTTGTGCTCGCATCGCTCGTGTTACATGAAGCAGATTCGCTCGCGGATGTTTTGCGTGAAGTGAGTAGAGTTGTGAAAACTGGCGGCTATTTTGCTAGTTTGGAGTTTGACACGAAAGGAACTGATTTGAAAGGCCCACCAATGGAAATTCAGATTTCTGCGGAGAAGTTGAAGGAAGAGCTCGCGGGATTTGGATTTGAAGTGGTGAAGAATTGGCAGTTGGATGAGGGGATGTATGTGAGTATTGCGGTGAAGAAGTAACATCAAAAAGGTTCACGCTTAAAAATAGCTTTGAGTGCTATTTTTAGACGTGAACCTTTTTATTTCTACGGAGAAACGGGGATTCGAACCCCGGCGCGGCATACACCGCCTAACAGATTTCGAGTCTGTCCCCTTCAGCCGGACTTGGGTATTTCTCCATGTATGTGTATCAATGATTTGTGAGCCTTTGCCATTTTTTTGACTATCAAATCAATTTCAACAGATTTTATTTTAGCATAAAATTAGGAAAAAGAGAAGCAGCGGAATCTTTCTTTTCCTGCGTGACATGGGTATAAATATTATTTGTATATCGGTGTGCCCTAATCGTTCTTGTTTTTATTAGTGATGTATTTGCTTCGAACTGTAGAGAATCCGTGAGTGTGGCTTAAATCCATGACAAGTTATTTTTTAAGAGTCACTACGATATTTAAAACAGTTATCTAACCATGCGTATATTGAACTAGGATAATAATAATTTTCTTCATTATTGAGTAAGATTTGAACTTTATCCAATCTCAAAATATGATGATTCTCATGTTAATAGCTTTTCTATTTCTTAAAAGCATCGATTGTAGAATAATCTATACTAATATATCGCTTAACAGCTTTTGTTTAAGTTGTGTTTACTAAAATGTGAGTATATTTCACCGTGTGACAAAGTTTTGTTGACATATAAGCGTTTATTATTTAAATCTACATCCTTCCACGTGAATGCCAAGGCTTCGTATTTTCTTGAGTTAATGAAAGCTAAATGATTGAAAAGTATACTTGGAATTTTGGTATGGCAAAAACGATAGGTATTACACAACAAACTACTTCTTGAAATGAACGAAAACTATTTAAGTGAAAATTATCACATATAAAATTGATGAGCGTCAATAATCTTAAAGTTTGATGAATAATTATACCGATTTATTCATTTGATAGTTATTGATTATGATAAATAATTAAATAAACAAGGAATTTTTATAAGGTAAATAACTCATATTTTGAACAAATATGAGTTTTTTGTGACGACTAGAAATAGGGATGTATAAATCGTGAATAGTTACTCATTCTGAATATTATTTCGTGAACAAAAAACATAATGGCACACAAATTGTGTAAGGATGAATCTAAATAAGACGCATTTTTGATCGTTCACGACAAGAATCGGACATTTCATTACATTTTTGGTTATACATAGGCTTTTCATGCTAATATTTTTTTGTTACTAAAATAAAAGGAGATGAACATATTGAAAAAAATTACAGCTATTTTTATTTTTAGTTTAGCAGTTTTGCTAATGCCTTTAAGCGGCAAAGCAATTGTTGAAAAAAGTTTGGATTTAAGCGGAACAACAGGTGTCACGAATGAGGAGCAACTTGAAATACAAGATTTTGTTGACTCATCTAAAGAAGCTAGAGAGAAGTTTGTTGAGGAGTATAATGAGGCACATCCTGAGGATCAGGTGGAAAATACGGAGCCAATAATTAATCCTATAGAAAAACAGGCACCTAGACTTTTGAAAAAAGTGGTTGGGGCAGACAATAGAGTAAAAGCAAATGTAAATAATTCTCCATATAAACAAATAGGCTATATGGAAATGTCATTTAAGAAAGGAAATAAAATGGTTTGGTATGTTGGGACAGGAACAATTATCGGAAGCAATAAAGTCTTGACTGCAGGACACAATTTGTATGATAAGAGTACTAGATCGTGGGCAAATGGAGTTATTTTTCAGCCTAAAATGAATAATTGGGTATCCCCAACATATGTTACTAGTTCTAAATTACATATACCTGTAAATTGGTCGTCAAAAGGAGATAGCAATTATGACATAGGTGTAGTTACTTTATCTAAATCGGTTAGTAGTTATGGTTCTTTAAAATACAGAGTGCCAACGGCTAACACTACTTTATTTTCAACCATATCTGGATATCCCGGAGAGAGTCCCAAAGCTGGTTCACAGTGGTATGGAAATGGTAATGCACTTATTACCAACCAAAAAATTTCTTACTCCATAGATACAACAAAAGGACAAAGTGGTTCTCCGATAATTAACAATGGATCAATTATCGGTGTTCATACATTAGAGGATTCAGCAAATTCAGGAGTTAGAATAACTCCTGCTTTAAAATCTTTTATTGATGGAGCAAAATAATGAAAAAAACTATCAGCTTAATACTGTTATTATTAATTTTAACGGCTTGTTCAAATAATCCCCAAAAAGATTCTAGTGTAGAAGCTAACGGGATAGTAGAAAGCGTGGATGATTACTCAATATTAGTTAATAGCTTTAAAGAAAATTCAGACAAAGCTCCCGCGGATAAAGGTGAGAAAATTTATTTTGATATAGAAGATAAATATTATAATGAGGAAGGCAAGAAAATAAAACTCTCCGAAATTAAAAGAAATGATAAAGTACTTATTGAGTTATCAGACGATTATAAAATACAAGAAACTTATCCAGGGAAAATAGACTCAATGGATGTAATAAAGATTATTAAATTAAATAGTTAAATTTATATTAAGCAAATGATAATATAATAAAAAATAAGTGTGTTACATTAACCTGTTTTGGTGAAGTAATATGCTTGTTTTTTAATTCCTTTTATTCTTGATCCAAGGAATTTTTGTTCGTTTTTTTAGTGATAGGAGAAAAAATGTATGATTTAATAGATGATGTTTTAGAACATTCTATTATTTTAGCAGATGCTTTCAAAAGCAATTGGGCAATAGAAATACTTTGTTTAAAGAACGATTACCATATTTGATACAAGTATGTATTTCATGTGCATTTGGATCATGAAAGAAACATGGTTCAATGACAGCGATTTGACGAACGTATAATTGACTTTAATTATAGAAGAGATCGTTTTCTGCGAGGTTATGACGTAAAATCCTATAGCTTTAAATAGCCATTTCAAAGGCTTGTAAAAATTTATAGAAACCGACAAAAGAAAAACTTTTCGTCCCCTTCCAACTGGACTTGTGTATTTATCCACTATGACATAGAATGCCGACAAGAAGTATTGTATAATTGTAATAACGAAAATATCAGCGTTTTTATAAAAGGAGCGTGCTAAATGGAAAGGAAATTGGTTCAAGAAATAAATTTACTAGAAAATAAAAAATTGGTTATGAATTTGAATATTGTTGCGATTGTTATTGTGCTTGTGTTAACTGTTTTGGGTCTTGTTTTTTCAGGTGGTTTTGCAATTACGAATGGTTTTATGGGGATTATTTGGCTGTTTGGTGGTTATGCAGTAGCAATTGTTATTCACGAAGCCGTACACGGGATTTTCTTTAAAGCATTTCGTCCAGAAGCAAAAGTGAAATTTGGTTTTAAAAATGGGATGGCTTATGCGGGGAGTCCGGGAGCATTTTATACGAAAGCACAATTCTTTATTATTTCGATTGCGCCATTTGTTGTTCTTACGGGTTTGTTCATTTTTCTACGATTTCTTGGGGTGAATGAAGCGGTTCTTTATTTGATTTTTGCATTACATACGTCTGGTTGTGTCGGGGATTTTTACTACTGCATTCTCTTGATTAATCAACCGGCTGGGATAGTCGTGGAAGATACGGATAAAGGAATAAGTTTTTATTCAGAAGGTTAAGTTTGGTAACGATTACAACAAAGTGTTAGAATAAGGATATACTTTTAGAAAGAGGTGCTTAGTTTGAAACGTATAACAATTGGTAATAGCGCTTTAACAGCTTCAGAAATTTCGCTAGGATGTATGAGAATGGCGGATCTTAGTAAAGAGGATGCTAATAAAGTGATTAATACAGCACTTGAAAATGGCATTGATTTTTTTGACCACGCAGATATTTATGGCGGTGGTAAATCAGAGGAAGTTTTTGCTGATGCAATTGATATGAATGCAACTGTTCGTGAAAAAATGATTCTTCAATCAAAATGCGGAATTCGTCAAGGATTCTTTGATTTTTCCAAAGAGCACATTATTTCATCTGTAGAAGGTAGCTTAAAACGCCTGAAAACAGACTATTTAGATACACTTTTACTTCACCGTCCGGATACACTTTTTGAACCAGAAGAAGTAGCGGCGGCTTTCACTGAACTGGAAAAAAGTGGAAAAGTGCGCCATTTCGGCGTAAGTAATCAAAATCCAGGTCAAATTGAACTACTGAAAAAATACGTAGACCAAGAATTAATCGCCAACCAATTGCAATTTAGTATTATGCATACTGGTATGATTGATACTGGTTTTAATGTGAATATGACAATTGATCCTTCACTTGATCGTGACGGCGGTATTTTGGAATATAGTCGCTTAAACAACATGACAATCCAAGCATGGTCCCCGTTCCAATATGGTTTCTTTGAAGGAGTTTTCTTGGATAACGATAAATTCCCTGAATTGAACAAAGTAATCGACAAAATTGCTGCTGACAAAGGTGTAACTAATTCAGCTATTGCGGTTGCATGGATTCAGCGTCATCCAGCAAGCTTCCAAACAGTGGTTGGTACAATGAATCCTGGAAGAATTGCCGATATTGCTAAAGCTTCTGACGTAACGCTTAGTCGTGAAGAATGGTATGAAATTTACCGTGCGGCTGGCAACCAATTACCTTAATGAAATCAGACACTTGGGCATTTTGCTCAAGTGTCTTTTTATGCATTGGACTGATAGTGAATTTCATTCTCAATTAGAATATAATTTTATCAATTAGTTTGATATACTAGTCGGAAAGTGCTATAATAACAAGTGAGTTAAGGAGATATATCGCTATATTTATTTATAATAATTATTGTTTAATCTGTTTTTCGCAGTTGCGAAAGCAGATTTTTGTGTTTTTTAGGGTAATGGGAATCATTATCATTTGGAGAGGATGAGCATAATGAAAAATTGGATGAAGCAGAATTGGCAATTTATTACGACGGGTATTAGCGGGATTTTGATTGTGATTGGTTGTTTGGTCGGCAGTGATGTTGGTGACTTTTGGACAGCGGTTATTTTCCTAAGTGCCTTTGTTATTGGGGGTTTTGAGCAAGCCAAAGAAGGCATTCAAGCAACTATTAAAACGAAAAAGTTAAATGTGGAGCTTTTGATGATTTTGGCGGCTACTGGTGCATCAATTATTGGTTACTGGTTTGAAGGGGCCGTACTTATATTTATTTTCTCAGTTAGTGGTGCATTAGAAACGTATACGACGAATAAAAGTAAGCGCGAAATCACGAAATTAATGGCGTTTCAACCAGAACGAGCTTTTCGTTTGCTTCCTAATGGAGATTTAGAGGAAGTTGCTGCTAAAGAGCTCCAATTGAACGATATGGTTTTCGTTCGACCAGGAGAAAGTATTCCTATCGATGGAGTCATTGTTCGAGGTTCAACAACATTAAATGAAGCGGCAATTAATGGGGAATCTGTTCCAGCGACGAAAACGATTGGTGCGGATGTGTTTGGCGGAACAATTAATGTAAGTAGCGCCATCACGGTCAAAGTAACACAAACATTTGATAACACGATTTTTAGTAAAATTATTCGTCTAGTAGAAAGTGCGCAAAGTGAACCTTCGAAAACTGCCCGCTTTATTGAACGATTTGAGGATGTTTATGTAAAAGCAGTTCTATTATTTGTGTTAGTAATGATGTTCTTACCTCACTTTGCCTTAGGGTGGTCGTGGAATGAAACATTTTATCGTGCGATGGTTTTACTAACGGTTGCTTCTCCTTGTGCGCTAGTGGCTTCGGTGACACCTGCGACTTTAGCAGCGATTTCTAACGGTGCACGTCATGGGATTTTGTTTAAAGGCGGCGTACACTTGGAAAATTTACGCGGTGTAAAAGCTGTTGCATTTGATAAAACTGGGACGTTGACAAATGGTACGCCTGAACTGACAGATCGGTTATTTGCTGAAAATGTTGATAAACAGCAAGTAATCAATGTAGTTGGAGCGATGGAGCGACAATCTTTACATCCATTAGCTGCGGCAATAACACAAGACCTAGAGGCGGAAATTACCGAAAAGTTAACAGAAATTGAAGTGACAGATGTACCTGGCTGGGGAGTTCAAGCGGTGTACCGAGAGGCTATTTGGCAAGTTGGTAAGGCGGGCTTTGTCGGAGATGAGAAAGCAACGTTATTTTCAAATGGCGCATTTGAACGACTTGCAGCTGAAGGAAAAACGATTGTTTATGTAGCTAAAGACAGCGTGATTCAAGCTATGTTTGCCCTTAAAGATACGTGCCGACCTGAAGCCATTCGTACGATTAAGGCGCTTCAAGCAAAAGGAATTAAGACTATAATGGTAACAGGCGATAACGAACAAACAGGTGCAGCGATTCGAGCCGAACTGGGAATGGACTATGTCGTTTCTGGATGTTTACCCGAGAAAAAAGTGGATGTGCTAAAAGATTTATCAGTTACTTATGGAAGTGTGGCAATGGTCGGTGATGGAATTAATGATGCTCCGGCACTTGCTCATGCAGCCGTTGGAATTGCAATGGGCGAGGGGACGGATATCGCGATGGAAACAGCGGATGTTGTTTTAATGAAGAATGATTTGGAGAAAATCCCCTATGCTTACAACCTTTCTGAACGTCTTCACTGGATTACTTGGCAAAATATTTGTTTTGCGATTGCAGTGATTCTTGTTTTGATAACAGCAAATGTTTTCCAATTAATCAATTTGCCATTTGGCGTTGTGGGACACGAGGGAAGCACTATCTTAGTTATTTTAAATGGGCTTAGGCTCCTTCGATCTAATCGAAAAAAGTGATAATTTGACTGCTTGTCTATTCTTAGTCTAAGATAGATGAGCAGTTTCTTTTTATGGAAAAAGGGGTATTACATGATAGATTGGAGATGAGTGCATGAAAAAAATCAATTGGACACAATGGATAGCGTTATTTGTTTTTGCGTCAATGGGAATTTCTGTTGTTTTTACTATTTACGAAATTTTTACAGCACCGATCAAGCAGCCAGCAACCGGACCGCATGTAACATTACGAGGGGACTATATATTTTTACTATTTGAAATTATATTAGGAATTTTTATTTTGTTGCTACCTTCGATTATTGCACGACGCTTCAAATTTGAAATACCTGGTCTTGTGTATATTTTATTTATTATATTTCTATATGGATCGATTTATCTTGGTACAGTTCAAAAATTCTACTCAACCGTGCCACATTGGGATAAAATTTTACATACTTTTAGTGGGGCGATGCTTGGAGCAATTGGCTTTTCGTTTGTCAGCTTGCTAAATGCTAATGATAAAGTTGTCATGAAACTTAAACCGGGTTTCATCGCTGTATTCGCATTTTGTTTTGCTGTGACAATGGGAGCTTTCTGGGAAGTGTATGAGTATACGTTTGATGGGATTATGAACTTAAATATGCAGCGTTATAATCTATCTAATGGAACGCCGCTCACTGGTCGCGCTGCGCTTGAAGATACGATGACAGATATTATTGTCGATATTATCGGTGCACTATTTATCGTCATCATCGGCTATTTTGCACTGAAAAAAGGCCGCCCCTGGATGGAACGCTTTGAATTCAAACGGAAAAATTGGAAGAAAGAACCGAAGAAAAAATAGCGGCAAAAACATCTCCACATGTGGAGGTGTTTTTTGTTGTACAAAATCGCCAACAACTTTGGGTCTCAGAAACAATTGACTGGCTCGTGGAACTTTTCTACACTTAAAATGAGAAGAAAAACTTTTGAAGGAGTGAGGAAATGTTTTTAGATACGGGGAATTTAGAGGAAATAAAGAAAGCGCTTCAATTTCCGTTTTTTGAAGGTGTAACCACTAATCCGACTATTTTATTAAAGGAAAATAAGCCAAGAAAAACGCATATAGCAAGTATTCCAGCCAAAGTTGTGTTTGTTCAAGCGGCTGGGTTAACGGAAGAGGAAATCTGGGAAGATGTACTTCGAATTCAAGCAATTGAGCCGGCAGAAGGTACGGTAATCGGCTTGAAAATTCCAGCTCATGAAGCTGGGATAAAAGTCATCGCAAAAGTTCGCGCTAATTTTCCAAATGAAATCATTTTAGCAACAGCAATTTTCTCATCGGAACAAGGTTATATTGCAGCGCTCTCTGGTGCAGATTATTTAGCGCCATATTATAATCGTATGGAAGTAAGTGGATTAGACGCAGCAAAAACAATAGAAGAACTACGATACGTGTTAGATTTGCAAGGACTAGAAGATGTGAAAATCATGGGAGCGAGCTTTAAAAATAGCCGCCAAATCATGCAAGCATTAGCTAGTGGAGCGGATACTGTTACTATTGGCTATGATTTATTTTTACAAATGATGAACAAACCTCTAGCGCTTGAAAGTATTGAAAAATTTAATGAGCATCATGAAGCTTTACCAAAATAAGCGAAAAAAGAAGTATCCAGATTTGCTGGATACTTCTTTTTTTATTTATCTTCGTCTCGTAATGGTAAATTATTTACGTAGCTATCGGAATACTGTAAGAGTTTTCGGCTAGCCTCAAAGCGTTTCTTCACATCACTCGAAAGTGCTTTGTTCGTTCCATCATAATTGGTTGCTGCGCCAGTTTCGAAACTTTCATCTGGTTGGTACATGTAAGAATTAGTAAAATAGCTTCCTTCTGGCATGGTATAGCGTTCAGGTACGTAATTATTAGATGAATTGAGGATATCAGTCCCAAACATAATTTGGTCACCAGTTTTAATACCAAGTAAATTCATGACAGTTGGCATAATGTCAATTTCGCCACCAACGTTTTTAATTTCACCAGGGTTTTCTAGGCCTGGATAATGTAAGAAGAACGGAATACGGTAGTCATCAGCTGGATCTGCTTTTAACTCCGTAGAGCGGTTGACGTATTTTTTTTGTTCCTCAGGTAGTTGGTCAGTTTTGATAATGTGATGATCGCCGTAGAAAACAACAACAGAATCATCCCAAATGCCGCTATCTTTTAATTTTTGAATGAATTCACCAAGTTGTTTATCCGCATAATGAACTGCTTCAAAATAGTTACCAAGTTCTGTATCTTTTAAATCGCTTGGTAAGTCAATTTCTCGTTTATCTTTCGGAATATCAAATGGCATATGGCTACTTACACTAATTAATTGCGCATAGAATTTCTGGTTGTTTTTGTACTGTTCTTCTAAAATCGGGAAGGCTTTGTTGTAAAGTACTTCATCACTAGGAGAGAAGCCGATAACATCCTCATCGCCAAAGAATTTACGATCATAAAACTTATCGAACCCTACTGCAGGATAAAATTCATCACGATTGTAAAAGCTAGCGTCATTTGTATGGAAGGTCGCTGTTTTATAATCATTTTTGCCAAGTAAACGAGGCATTGACGGGATTACCCGATCACCGTAAGTTTGTGTGTTCGTGTAGTATCCACTCGGGAAAGTGGATGTATAAACGGACCATTCTGCATCAGCCGTATTTGACTTAGAGACTGTTTGGAAAAACTGATTAGAATACATGGTTTCGTTTTGCAAGCTATCTAATGTTGGGGTAATTGATTGACCGTTAATTTTGACATTCGTTAAATTACGCTGGAATGACTCAAGTTGAACAATAATAAGATTTTTCCCTTTAGCAACACCGAAGTAATCGGGTTTCGATTTAACCGACACACCTTTAATATCATTCACATTTTTGGCAGTAATATCTGCGGCTTTAACATGATCTGCACCAGTAAGCGCAGTACTGATATTAAATGTGAAAATTCCCATTCGTTTTGCACGCTTAGAGTCACTGATAATATTTTGTTGCATCATAAAATAAGTAAAACCACTTAAAACGAGTAGCGTACTAATAAAAGATACGCCATATACACGGCTAGTTAGACGGAATGAAGGGAACTGGTGACCTTTTTTGATATGGAAATAAAGGATAAATGGAAGGAAAACAATATCTAGGATGTATAACCAGTCTGTCCCGCTTAGCAGGCTTGTAGCGCTATTCTTAACTACGCCAACCTCGCCGATAAGAGAGAAACTGTGGTATGTTGGAACTTCATTATAAAACCGGGCGTAAAGCACACATACGAGCATTAGAATCCCAATAAATAAAGACATTCCTGCATACCAATAAATGTGTGAACGAACCGGTGCGAATAAATGAATCAGTCCAAGAAGTAATACGATAAACAGCAGGTCCATTCCAAGTGCCAGGAAGTTAGGATCTTTAAAAATCTGGAAATAGGCGAAAGTGAACTTACCAATAATTAATAAAAAATAAAATAAAATCAACTGAATTCCTCTTTCTATCATGCTTTGTGCCAAATACGCACAAATCCATTCCTTCTAATTTTAGCTTAATCACGCGTCTAGTGCAAATCATGAAAGATGATTCTGATATATTTGGGTAATAGGTTCTACTTTAGGAAAGAATGATTAGTTTTTGTGTTTTTTATCACGATCCTATTGACCTTTAAAGTGTAAAAGGATATCCTTTTAGAAGACTGTAAAAAGGTAGGAGAAAAAATGAATTCATTATTTAGAAGAAAACCGATAGAAGATTTAATGCATAATAAAAGTGGTAGCACCCATTTAAAGCAAACGCTTGGACCGCTTGATTTAACTTTACTTGGAGTAGGAGCGATTGTTGGAACGGGGATTTTTATTTTACCTGGAACAGTGGCTGCGAAAAATGCAGGACCAGCGATTATTTTCTCTTTTGTAATTGCGGCGATTGTTTGTGCGATTGCAGCAATGTGTTACTCAGAGTTTGCGTCTAGTGTTCCTGTTGCAGGGAGTGCCTATACGTATGGTTATGTTGTTTTTGGTGAGTTAATTGGATGGCTGCTTGGTTGGGCACTTATATTGGAATACGGGCTTGCGGTGGCTTCTGTGGCAAGCGGATGGTCTTCTTATTTAAATGCGTTACTTTCAGGCTTTCATATCTCAATTCCCAAAGCGATATCTGGGTCTTTTAATCCAGAAGTAGGTACATTTATTAATTTACCAGCCATTATTATTGTTCTTGTTATTGCCTTTTTATTAACCCTTGGAATAAAAGAATCTACGCGTGTCAATACAATTATGGTAGCTCTGAAAGTCGGCGTTATTTTACTTTTCTTAGTTGTTGGCGTATTTTATGTCAAACCGGATAATTGGCAACCATTTATGCCTTTTGGAATTAGTGGGGTTATGAATGGTGCGGCACTAGTGTTCTTCGCTTATTTAGGTTTCGATGCCGTTTCCTCCGCAGCAGAAGAAGTGAAAAATCCGCAACGGACGATGCCGATTGGAATTATTGGATCGCTACTTATTTGTACGGTATTGTATGTTGCTGTATCCGCAGTTTTAACTGGAATGGTGCCGTATACAGATTTAAACGTAACAGATCCAGTAGCTTATGCTTTACAAGTGATTAACCAAGATTGGGTAGCGGGTATCGTATCACTTGGCGCAGTTGTTGGGATGATTACAGTGATTTTAGTAATGAGTTACGGAGCCACTAGATTGATTTTTGCGATGGGACGAGATGGTTTATTACCAAAAGTACTTGCAGAAATTAATCAAAAATACCAAACACCTGTTAAAAATACCTGGATTTTTGCAGTGATTGTTGCGATTATTAGCGGGCTTGTGCCATTGGATCGATTGGCTGAGTTGGTTAATATTGGAACGCTCTTGGCATTTATGATGGTGTCTATCGGGATTATCTTTTTACGTAAAAATAAAGATATTCAAGCGAGAGGTTTTAAAGTACCGTTTTATCCAGTCCTTCCTATTGTTTCGTTCTTATTATGTGCATTTTTAATTAGTCGTTTATCTGTTCATACCTGGATTCTTTGCGGAATCTGGTTTGTTATCGGGTTAATCGTCTACTTTGCTTATGGTAGAAAACATAGTGAATTACTTAAAAAATAATTAACTTACTTTTTGTAAGTCGTTTTATTGGAATTTGAACGCTCCTTATGTTGTAATGAATGTATTACAATAAAAGGAGCGTTTTTTACATGGTAGAAATTAGTGAAGAGTTACGACTTGGCGAGGTTGTATTGAATGTTGGTCATCTAAAGGAGATGGCAGGTTTTTATCAAGAAGTGATTGGTTTGAAGTTATTAGAGGAAAATGAGCGAATGGTTCGGCTCGGCGTGAGTGGGTCTAATGAAGCCTTACTAGTTCTTAAAAAGATAGATAATGCAGTCGTTCCAGAAGTGCCACGGATTGGTTTATTTCATATTGCCTTTCTTTTACCAACGCGAGAAAGTTTAGCGGATGTGTTACTTCATTTAGCTAAGTCAGGCTATCCGATTGATGGCGCGGGAGATCATGCATATAGTGAGGCACTGTATTTACATGATATTGAAGGTAATGGTATTGAAATTTATGCGGACCGTCCAAAAGAGGAATGGATGCGTGACGGAGATGGCAACTTACCGATGGTGACAGAACAAGTAGATGTGGATTCGTTGATTCAAATTGCGACGGATGAACCATTCATGGGGATGCCAAGCGGAACGGTAATTGGTCATGTCCATTTACAAGTGGCAGATGCTGACAAAGCGGAACAATTTTATAAAGAGGCACTTGGAATGAATTTAACGACCGCTATTCCGACAGCAAGGTTTTTTGCTGCTGGTGATTACCATCATCATATTGGATCGAACGTCTGGGCAGGTCGTAACTTGGAAAGCCTAGGAGAAGATGAAACAGGACTCGCATGGTTTACGATTATTACTCCTGACAAAGAGGCAATAACAGCCAACTTAGAACAACAAGGATATGATATAAAACGATGGGAAAATACTATTTCTGTAACGGACTCGAATGGAATTAAAATACACTTTAAATAAAAAAAGAACTGTTTAAGCGAAAAATGAGCTTAAACAGTTTTTTGATGCGATAATAAGGGAAAGGTAGATTAGACTAATTATTTTTAATGTTTACGTTGCATCGTTTTCTTGAAAAACCAATTACTTGATTGAAAAATGGTTTGGAGGATTAAAAAGATACCAATACCGAGATTTAAATAAGAAAGCGCTAAGGCTGCATTGTCTGGGAATGAATTTTGCACAGCGAGAAAAGTAATAAAGAAGCCACTATTGGCGCAAAATGCTATCCAAAACCAAGATAACCCGCTCAGTTTGCTTACTACAAAAGAAAGGCCAGAGACAGTTGCTGCTAAAACAATTCCTGTAACTATCATAGACATAAATTCCATTTTCATCGCTCCTTTGTCATAAATGAATTATTATTAATAATAATGTAACATAAATGAAATATTTTGTAAAGAACATACGAAGAAGGGAGAAATCTAGATGATTGAATTTTTTAAGACAACCAATGAAAAAATGGAGCAACTTTCTGCTTTGGAAGATGGTTGTTGGGTAAAAGTAACTGCTCCAACAGACGAAGAAATAGAAATGTTAAGCAAGGAAATGGATGTACCGAAACCATATATTTTAGATGCATTAGATTCTGAGGAGCGCTCTAGAATAGAATTGAAACGAGCCGAACAAGATGTCAGACATTCACTAGTCATTGTGGATTATCCATATGAATCAAAGGATGAACTCGGCTATGCGATGTATGAAACACTTCCGATTGGGATTGTTTTAACTAGAAAACATCTTGTAACAATCACATTGCGAGACTTGCCAATTCTAAAAGATGTGCAATCGATGAAGTTAGAAGAATATGATACAACCAATCATAAGCAATTTTTGTTAAAATTATTGTACGCTGTATCTTATTATTACCTCAAATACTTAAATCAAATCATTAAACAGACAAATAATTTAGAAATACAGATTAAACAATCGATGAAAAATGAGCAGCTGTATGCTTTTATGGCAGTTCAGAAAAGTTTAGTGTTTTTTGCAACAGCTCTTCAATCGAATAAAGCAATTCTCGATAAAATGGAAGATGTGGAACATTTTATGCAACAAGAGGACAATCACGATTTGCTTAGAGATGTTATTATTGAAAATAAGCAAGCAATTGCGATGACGGATACATACACCCAAATAATTAGTGGGATGTCCGACGTATTTTCTTCGGTTATTTCCAATAATTTAAATATCGTGATGAAATTTTTAACATCTTTTACTATTATTTTGTCATTGCCAACAATTGTGGCTAGTGTTTATGGGATGAATATTAAGCTACCGTTTATGCATAATGAACACGCGTTTGCATTAATTCTTTTGTTTACGCTTTTAATTACAACGGGGGTAACTGTTATTTTTTGGCGTAGAAAGTACTTTTAATATATAGAAAACGAGGGATGAGCATGGAAAAACAAACATACGAAAAATTAGCATATTATACAATCAAAGAAAAAATTCTCAGTGGAAAGCTTCATGTAGGGCAACATATTTCAGAAGCTGGTATTGCAAAAGAACTATCTATTAGTCGAACACCAGTCAGAAAAGCAATTGCGGTTTTAGTATCCGAAGAGTTAATCGAATACGAGCTGAACCGGGGGGCAATTGTAATCGAAAGTAGCATGAGCGCTGGGCGTTTTATTGAATTACTGGAGATGGGTGAAATCCTTGTTGTACAAACAATTGAAAAGTGTAAAAATAAAAATTTAACTTATAAACCAGAGCAAGGTAATGCATTATTAGCAGAAATGCGCGAAATTCAAAAAGAAGAAGATGTGGACACTTATTTATCCTTACTTAGCAAATGGCTGTTACAATTTGTGGCGCAATTGGCTAATAGTTATGCCGAGGATATTGTCAGGAAAATGAAGCGTGATTTCTTTAATAAAGCGCAAAAAGATATTAAAATAATTCCTGTGCTCTTGGAAGAAGAAACGATGGAAACCTTAGAACAATTAACTTATTACATGGTAGAAAAGAAACACGATTTAGCAAAAGAGGTAATACAAAAATTAGTGAATTTGTATATTATCCGTACATTTAGATAGTATTTCTAAAGGTGAATTGCTTAAAAACAGGAGGTGCTTTTGATGCGGAAAGTATACGAAATATTTATTTTAGACTGGCGCCGTCTCTTTAAAGCGCCTTTAGCTTTATTATTAGTAATTGCATTAATTATTTTGCCATCATTATATGCTTGGTTTAATATTGAAGCACTTTGGGATCCGTACTCCAACACGTCCGGAATCAAAGTTGCAGTTTCGATTGATGATGAAGGCGCGGAAATAGACGTACCAGGAAAAAAGCCCCAACAAGTGAATGTCGGGGACCAACTGAAGAAAACGCTAGAAAAGAATAAAAAACTCGGTTGGACTTTTGTAAGTGAGGATGAAGCGAAAAAAGGCGTGAAAAGTGGAAAATACTACGCGTCTATCCATATTCCAAAAGATTTTTCAGAAGATATGGTTTCGGTCGTAAATGATAATGTTACCAAACCGACGATTGATTATTCCGTTAATGAAAAAATCAATGCTATCGCGCCAAAAATGACCGAGAGTGGCGCAACGACGATTGTAAATCAAATTAGTTCAGAGTTTGTTGGTACAGTAAGTAAAGCTGTTTTGGAAGAGTTCAATAAAGCAGGGATTGATCTTGAAAATGAATTACCAACAATCCGACGCTTAAAATCCAAGGTATTCCAAGTGCAAGATGCTTTACCAGAACTGAAAAAAATGGGAGCAGAAGCGGTCAAAATAGAAGCCAAACTGCCTGAACTGAAAGCGAAAGCAAACCAAGTTGTCGAGCTAAACGAAAAAATCCCTGAGCTAAATAAAGCGACAGAAAACGTCTTATTAGTGGAACAACAACTACCGAAAATTGACCAGCTGGGCCAAGATATTTTAGTGCTTCAAAAGAAAATCCCGGAAATCAAACAAATCGCCGAATCGGTAAAAGAAGTAGATGAAAACTTTGGAACGATTAAGAAAACGGTCAATGACGCAGTGAATGAATCTGGCAAAGCGCTAGATGTGATTGATACAGCGATGGCGGCAATTCCTACAGTAGAAAAAATCGCACAAAATGGCAGCGGCTATGTGGATAAAGTATCTGATTTTGCGGATGAAATCAATAAGTCCTTTGATACGTTAGCGCCTGCTATTAAACAAAACTTAACGCTAATGAAGCAAATGGCAGACAACATCTATCAAGTGACAGAAGCAATCAAAAATGGTTCAATCACCCCAGAACAAGCCATTGCGGAATTGAAGAAAATGGAACAAGACATTGATTCCTTGCAGCAAATGATTACGAAACAAACAGCGACATTAGAAAGTTTAAATGAAACGCTGCCGAACAAACCGTTTACCGATTTAATTACGAATTTAAATACGATTAATAGCCAATTAGGCGCGCAAAAACAGACGATTACAAAAGTGCGCACAGAACTTGAAAATGGCGCGCAACCTTCCGAGGAACTTTTAAATCAACTGAATGAACAAGCGAAAAATGTTAGCACGAAATTGGACCAAGTTTTAGCGAACTATGATTCGAAAATCGTTCCAGCAATTAAAGTTGGCTTAAACCAAATTCAAGGAGATTTGAAAGATAGTCAAAAACTACTGGAAACGTTGCAAGCAAAAATCCCAGAAATTACGCAGGTTTTAAAAGATTCGAGGGAAACACTACAAACCGGTCAAACATACTTAAAAGAATTCCAAGAACGCTTACCAGAAATTCAAAAAACGTTAGATGAAGCAACAAAAGTAATCAACACCAAGCTCGATACGATTATCGCAGGCATTAACGAAGCAGCCAACTTTTACCAAAACGATTATCCGAATGTAAAAGCGAACATAAAGAAAGCAGCCAATTTCATTCGAGATGATTTACCAGGGCTTGAAAAAGAAATAAACCAAGCTTCTAGCCTCATTCAAGAAAAAATGCCGGAATTCGAAAAAGCGATTAAAATTGCGGCCGATCTTTCGAGGGAAGAATTACCGGAATTTGAAAAAGCCATTAATAATGCGGCGAATAAAATTACTGACTTCGATAAAAACTACGATTTGCAAAGTATTATTAAGATGCTCAGAAACGATGCGGATAAAGATAGTTCGTTTATAGCCAATCCAGTTAAACTAAAAGAAACAAGCTACTATCCAATTCCTAATTATGGTTCGGCAAGTTCACCATTTTATACAGCTCTTTGTTTATGGGTGGGCGCGCTCTTGCTGATTTCGTTATTACGTGTGGATGTAGAAGTACCAGCTGGGATTTTCAGCCATTACCATCGTTATTTCGGACGATTACTGACATTCTTATCTATCGGATTGATGCAGGCGCTTATCGTGACGCTAGGGAATATTTTCTTGCTCGGGGTATCTATCGCAGAACCATTACTACATGTACTATTCAGTATGTTTATCAGCGTCGTATTTATGACCATCGTCTACACGCTCGTATCACTATTTAATAATGTCGGAAAAGGGATTGCGATTATCTTGTTAGTTTTACAAATTTCAGGAGCAGGCGGAAACTTTCCAATTCAAGTTTCGCCACCATTTTTCCAAGCGATTTATCCATTCTTGCCATTCACTTATGCCGTTAGTTTAATTCGGGAAAGTGTTGGAGGACTTTATATGCCAACGGTCTGGATTGATATGAGTGTGCTTGCCGGATTTGCCATTCTCTTTATAACACTAGGTATTTTGCTCAAAAAACCACTCGACAAAATAGTACCCAAGCTATCAGAAAAAGCAAAACGAAGCAAGCTCATCCATTAATAATTTTTCTGTGATATAATTACGAGCGAAGAGGGGGCAGGCTTTGTGGCAAACAAATTTAAAACATTAGATAAAATGGTTTATAATTTACTTCTTGAAAAAATTAAAAACGGTGAGTTAGTACCGAATGAGCATTTAGCAGAGGAAAAGTTGGCTAAAGAATTTGGTGTTAGCCGCTCGCCACTCAGAAAAGCAATTGCAACGCTTACTGCTCAAGGTATTGTTAGTTATCACGAAAATAGCGGCGCCGTTTTAAATGATTGTATTGTTGATTCAGATCGCTATGTGCAGTTGATGGAAACCATTGATATATTTGTCGATGCAGCCATTGTAAAAGCAGCCCATTATGGTTATGAAATGGATTTAGGGAAATTGTATGAGCGTGCGCAAGAGATGGAGCGATTTTCGTATCTAACCGATATAGAAAATTATTATGATGCGCATCATCGTTTTATTCTTTGCTTAATTAGTTTTGCAGAAAATCCCTATCAAGTGCGTATCGTCAAACAAATTTTCTTCCAAATGGTTCATTTTTCAGATGGAATTAATATGTTTAAATCTGCTGAAATCAGAGAATGGACTAACAAGAAAAGTAACCAAATTTGTGAGTTGCTTGCAAAAGACGAAACCGAATTAGCTAGAAAAACAATTAAGTCCATGTTTGCGGAACTAACGATTCAAGCATACAGATAAAAAGAGCTGTCACTTTTGTGACAGCTCTTTTTGATACAAATAAAAACCGTTTTTCTTACCAGAAAAGTGGAAACCATAACGGACATACATTTGATTGAGTGTTTCATTGCTTTCAATGCAATCTAAACGAATGAAAGGGACGGACATTTCAATCCCCCATTTTTCCGCAAAATAAATCATTTGTTTACTTAATGAAATGCCGGAAAACGCTCGCGAAACCATAATTCGGTGTAAATAGTAAGCTTTATCAACTGCCAAATCTTCCCATAAATCCGTATCCCAGTCACTTGGTGTTTTTCGAATAATCATTGCGCCCGCAAGTGCACCCGTTTCTGTTTCAAAAAGCGCAACTTCACCAAGTTCAATACGTTGTTCCATGTTATGGACATCAAAACCATGTAAAATATCGCCCCACTGAGTTGAACCCGAGTCTTTTAACCAGCGAGCTGTATCCATCATCAAATCATGTATTTTCAGTCGATCAGTTGGCAAAGCAAAGCGGACTAGAAATTCCAGTCCGCCAGCCGTGATTTTATTTTGGTTCATTGTTATCTTTTGGAGCTTCGGGTGCTTCTGGAGTCTCGGGCGTTTCTGGAGCCTCAGGAACTTCCGGAGTTTCGGGCGTTTCAGGAACTTCTGGTGTTACGGAAGTTTCGGGTTCTTTTGTTGCCTCTGGTCCGAAGCCTTCTGGATGAGTATCTTCTGCAAATGGATCAGCTTCTGTTGTTCCAAATGGAGTTACGTCTTCTTCCACGATGACAGTTTCTTCAGTAAAAGTGCCTTCTGTTGCTGCATATAAATCATCATAGAAAACAGCGATAGAAGTGATTAGATAAGGATAAACATAAAGCGAAATCCCAAGAGTAATTAACCATGATGCTAAGATTAACACGAGTCCACCAAAAGTAGCGCCGGCAGCAAGAGCTGAAAGTACTTCTGCAGGATCAGCTGTATAAGAAATTGTAGCCATTCCACCAGCAACAATAACAGTCCCTGCAATCGCTACAGCAAGGGGAATTAAATACCATAGAAGGAATGTAAGAGATAGTCCAAAAAGTCTACCTTTATGTCCATTCATCATATGGCGGCTTTCTGTAATAGCATCTAGTGCAGAAATATTTGGGTTATCTCGTAAGATAAAGAATGTTTGTGAATAAGAGTAAGTTTTAATAATTCCTGGTACGATTAAGAGTAAGCTCCATAAGAAGGTGAAAATAGAAATTAGTAAGTAAGCTAAGACTGTACGTCCAAATTGTTTAAAACCACTAAACATATAAGCAACATCTGGTTGTTCGCGGCGGCTAATCGCTAGGTATACCCATGCAACCCCGGTATAAAGTGGTCCAGTTAGTAGGAAAAGTGCAACCCAACCAATGACTGGAATCAAACCAAGTACTCCTCCGCCAACAGTTTCAATTAACCAAGCAAGTACAAATATTCCAATGGCAATTCCCCAGTTGCCACGAAGCGACTCTTTCGCTGTCTGTTTTACTTGTGAAATAGTCATCATAGTAAAAACTCCTTTTTCATTTATTTTTAAGTATAATAGCAAAAAATACCTACTTTTAAAATAGCACATTTTTAAGGACTAATACAGTAATAAGAGGTGTTATAAAAATTTGCTAAAAAAAGGATTACTTTTCTAGTTATTGGGGAATTGTAATGCTATGTAGTATGATTAACTTGGAGGTGGCGCATATGGCCCATGAGAATTTAAGAGAATTAGAAGATCAATTAATTGAGTTGCGACAAACATATCAAGAAGTAATTAGTGAAACACGAGAATTTGAAGATCCGCAACTCCAAAATGGCCCCATCAATGCATCAGAAGTTAGATTAAGTGCAATACGTCACGAAATTGCAGAAGTAGAGAAGAAAATCAAAAAAGCAGAAAGCGAAACCGAATAAGAAAAAAGCGTCCATTTGTTCATTTAGCAGAAGGGCGTTTCTTTTACGTAGATTTGGAGGTATAGCCATGAAGCCTATTTTTGCTGTGGGGGATGTGCACGGAGAGATTACGCTTTTAGATGAATTACTAGAAAACTGGGATAAAGAGCGAGAACGGCTACTTTTTGTAGGAGATTTGATTGACCGCGGCGAAAACCCCGCTGCAGTACTTAGAAGAGTGAAAGCATTAGCTGACCAAACAGGAGCGATTGTCTTAAAAGGAAACCATGAACAAATGTTACTGGACTTTCTTGAAAATCCTTCTGGGAAAATGCATTATTATTTAAGCCAAGGCGGGATGGAAACGATTCAATCTTTAATCGCGGACGCCCTAGACAAAAAAATGACGCCAGAGGGACTCGCGGAACGGGTAAAAGAAGAAGCTTCTGAACTCATTGATTTCATCCGGAATTTGCCCCTCTATTATGAAGAAGGTAAATATGTATTTGTGCATGCAGGTGTAGATTTGACGAAAAAAGATTGGCACGATACCGAAGAGCATGATTTTTTCTGGATTCGCGAACCTTTCTTATTTGGACAAAATAAAACCGGGCAAGTCTTTATTTTCGGGCATACACCGGTACAAAATTTACATATTGATGAAAGTTCTGGTATTTGGGTTTCGGAAGATAAAACGAGGCTCGATATAGATGGTGGTGCGGTTTTTGGCGGAGAACTTCACGGAGTTGTCGTCGAAGAAAAACTCATCACGAAAAGTTTTTCTGTAAAAAAATAAGCACCGAATGGGCTATTAATAAGCGCTCATTCGATGCTTTTTTGTTTAATAATACGGTGCCATAAATAAGTATACTAGTACACCAGTTAAACTGACATATAGCCAAATCGGCATGGTCCAGCGAACGATTTTTTTGTGTTTCTCAATTTGCATCGTCCAGCCCCATACAAGCGCAAATAACGCTAGCGGAACAACGATTGCTGCTAAGAAACTATGTGTAATTAAAATGAAGAAGTAGATTGGACGGATAATTCCAGTTCCCCCAAATGCAGAAGTTTCTGCTGAAAGATAATGGAACGTTAAGTAAGATACTAAGAAGAAAAGTGTGGATGTAAATGCTGCTAAAATGAAACCACGGTGCATGTTAATGTTTTTCTTTTTTATAATCGCCCAAAGTGCAATAACTAAAAATACAAAGGTAAAACTATTAAAGATGGCGTTCATACGCGGGAAAATAGTGATGTCGAAATGCACTGCTCCTTGATACCCAATTGGTGAGAAGAATAGTAGCAAAATTACCACAACCGCGACAAATGAAATAATCATTATCGGCCAAAAATAGTTTTTATCTGATGTCGGTTTTGTGAGTTTTTCTTTATTTTGTTCCATGAAAAAAATAGCCCCCTAAATATAAAATTGCTGTACTTCTCTCATTATACATGACGAACATATCGGATGCGAAAGATTGAGCTTTTAATGTATAATGGTTGGGGAAAGGGTGTTTCTAATGTCGATTATTGCACGAGAACTAACGAAAGCGGAAGAAGCTGAAATTATCCGTTTAAAAGAAGAAGGCGAAGTAATGCTCCAAACGGACGGAACTCCAGAAGAGCGTATTAAGAAAATTGCTGAGTACTTAAAAAATACCTCGCCAGACCCTGATTTGGCAGAAGAACTGGGCTATATTTTAGGCTCTTTGTACGGAGAGGCAGTGCGTGAAAAGTATGAGTGGCGCTGGCTATTTGTCTCAGAAAATGATTTAGAAGGCTACGCTATTACGTCGAAAGAACATGGCTATACGTTTATGGTGCATGATTATTTTATGCAAGTAATCGTTCAGAATAAGCCAGATAATAGCAAAATGCTATTTGAATTGATGGTTGATATGACTGGGAATCGAAATGATTTTCGGATGATTGGATAAGAAGCATAACTGTTTTTGGATTCCTTTTCGAGGTGATGCAAGGTGAATGTAAACGAACAAAAAGTATTAGTTTTAAATAATTTAGTGGAGCACTATGGCTATCAAGATTGGTGGGAAGCGGATAATCGTCTAGCTGACTGGCTTTCGATGATATTAATTCAGCGCACGACAGAGAGAAATACCAAGCAAGCATTAGCGAATCTTGCGCCTCATTTGGATTTAAAAAGTTTAATGGAAATGGATATAGCGAAATTAGAAGAATTAATCTATCCGGCTGGCTTTTATAAACAAAAAAGTATCTATATTAAAGCACTTACCGAGTGGTTCCATGACCACGGAGCTAGTTTAGATAAGTTTCGGACTTATTCAACGGATGCTTTACGAAAAGAGTTGTTAGGCATAAAGGGAGTCGGGGAAGAAACGGCGGATGCAATGTTGCTGTATATTTTTGAACGGAATGTGTTTATTGCTGATTTGTATGCCAGGCGATTATTTACTAGGTTGGGTTTTGGTGAATATAAAACGTATGAACAAATGCGTGAAGAGTTTATGCCGATAATCGAAAATATTCCACATAAACTATGTAAAGAATGGCACTCAGTCATTGATGTTCATGGGAAGTACTTTGGGAAAGACAAAAGTATGAATGAATCTTGGCTCCTAGAAAGCTAGCCACCAACAATATCTATACCTTTTATCCTGATAAACTGATCTAATAAAATTTCATATAAATAAGCAATTTCTTCAAAACGAAGGTCATTCATAATTTGAATGGCTTTTTTTGCTTGCGCGTATCCTTCTTTAATTTGATTGCTTTGCATTTTAAGTAAACCTCTTAAAAAATTCGAGATGTTTCGGTAGAAGGCACTTTCATTATAAATACATAGGGAGTCTAACAACATGAGGAGTTTGCGTGCAGAAGAAAGCTGACCACGGGAAATGAAAACTTCAATCGTATTAATTAAAAGGGTACATAAAACGCGCCTTGCTCGGTCATAATTTTTATAAGGTTGAATCGCTTTAATTACTTGATTTAAAAATTGAATTTGAAGATCTTCTTCAAAAAAATAAATAGAGTTAGCGCAAATCTTAAGTTCTTCTAATGTCCATGTATCAATTGAAAATAAATATTTTTGAATGGTACATTTATCTTTTACAGTAATGACATCCACTGTAAATTCATGATATTTAAGCAAATGTTCAACTAATTTTATTCTCGAGCGGACAAATGCTTTCCATACTTCAACTAATTCTCCGTCATGTTTAGAAAGTTCGCTGTATAACAGCTCCAAACTCTCTAAATCATAAATGTTTCCTCGTTCTTGATTCATACACAAATAATTCTTTTCTGCAGATTCAGAAAGTTCTCGATGGATATAAAAAAATTCATCTAGATCCATATTCATTCGTTTTAATATTTTTTCAAACAAATTTAATGTGATATCGTGCTTTCCTTTTTCAAATTCGATAGCGAAGGATTTGGAAATGATATTATCGTATAAATCTTTTTGATGTATTCCTTTCGAAGTGCGAATATCTCTCACTGTTTTTCCATACCCGACCATTCAAGTGACTCCTTCTGTTTCATAATTTAGATGTGGGCTGCATCTAAGAGGTAGTGCAAGGAGTTTAACAGCCATTTTACTTCTAAATCGTAGCATAGAAAATTTGGCGGAAGAAGTCCTATTTTTAGGACTTTATGAAAAAATGTTAGAAAAACTTGATATATTAGAAATGAAATAACAGATATATTTGCATCTTTTTTATGATATTTAACAATAGAAAGAAGGAAGTTTTATGGCTAAAGCAAAATATGACGAGAATTTCAAAAAAAGTTTGGTTGCTTTATATCGCAGAGGGAAAACGAAGCATAGTATCTGTCAGGAATTTAGTGTCCCTAATTCCACTTTTGGAAAATGGGTAAAAAAATTTAATAATGATGACAATATTGAATCGAACGAAATCTTAAATATCTTGCAAGCGCAGGAACTAAAAAAACAACGGGCCCTATTAGAAGAAGAATTATCTATCTTAACAGAAGCGATTAATGTCTTTGAAAATCCACCAATTAAAAATTGAATACTGTGTTCAAAGTGAAATTATTTATATCGTAGTAAAGAAAACAACCGTTCTCTATCTAAAATTAAGAGAACGGTTGTTTTTTTGTACCGATTGCAACATAAAATCGCTAGAGCAGATATAAATTACCAATTAGAATCATTCGCATTCTCGGTCTTATTTTTAGAAACGATTTTTTCATGGATAAAAGGGTATATTAACACAATATGAATGCGGTTAGGAAAAAACTTGATGGTGGTGAAGCAAATGGACGACTGGTCAACTTTGATAGGCGAGCTAGAACAAAATACCCCAGAAAAATTCTGGATTATTCGAGAAGAACTAAATATATCGGAAGTATTTGAAATACAAAAACTAGAGGCGCATTTTATTTTAGTTTTAGAAGGTGTCTTACGTATGGAAAATGAACATCAACAAATTCTGCATTATTTTAGGAAGAATAGTGTCATATACCAATCTCCATACGAATTAAGAGTGCAAAATAAACTAAGACTAGTTGCTGAAACGCCTGCTCAAATTGTTTTACTGCATCGTGAGTTTTTCCTTAATTATGCAGCGAACAAAGCTTCTTATTCTGAAAAACTAATGCGAGCAATTATGGATAATTCCGCGAGTTTTATGTTTGAATTAATGAAAAATGATCTTAATTCAGAGGGCCGATTAGCTTATTCATTGCAGCAGTTATGCCAAAGTTTAGAATTAGAAGTGAAAAATGAGTTTTATCTACTGCCTGATTATGTGAATAAGAATAAATTGGCGCTTTATAGTAATATTTCGAGGAAAAGTTTATACAAATACCTACAAAATTTAGAAAGAAAAGGACAGATCAAAATGAAAGATAATCAAATCCTTGTCCGCATTTCCCGATTCACCAATAGCGAGAATGTGGATTGGTTATAGAACAAAAAAACAGCAATTACTGGCGAAATTAATAATTCGAAAAAACGACACATGATTGATATTATGAAGTGGATTTTACACATATTAGTCCTCCTCAGCTTTGATATACTTTAAAAATCAAGTGAGACCTATATGATAATTACAGCTTTTAGAAAACTTGAAATTATAAAGTTGAAGGGGCAAAAAAATGAAATTAGATAAAATAGGAGCAATATTTCTCGGTACAGCTTTAGTTTTCCAGGCACCATTCCAAGTTTTTGCAACGAGTTTAAATGGAGAAGAAAAAGAAGCTGCTGCGCCAAAAATATCCGTAAACAAGCAAGGCTTAACTGCTACTAGTGATTTAGAACAAACGATTGGAGAAGAAATGACTAAAAAGATACATCTTCAAGATCAAGCATTACCAAACAATGAATGGGGTAGCTATATTTCTGATGTGAAAGTAACATTATCCAATATGGACGGAATTAGCTATGCAGTGAAATATGGACCGTTAAGTGAAGACGGTACGCACTATCAATATGCAGATATAACACTTTCCGGAACACCAACAAAAGCTGGAACAGGCAGCATTAGCCTTGAATATTACGACGGGGCAGGTAACGGTGGAGTTTACAATTATTCGGTAAACACAAAATCCAAAATAACGATTCAATATGTAGATAGTAATGGAAATAAATTAGCAGAGGATACAGTGAAAACGGGAGATTTAAATACAGCTTATACCTCTGAACCAAAAACGATTGATGGATATGAAGTAGATGAGACAAAACTTACTAGCAATCAAAATGGTCAGTTTGCTGAAACTAATCAAACAGTTACGTACACCTACTCAAAAACGAAAAGTGAAGTAAATAAAGGAACGGTCGGTATTTCATTTTATACTCCTGATGGTAGCCGCCGGGAACTTAAGTCCGCATTAGACTTAAGTTATGCCTACCCAGATGGTGTCCCAACAGACACAGTAACATTCGGTGATTTAGCAAAAAATACAACTTATAAAGATTTAAGAAATACGCCTGATGCGCCTACTCTTTTATGGAACGATTTGCTACATTACATGGTAGACTACATGAACGGCGATATAGATGCTGCTCAATTTGAAGAGGCAGTTGGGCTAACACCAGCGAATTTTGATTTAGATTTTATTTCACGAAACTTTGAAGGATATAAATTTGATGAAGCGATGTATCAAGAAAATCTAAGCAAATTAGTCACTTTTGAGCAAGATGGTGATCAAGTTGATTTGCAAGTACCATTTAAGAAAGTAGAAGTTGGCGTGGATATTACTGTAAAATACGTAGACTCAGAAGGAAATGAATTAGCATCTGTAGAAACGTTGAGTGGGGATGTGGGTGATAACTATACTTCAGAAGCAAAAACGATTGATGGTTGGACTTTACAGGAAACACCTAATAATGCAACAGGAGTGTTTAGTAAAGAGGCACAAACGGTTACGTATGTTTATGAAAAAAATGATGATACAGATGTCACACCGGCTCCTGACAATTCAGCAGATACAAATGATGACAGTAACTCGACGGATAATACTGCGACAACAGATGATAATAGCAGCAGTACGGTGAAAGAAAAGGCGCAAACAAAAGCAAGTAGTCCAAAGGCAGAAAAAGTAAACACACAAGAAAGTACTTCTAACACAGTAAAAACACAACCAAAAGAATCACTCCCTAAAACTGGGGATAGCGTGTTAGAAAGTAGCTTATTGGTAGGCCTGGGTATGCTTATGTTAGGTGGGCTATTTGTATTCCTTCGTAGAACTAGAAAAGTAAAATAAAAAACCGCCCAGTGTTTGGGCGGTTTCAGACTGTAGACAAAGTGAGAAATCATTTTATCTACAGTCTATTTTTTAACGTTATTTATTAAACTTCATCATATGCTTCTAAGGCAATAGGTAGGGCACTTATAACAGTATTTCCTACAGCCGGTAGACCAACAAGAATGGCGCTAATAATCTCATCACGCGTCGCACCGTTTGTCTTTGCCATTTTCACATGAAAAGGGAGTCCGCTTTCTAAGCGAGTGGCAGCCATGACAGCAATGTATGCTAGTTCTTCTGTTTTTTTATCGAGTTTACTTGCGGCGTCTAGTTTATGTACGGTTTCCATCCAGGCAGAGTGTACTTCGGGAGCTTCTTTCGCAAATACTTCAAATGATTTGCTTACTTTCATTGAACTCATCTCCTAACTTTTATTATAATAAAAAACCGCCCAAGCACTGGGCGGTTTTCGTATTATCTATTTTCTGCTTTATTATAAGCGCCATGCCAAACAGGACCGATGAATTCGTTTAGTGCAAATCCACCTTGGATAGCTGCTGTAACAAAGTCTTTTGCTTTTGCGACTGCTTCTTCAACTGTTAAACCTTTTGCAAGTCCAGCTGTGATTGCTGCTGCGAAAGTACAACCAGCGCCGTGATTATGACTTGGAGAGATTTTTTCTACTTCATAGATAGTAAATTCTTTGCCATCATAAAGTAGGTCGATTGCTTTGTCGCTTTCTAGGGCTTTTCCGCCTTTGATAACTACGTATTTAGCACCTAATTCGATGATTTTTTTCGCTGCTTTTTTCATATCATCTAATGTAGTTAATTTGCCAAGACCGGATAATTGACCTGCTTCGAATAGGTTTGGTGTTGTGATTGTTGCTTTTGGAAGCAGTAGGTCGCGGATAGCTTCAGCATTTTCTGGTTGGATTAATTCGTCTTCGCCTTTACAAACCATAACTGGATCGATTACGACATTTTTTAAATCATATTTGTCGATGGCTTCGCGTGTCGCTTTAATGATATCAATTGATCCTAGCATGCCTGTTTTCATTGCGTCAACAGGACCGCCAGAAAGGATTGTTTTTAGTTGCTCGCGAACAAGTTGCGCATCAATTGGAGTAACGCCGTGTGCCCAGTTGTTGTCTGGATCCATTGTTACGATGGTTGTGATTGCGCTAAAACCGTATGTGCCGTATTCTTCAAACGTTTTTAAGTCTGCTTGTAAACCAGCACCACCACTTGAATCAGAACCTGCAATAGTTAATGTTTTTTTGATTGTCATTCGTGTTTCCTCCTATAAATAAACTTTAGTCATTTGTTTCTAACATTTTATAGATGGCTGCTGCAACGCCGTGCTCATCATTCGAAAGGGTTACGTGTTTTGCAAGGTCTTTGACTTCTTCTTCGCCGTTACCCATAGCAACACTATAACCAGCCATTTTTAACATCGAAATATCATTCATATTATCTCCAATTGCAAAAGTTTCATCAAGTGTTACGCCTAATTTTTCTACGTAATATTGTAAAGAAATCCCTTTTTGTGCTTCGCGGTGAGTGATTTCAATATTATCAGAGAAAGAAGATGTAACGGATAGTTCGGAATCTTTTTCTAGTTTTTGTTTGGCTTTTGCAAGAATGTCTTTATCAGAAGAGAAGGAAATGAATTTTAGAATGGTTAAATCTTTATTGCCTAAAATACGCTCTACATCTGGAATTTCGTGAACGTCCTTGGATTCAAAACGTTCTTCTACTTTATCCATAATGGTTTCTGCGGGAACATCTGGGTGGATGCGTTTGTGCATTTCAATCATAAATTCTTTGCCACGAGCTTTATCTGTTGTGATTGGACCCATATCAGTGAAAAATTCGGTATACATACCTAGTTCAGTCAATGTGTTGTAAGTGTTTCTTGCTAGGTTTCTATCGATCGGATGTTGCAAAATGATTTTGCCGTGTTCGTCACGAATTTCTGCACCATTCATACAAATTGCTGGTGCATATAAATTAGCTTTATTAATTAACCCCATTGCATCGTCATACATACGTCCGGTGCAAAGAACAAAATGAATGCCTTTGGCGCGGGCTTTTTCGATTGCCTCGACGTTTTCTTGTGCAATCTCGATATCAGAGTTAAGTAGTGTGCCATCCATGTCTGAAGCAATAACTTTAATCATAATATTAAATTCCTCCCCAATTTTACCTACTTTACTAGAATATCATTTTTTTAAGAAAAATGCACAAAAGGTAGCTGCGCGTAGTTTTTTGAGTGGAGCGATTACTTTACTATATTTCTGTGATTCATTTAGTTATAATGAATAAGAATAAAACGTGGATAGGATGTGTCAGGATGAAAACAGAACTAGAAAAGATGATTGCAGGAGAAATGTATGATCCTAGCGACAGAGAGCTTGCACACGGAAGAAATCGTGCACGTAAGTTCTGCAGAGAGATTAACGATACAATGGATTCAGAGTCCCGTGCAAGCGTGCTGAAGCGCCTATTCGGCGGAACGAAAGAGAAAGTTTATGTAGAACCTGATTTTCGTGTTGATTACGGTTCTAATATTTATGTAGGCGAAAACTTTTATGCTAATTTTGATTGTGTTATTTTAGATGTTTGCGAAGTACATATTGGCGACAACTGTATGTTGGCGCCGGGTGTTCATATTTATACAGCGACGCATCCGCTTGATCCGGTGGAGCGCAATAGTGGATTAGAGCTCGGTAAACCAGTCGAAATTGGCGATAATGTCTGGATTGGGGGACGTGCAATTATTAATCCGGGCGTGAAACTTGGAAATAATGTCGTTGTTGCTTCAGGTGCGGTTGTCACGAAAAGTTTCCCCGATAATGTCGTTCTTGCCGGCAACCCAGCACGCGTTATTAAAACAATTGAGGTTGAGGAAAAATGATTATTGCAGATGTAAAGATTTTTGAACAAATGGAAAGTGAATTAGCGAAAGCAAAAGCAGCAACAACAAAAGCAAGCCAAGATAAGCATTTGCACGGCTTGATGCTTCTTGTTCAACTTGCTAAAACGGGCGACGATAAAACTGCGGCTGTAGAACCGATTGCTATTCAGCCAACAGAACCGGCGCCAATTGCAAGTATGGATGGCACAAAAATAGAGTTAGAAGACGGCGCGAACGGAGACTCGTTGCTTGATTTTTAGGGGGTAACTATGAAGAAAACAATAATTACTGGAGCCATTTTTGCAGGGCTGGCAGTTTTGCTGGGGGCTTTTGGGGCACATGCTTTAAAAGATGTGCTTGGCAGTTATGCGAGTACTTGGGAAACCGGCGTTCAGTATCAAATGTTTCACGCAATTGGCATTTTAATCGTTGGGATATTAATGGAAAAACAAGCTAGTCGGCTTTACACATGGGCAGCCATTTTATTCTCGGTTGGAATTGTCTTTTTCTCGGGTAGTTTGTATGTGTTAAGTATTTCTAAAGTATCTGTTTTAGGTGCGATTACGCCTATTGGTGGTGTTTGTTTTGTCGTCGGTTGGTTCTTGCTTATTTTAGGAGTATCAAGAAGAACGATGAGCAGATATTAATTAAAAAATGATCGTCTTTTCGCACTATTTTGCGTGGAAGACGATTGTTTTTTCTTATTGGCGAATAAGTGCTAAAATAAAGGAATCATAATTTATAAGGAGACAGCAATTACATGACTTATGCACTTGAAATAAAAGGGTTAAGAAAAATTTATTCCACTGGGGTCGAAGCGTTACGCGGTGTGGATTTAACGGTAGAAGAAGGAGACTTTTATGCGCTCCTTGGACCTAATGGTGCCGGTAAATCAACGACTATCGGTATTATTACGTCGTTAGTTAATAAAACATCTGGTCAAGTAAGCGTATTTGGCTATGATCTCGATACAGATATTGTTCGGGCTAAACAACAGATCGGGCTAGTTCCGCAAGAGTTTAATTTTAATCCGTTCGAAACGGTTCAGCAAATCGTTGTTAACCAAGCTGGCTATTACGGTGTTTCTCGTAAGGAAGCCATCAAACGTAGCGAAAAATATTTAAAGCAATCGAATTTATGGGAGAAGCGGAATGAACGCGCGCGGATGCTCTCGGGCGGGATGAAACGCCGCTTGATGATTGCGCGTGCTCTCATGCATGAACCGAAGTTACTTATTTTAGATGAACCGACTGCTGGTGTCGATATTGAACTGAGACGCGAGATGTGGACATTTTTAAGAGAGTTAAACGAAAGCGGTACAACGATTATTTTGACGACGCATTATTTAGAAGAAGCAGAGATGCTCTGTCGCAATATCGGTATTATTCAATCTGGGGAGTTAATTGAAAATACAAGCATGAAATCATTACTTGCTAAATTGCAATTTGAGACATTTATTTTTGATTTAGAACCGTATGATGAATCTTTTGAAATCACAGGTTATAACCATGTGTTTGAAGATAAACAAACCTTATCTGTGGAAGTGGAACGTAATCAAGGAGTGAATCATATCTTTGAACAATTAAGCGAACACGGCATTAAAGTGCTTTCGATGCGCAATAAATCTAATCGCCTCGAAGAACTATTTTTGAAAATTACCGAAGAAAAACATCAAGTGGGGGAGAAACATGTTTAATCTATATTTTACAGCGTTAAAAAGTTTAGCGGCGAAAGAAACGAATCGCTATATGCGAATTTGGGTGCAGACACTCGTGCCGCCAGTTATCACGACTTCGCTTTACTTTATTATTTTTGGGAAAATGATCGGTAGTCGCATTGGGGATATGAATGGCTTTTCCTACATGGAGTACATTGTACCGGGGCTGATTATGATGTCTGTTATTACGAGTTCTTACGCTAATGTATCATCTTCCTTTTTCTCGCAAAAGTTTCAGAAAAATATTGAAGAAATTCTTGTTGCGCCGGTGCCAACCCATATTATTATTTGGGGCTTTTTGATTGGTGGGATTGGTAGAAGTGTTTTAGTTGGAGCACTTGTCACGCTTATTTCGATGGTGTTTGTGCCAATTCACATTCATTCTTGGACGATTGGTATTATTACTTTCTTAATGACGGCGATTTTATTTTCACTCGCGGGTCTTATTAACGGGATTTTCGCTAGATCATTTGATGATGTATCCATTGTTCCAACTTTTGTCTTACAACCGTTAACGTACCTAGGTGGCGTATTTTACGCGATTTCAATGTTACCACCAATCTGGCAAGCGATTTCTAAAGTGAACCCGATTGTCTATATGATTTCCGGATTCCGCTACGGTTTCCTAGGTGTTACAGATGTACCAGTAGCAATTTCTCTATCCATTCTTGTTGTATTTAGTGCCGTTCTTTACTCGATTTGTTGGTATTTAATCAGTAAAGGACGAGGGCTTCGAAGTTAATAAAAATTTTAAAAGAGAGAGCGGGTTTCCGTTCTCTTTTTTTCATATTTACTACAATTCTTTTTCAATTTGATGTTAAACGTTTTAGCGTAAAGTAGGAGGGAAGACATAAAGTAATGGGGGGAATGAAAATGGGAAATAAAAAAGTGAAGCGAAAACTTGGCGCTAATATTTGGTGGATACTTATATTAGCCATTTTAATAATCTTCGTAGCTTATCTAGTCATGGGTTACGTTGCAAAAATATAGGAGGTTTTATGATGAATAAAGAAAATCCACTAAACAAATACCATACGGGAAAATTTGAAAAACAACGACAAGATTATCCCGGTTTGCAAAGTAAAATGACGCCTGTTCCAGATACAGGTGAGTCGAGCTACCAAGGGGCGAATAAATTAGCCGGAAAGAAAGCTTTTGTTACAGGTGGCGATTCTGGGATTGGTCGAGCTGCTGTGATTGCATATGCTAGAGAAGGCGCCGATGTAGCGATTAATTATCATCCAGACGAAGAAGTCGACGCACAGGAAGTTAAAGCGATTGTTGAGGATGCTGGACAGAAATGTGTCTTATTACCAGGTGATTTACGAAAAGAAGGCTTAGCAAAAGATTTAGTAAAAAAAGCATATAACGAGTTAGGTGGACTAGACATTCTAGTGCTGAATGCTGGTCTACAACAATATCAATTAGATATTCAAAAACTTCCAGCTGAACAACTACGTGATACATTTGAAGTGAACGTTTTTTCCGTTGTGTTCGCAATTCAAGAAGCACTTAATTACTTAAAAGCAGGAGCAAGCATCATTTTAACGTCCTCCATTCAAGGCGTGAAACCAAGTGCGCACCTTGTTGACTATGCAATGACAAAAAGCAGTTTGATTTCATTAACCAAAAGTTTAGCGGCGCAACTAGGAGAAAAAGGCATTCGAATTAATGCAGTTGCGCCAGGTCCAATTTGGACGGCGCTACAAATCTCTGGTGGACAGCCTCAAGATAGCATTCCAGAATTTGGTCAAGACCAACCACTTGGACGAGCAGGTCAACCAGCAGAACTTGCAAGCGCTTATGTTTTACTAGCATCTGATGAAGCAAGTTACACAACTGGTCAAGTATACGGAATCACCGGCGGAGCACCAATTAACTAAAAAGCGAGGTGGAAAGTTATGCCTTGGAACGAAAAAGATTATCCAGATTCATGGAAAAATCTAAGAAAGACCGAACGTGAAAAGGCAATTGAAATCGGCAACGCGTTACTAAAAGAAGGCTACTCAGAAAGCCGTGCCATCCCAATTGCTACTTCAAAAGCGGAAGAATGGTATGAAAACCATAAAGAATCGTAAGCTGAAAAAGCGCACTTGGAAAGCGTATTATTTTCCGGGTGCGTTTTTTGTTGGGATTGTTTATTGAAACAGGGTGGTTTCTGTTGCATTTTAGTTAAATTCGTCATCTAATTTTAATACTAAATCAGGGTTTGGATTATGTGAGACGGGTATTATATAACCATAAGCAATGACAATGCCATTACTTTTTCTCCCTTTTTTGTAGTGGGTTGTCTTTACTTACCTTAAACTCCCTTTTATACTTTTAGCGGTTGTTAGCAGCCACTAGGAGTATTTTTTTTGGAAATACTAAATATATATAAACACCTCGAACAAGGGAAAGTCCGAGGTGTTCGGCATTTACTGATGCTTATAAATACCACTGGGAATTTTCTAAGTGAACAAAGATATGGATGTTTGGGAAAGCATCCACTCTCAGAATTTACCACAGATAGATGGCGGTATGTTGTAATGTAGTATAAATCATACAAGGAAAGACTTTCTTTTAAAAGGGATATTCATTTTTACTTACTACTACTTACTTTGAAATATGAGATTATATCTATTTTTTATTGGTTTTTAGAAAGTATGAGAAGATTTGTTATATAAAAGCACTTTTTCTGCGGTTTTTTAAGAAATGGGTTTTCTACCTCTCATGAGTTTTAAGACCTACGTCATTAGTCCTGTTTTTGTTTGTGATTTGAAATGTGTCTATTTTATGAATTTTTCTATTTTAACCTTGTGTAAAATATAGATGGCGTATAACCTTAAAGTTATAATAAAATATACTTACACAGGAGGAAATATGGGATTTTTAGAAGCTTATAAATCATTTTGGAGAAATTACGTTAACTTTAGTGGGAGAGCCCCGAGATCAGCGTATTGGTATGTAGTACTTTGGAATATGATTATTTTTGTAATACTATATGCTTTAGCTTTTATTTTTGGTATTTCAGCTATTATGGAAGCTGCTATGGGGGGCACCGGAATAGCTGGCAGTGGTGGTGCAATCGTTCTAGTAATCATTTTATGGCTATACTTGTTAGCGGCTTTACTTCCAACAATCAGTTTAATTGTTCGACGTCTACATGATTCTGGCAAAAGTGGGTTTTTCGTCCTTTTAAGTCTTATTCCGTTTGTTGGCAGTATAATAATTTTAGTATTTATGTGTCTTGAAAGTGATGGACCAAATCAATATGGTGATTTAGAGAGTGAATTTGATATTTAGGTATTAAAAAAGAGCTAGGAGATAATCCTAGCTCTTTTTTAATGGATTCCTTCGCTGACAAGAAACCAATTTACCTGGTTGGTATTAATAAAATATGTTAAGTCGTATTTCGTTAACTCGATACATTTTTCGTTAAAAAGGTTTTTCAAATCTGCTTTTGATAATTCGTGGATGCTGATGTTGTTGATTTTTGCGTCGTCGTCAAGGCGAATAGATTCACCATTTACGGTATAAATTTCGATATACATCGTGCCACCCCTTCTAAATTACATTTGTTTATAATTTTCTTTAAATACACCAAGTTGATTCAGTGTTACAACGAGTTGCTGGCTGAAAAGTGGTAGTGCTTGGATTTGGTCTAAGTCACTAGCATAAGCGAAATCAGCTACTTGTAACACGAGCGTATGGAACGAGTCTGTCATCGTTTCGTTTTGTTGTTTTAAGTAGGAATTTTCCTGTTCCAGTTCTTGGTATTTTGTTTGTAAGTCTTGGTATTTTTTGTCGAGTTCTTCTTTTTGGACAGCAAGGGAGGACAGTGAGTAAATGCTTTTGAGTAAGTCATATACGTTGTTTTCTTCACCTTGGTTTTCGCTTAAAAGTTGGACATTGCTTTTAACGCCGGACAGTAAATCTACCAAGTTTTTTTCGCGTGATTTGTCGTAACTAATTTGTTCTTTGATGGATGTTGGTGCTTTGAATTCAGCTGGTACGACTTTGCCGAAAATGTTGGTTTTTTCTTTTTTCGTATTTTTTTGCGTTTTTCTTTTTCTACCTGGCTTATTTTTAGGAATATCTTCTACTTGGATAAGCTCTTTTTTTAGTTTGTAATAAGTGTTTTGAAGTTGACTTGGCGTTTTTGGAAAAATCCGCAAATCGTTTAGACTGAGCATTTCAGAGATATCAAGGACTTTCATATCTTCTAAAATAGCAATTTGGTAACATGCGGAAAGTAGTTCTAATTCGATTTTTAACCAACTAATGTTGGAATGCATATATTTTTCGATTCCACCGTGTTCTTCAACGGCTTGATAAAATTCAGTGAGTAAATGGTAGATTTCTTCGGCAGTTTTTTCGTCAATGCCAGCTTCTGAAGCCATTTTTTTAATTTCATTAGTAGATGAATTCCCAGGAGTATCTACCTGTTTTTTGATTTCTTGAAGTAATTTTCTTATTTCTGATTTAGGCATACAATCACATACCTCTCTATCCTATAGTATTATTGATTTTCTGTTTATTTTTATAATAACAATATATGTTAGTTGTGTAAAGGGAAGGTGAGTAGGTCAAAAGGATTGGGTATGAAGAACCTTTTTTTGAGCTAAATAGAAAAATATAAATCGAATAATAAGAAGTTTTCCTTTGATACAGCTGTTACACTGGCTGTTTTTTTATTTTTGCGCACAATTTCATTTTTTAAAAAAAGTATAGATTTTTTCTGAATTTGGTGTAAAATTTTATATTGCAGTTACAAAAAACACTTTATTGATATATATTTTGAAAAAATGATTTATTTTTGTAATCTGATGAAGGGAGTGAAAGGTGAATTTACCTTATTGAATGGAATATTTTTTGTCACTTTTAAAAATTATTGTACTTTTAGCAGTTCTTGCGGGGATTTCTTATTTTTTAGTTAAGAAAAACAAGCAAGCAAATCGCACGAGAAAAAGCGAAAATGATCTTATAAAGTTGAAAGACACCCTTTTAATCTCTCATCAGTTACGTGCAGTGCTTCTGGAAGCGGACGGGGAAAAAGTGCTGGCGATTATTTCCAATAATGATATTCGAACGGTGTCATTAAAAGGAAAAAATGACCAAAATGAAGCACTTTTCCGAGAATTACTTTTGAAAGAGGAGACGAAGGAAAATGCGTAAAATAGCTTCTAGACGAGTATTTCAAATTTCTTTTGTTGTTATTTTTGCGATTTCATTGGTTTTCTTTTGGCCGGGTGTGAATGTGCATGCCGAAAGTTGGTTAGATTCACTTGGTGTGAATGGGACGGACGGGGTTAATTCTAGTGTGGCGCTGTTTGTACTAGTCACGGTCCTTTCTTTGTCTGCATCCATTGTATTAATGTTCACACACTTTACTTACTGTATTATCGTTCTCGGTTTAACGAGGCAGGGGCTTGGTGCAACGAACTTACCGCCCAACCAAGTGCTTGTTGGACTGGCGCTATTTTTATCGTTGTTTATGATGCAGCCACTGATTACTGCTTGGTATGACGATGTATATAAACCTTCGCAAAAAGAAGAGTGGAGTGCGTCGAAAGTTTGGGATGAAACACAGCCGCTTCTGACAAAATATGTTGCGGAAAATACATATAAGCATGATATTAACATGATGTTGAAAGCAGAAGGAGAAGATCCGGTTACAAAAAAAGAAGATGCTCCGCTTATGGCTTTGATGCCTGCTTTTATTTTGACACAGATTACCCAAGGCTTTTTAACTGGGATGTTTATATACTTAGCGTTTATTTTTATAGATTTAATTGTTAGTACATTACTGATGTATCTTGGGATGATGATGGTACCGCCGATGACCATTAGCTTACCATTTAAGATTCTTGTTTTTATTTTCATCGGTGGGTATGGGCTGATTACCAACATGATTTTTCAAACAATTCACTTTTAAGGGAGTAGCAAAATGAATTTAACGCCGATTACGCAAATATTTCAAGATTTTTTCTATAGTGGGCTGGCGCTTATTTTGCCGGTGTCGCTCATTTGTATCGTGGTAGTGATTGTGGTGGCGATTTTGATGGCAATGATGCAAATTCAAGACCAATCGCTGACGTTTTTACCGAAGATTATTGCTTTTGTAGTGGCGCTCTTTATTCTTGGACCGTGGATGTTTGAACACATGACGGATTTATTTGTAGGAATCTTTTCCAAATTACCCCTGATGATTAGGGTGTAAACATGGAGTTTGAATTTTTTCTTGCGGTAGTGATTGTTTTCAGCCGAGTTGCCAGTTTTTTATTTTTCTTTCCGCTTTTAAAAGGGCGTAACATTCCAAATAGTGTCAAAGTGGTGTTTGGGATGGCAATATCTATCCCCGTTGCAACGTGGGTAGATGTTTCTGGAATCACGACGCTACCTGATTTGCTTCTCCGAGTCACATCTGAAGTGGTATTTGGACTAGCGCTAGCAAAATTAGTAGAGATTATCGCGGTAATCCCGAAAATGGCTGGTTTTATGATTGATTATGATTTAGGTTTTTCGCAGGTGAACTTGATTGACCCTTCTTACGGAACGCAGAACTCGATTACGGCTGCGATTTTAGATACCTTTTTTGTAGTAATATTCTTGTCGCTACAAGGAATGGATTACTTAATTTATTATTTAATGAAATCGTTTGAATTTACGGCTTCGGTTTCGATTTTATTTGAAAAAGGGTTTATTGATTTGCTCCTTGGGACGCTTGGTTTTGCACTTGCTTCCGCGGTGTCGATTGCGCTCCCGATTATGGGTAGTATTTTTATCGTTAATATCATTCTTGCTTTTATCTCTAAGAGCGCTCCGCAAATTAACATTTTTATGAATGCATTTATTATCAAAATTACGTTTGGGATTTTCATCCTTGCGTGCGCGGTACCTATCTTGAGTACAGTTTTTAAAAATTTGACAGATGAGATGATTCAACAATATGTGTCGTTTTTTGATTATTTACTGAAAAAATAGGGAGGAGAGAAAAGCTTGGCGAAGGATAATAAAACGGAAAAAGCAACGCCGCGCCGCATTAAGAAAGCTCGAAATGAAGGTAATGTGGCGAAAAGTAAAGAACTAAATAATGCTTTTTCATTATTAATTGTAGCTGGGCTTCTTTATTTTTTTGGAGAAATGTTTATCAAAAATACCATCCAAGCTTTTGTTGCCCTTTTGAAACAGCCTCCAAAGCTTGCCAACATGGAAAGTTATAGTTTGTTTTACGTAATGGAGTTTGGAAAAGTGTTGATGCCGATTATGGTGATGGTTGTGATTTTCGGATTGATGAATTATGGCGTGCAAGTCGGGATTTTATTTTCCGCGAAAGCAGTGAAACCACAATTCAAACGGCTAAATCCGGCGAACTACTTTAAGCGAGTGTTTAGTGTGAAGGGAATTGTCGAGGTGGTGAAAGCGCTACTTTTAATTACATTGCTTTCATACGTGGCGTATATTGGCTTTCGAGATCATCTAGACACGCTCATTAGTTACACCGGGCAAAATTGGCTCTACTCACTCGGACAAATTTTTGCTTTATTCAAAAATGAATTTCTGGCGCTCTTTCTTGTAATCGCGGTAATCGGACTGCTCGACTTCTTTTACCAGCGCTATGATTATAAAAAAGGCTTGCGGATGTCGAAGCAGGAAATTAAGGACGAAATGAAAGATTCAGAAGGTCGACCGGAAGTGAAACAGCGCCAAAGAAGCATTGCACGGGGACTTCTCCAAGGTTCGATTACGAAAAAAATGGCGGATGCGACGTTTGTGGTTAATAATCCGACCCATATCTCGGTTGTGATGCGTTATGACAAAACAAAAGATCATGCACCGAAACTACTCATTAAAGGGGAAGACGAGCTGGCACTTTTTATTCGTCAGGTGGCGGATACGGACGGGGTGCCAATGATTACAAATAGACAGCTGGCGAGAAGTATTTACTATACGACGAATCCAGATGAATACATACAAGAAGATTTATATAAAGATGTTATTGAAGTGATGAAAGAATTGATGGACGCAGACAAAATCAAGTTCTAACAACATATGAGCGACCTTTCTAATCTTAGAAAAGGCAGGTTTCAAAATGGGGAATTTAGGTGCTATAAAAAAATATTTTGCTATCTTGATTGCGGTATCGTTTGTTGTTGCACTTATTGTGCCATTACCTCCATTTGTATTGGATTTAGTGCTTGTGACAATTTTGGCGTTCTCAGTGTTAGTTTACATGCGTGCCACATCAATTAAAGATTGGAATGAATTAAAGTCATTTCCGTCTTTACTACTTTTGATGGGGATATTTAGGGTTTCGATAAATATTTCGACGACGCGGGCGATTTTAACCACTGGTGATCCAGGACAAGTAATTAAACAATTTGGGAACTTTGTTATTGGTAGTAATTTTGTCGTTGGGATTGTTATTTTCATTATTCTAATCGTCTTTCAGTTTATTGTGGCAAATGGTTCTTCGCGGACAGCGGAGGTAGCAGCAAGATTTACGCTAGATGCTTTGCCGGGTAAACAAATGGCGATTGATGCAGATTTGAATCAACGGTTGATTACAGAGCCAGAAGCCAAAGAAAAACGGGCTTACTTGAATATGGAAACCGAATTCTACGGAGCGATGGACGGAGCTGGGAAATTTGTAAAAGGGGACGTTCTTTTTACTGTTTTGCTTGCAGTTGTCAATATTGTATTCGGTTTAATTGTCGGAATGGTCCAAGGTGGGCTTTCGTTTGGGGAAGCTGCGGTGAAATATACAGAGTTAACAATCGGGGACGGCATCGTGAGCCAAATTGGTTCACTTTTAATGGCGATGTCTGCTGGGGTTATTGTTACTCGGGTATTTGACGGATCGGATGATAACGTTGCGGTCGGGATTTTCAAAGAATTAATGCAAAACTCGGTGGTTGTTTATACCCTTGCTGCCATGTTTATCTTAATGGGCGTATTTAGTCCACTACCTACAATTCCATTTGTTGGGATTGGCGTCGTGCTTGGTATCATCGGCTATCGTACGCAATTTAATTTAAAGAAAAAAGAGCAGTTGGAACTGGAAAAAGAAATGGAATTGATTCAGTCGGAAACGAATTCGGCTGAGGCGGAGCACAACCAAGCATTTGGCGCAGCACGAGAAAAATTCCCTGTAGTTGTTGAACTTGGCTTAAACATTGCGGCCCTTGTGAAACAAAAAATGAACGGAGAAACGGCAAAAGATAAAGTTGTCTTAATGCGGAAATCGATTTTACAAGATTTAGGTATTGGGGTTCCGGGGATTAATTTTAAAGATAATACGAGTTTTCAGCCGCGTGGGAAATACGAGATTAAGGTCAAAGGTGTGGCTGTTGCGAGTGGTGTTCTGAAGGCGGGGCATTTACTGGCACTGAAAACACCAGGTGTGATGATGGATCTTGATGCGGAGCCGACCAAGGATCCGATTTTCGGGGAAGATGGTTATTGGATTTTGCCGGGCGAACTAGAAGATGCACAAATGAAAAACTATCAGGTGCTCGAGCCGCTTAGTATTTTAATTACGCATTTGGATGTCGTGTTACGGAAGAACTTGCATGAACTTTTGATGCGTCAGCAAATTAAAGATTTAATTGATGGTCTTGCTGATGAAAATCAAATTTTGATTGATGAAATTAAGAAAAAAGAAATTGATTATTCGCTGATTCAAGGGGTGCTGCGACAACTTTTGAAAGAAGGAATTTCGGTTCGTGATTTACCAACGATTGTCGAAGGGATTATTGACGGTCAAACGATTTATCCAAATGATCTTGATGGAATTACGGCGTTTGTCAGGGAGCGAATTTCGAAAGTCATTTGTGAGCAAGCGAAAAACCAAGACGGCAAAATTTATGCGCTACTTTTACAAGATTCGATTGAAATGGATACGGAAATTGTTAACACGCCTTACTATGGCTACGCGCTAAACTGGGCACTCGACAAAGAGCTACCAATCATTCAAAAAGTAAGAGATACCGTGAATAAAGCACAACTTACTGGGCGTGAACCCGTCATTTTAACAAGGCGGAAAGATTTTCGATTTGGCTTTGTGCGAGTTTTAGAAAGATATCAATTGGACGTGCCGGTGCTCTCCATTAGTGAGTTATCGCCAGAAACAGAAGTGGAGCAAATTGCACTGATTGAACCAACTTGATGAGGGAGGTAATCCGTAGAAATGGGAAAACATTTAGTAGAAAAGATGGAAATTTTTAAGGCAAACTCCAAGCGAGAAATACATAAAAAGATTCGCTTAGTCACGAATGAGCCTTATAAAATTACGGATGAACGTGTCACAAAGCTTGGAATTTTTAAGAAACAGTATGAAGTGACGGCGGTTATTATGAGTGAAGTGGCGATAGCGGACGGTCGAATGGACTTCCAAGAAACATTTCAAAAATCGGTTGTGAAAACGAGACCAAAAACAGGTGACTTGTTGAGAAAGGAAAAGTTACTGGAAATGCTTGCTGCGGGAGCGGAACTGGCACAATCAACGCCGCTTTTAGAAGAAAGGAAAACACAAGAAGAAGAATTATCAGCGATGCGTCTCGAACTAGCAGCTTTAAATCGTGAGCTTGCGGTGAAAATGCGCGAGGAGCGTGAACAAAACAGTGATTTCGTGAAGTTTTTGAAGGGTCGCGGAATTAGTGATACGTATGTGGCGGACTTTATGCAGGCTGGACGGAAGCAATTTAAGCAAGTAGAAACGGCGCATTTGGATGATATTACGGATTGGTTTATTCCTTATTTATCCGGAAAATTAGCTGTGGAAGATTCGTTTGATTTAAGCAACCACCGAATTATTTCCTTGATTGGACAAACGGGTGTTGGGAAAACGACCACGCTTGTGAAACTTGGATGGCAGCTGTTAAAACAAAATCGAACAGTAGGTTTTATTACAACAGATACTTTTCGATCAGGTGCAGTGGAGCAGTTCCAAGGTTATGCGGACAAACTCGATGTGGAACTTATCGTTGCGACGAGCCCGGCTGAACTAGAAGAAGCTGTGCAGTATATGACGTACGTTAATTGCGTGGATCATATTTTGATTGATACGGTTGGGAGAAATTATTTAGCCGAGGAATCTGTGAGTGAAATTTCTGCGTATACGGATGTTGTTCATCCAGATTTAACCTGTTTTACATTTTCTTCTGGAATGAAAAGTGCGGATGTGATGACAATTTTACCAAAATTAGCTGAAATTCCGATTGACGGTTTTATTATTACAAAAATGGATGAAACAACACGCATTGGCGATTTATACACTGTGATGCAAGAAACGAATTTACCAGTGTTATACATGACAGATGGGCAAAATATTACGGAAAATATTTTCAGACCAAAGAGTCGTTGGTTAGCGGAGCGGTTTGTTGGGACGGATAGAAGGCAGGTGCTGGAATGAAGGGATTATATATTGGTGCAGCTGGGATGATGAACTATATGCAACACATTCAAGTGCATTCGAATAACGTGGCTAACGCGCAGACACCGGGTTTCAAGTTTGATCAACTTACGAGTGAAGTGATTTCGAGAAACAAAGTGAACTATCAGAATGGGCCTGTCACTAGGCAAGTTGGGACAATTGATTACGGCGTTCGGCCTGCTGCAACGCATATTAATTTAACGGCGGGATCAAGCTATATTACGAACCGCGACCGAGATTTCTTTATGCAAGACACGGATCCTACGCAAGGAAGTAATTTTTTCATTACAGCTAAAAATGGTGAAATTTCCCTTTCACGTGGCGGACAGTTTCACTCCGATCAGTTCGGTTTTCTGCGGACAGCAGATGGCGCTAATTTACTCAGTGCAACTGGAGAAGCGATTCAAGTGGGGCAAAAAACGTCGATTCGTGCCGAAGCAAATGGTGATTTATACAATGCGGAAACCAATCAGTACTTGGGCCGTCTTGGAACTAAATTTGTTTCTGCTAATCAAGCAGATAGCTTGGTGAAAGACGGGGAAGGTAGACTTCATGTAAATGGTATAAACACAATGAACTTACCAGCTGGACAAGGGATTATCCAAAATGGAGTTATCGAAACGTCTAATGTTGATTTAGGCGTAGAAATGGTACAACTTATGGATAACCAGCGTATGGTACAAGCTTCAAAAAATGTCGTCAATATGTTCGATAAAGTGTACGACAAAGAAGCAACCGGATTAATTCGTCAGTAAAGGCCTAGCTAGGGGGAGGAGAAAAAGAATGATTCCAGATTTGGAAAAGGATTATCTTTACTTTACTCGTGTCGTCAAAAGGGACTTAGGTTTAGATTTAGCGCTTTATAAAGAAACGCAAATGAAACGTCGAATTTTATCTTTTATCGTGAAGAAGCAATATATTACTTTTGGAGAATTTTTCAAACATCTCAAAAAAGATGCCGTTCTTTTGGATGAGTTCATTAGTTTGATTACGATTAATGTTTCGTCGTTTTTCCGTAATCGCAATCGTTGGGATGCGCTGGAAAAACAAGTACTTCCAAGATTACTTGAAGATAGTCGCGGAAAACTCCGGATTTGGAGTGCGGCTTGTTCATCTGGAGAGGAGCCTTACTCGTTAGCGATGATGATGGAACGCTCAGTTGGCACAAGGCATTATGACATTTTAGCCACAGACCTCGAGCCAGCGATTTTAAAGCGCGCGGTCATTGGAGAATATCAAAGTCGCCAAATGGAAGAACTAAATGAACAAGAACGTCATACGGCATTTGTTGAAAAAGGAGATACATATCAAATTTTACCTAAATATCGAAAGTCGATTCGTTTTAGACGGCACGATTTGTTGACCGATTATTACGAAAAAGGCTTTGATTTAATTGTTTGTCGCAATGTGTTGATTTATTTCACAGCAGAAGGTAAACACCAAGCATATCAGAAGTTTGCAGAGTCACTAAGACGGGGCGGCGTTCTTTTCATCGGAGGATCAGAACAAATTTTGAATCCAGCTGATTACGGGCTTGCCACATTAAATAATTTTTTCTACATAAAAACCTAGCAAAAAAAGAAATGGAGTTGGTTAGATGGGACGAATAGAAAACATAAAAAAATTAGCGTTTTTTGAGGACAAACCAGGACTCGCAGAACAAATTCTCATGCTTGAAAAGAAAACACAACTTTTCTTACCGAATGAATTTGAAATTAGACAGACAGTTGGCTATGAAATCGGGGAGAAAGAAGTTATTCTAGGCCGGCTAGAGTCGTTTTATTTCCTCGCTTTAAAAGGTGTGGAAGAAGAGAATTACCGCTCGCAAGCATTTGCCAGTGAAGCGGATGCTAAAGCGTTTTTCGTTCATTTACCTGAAATGGAAAACGAGTTAGTTGCTTTTTGGTTAAATGAAGTGGAATTAGTTCGCTGAAATAAGTAGGTGGGAGATGAAGTAACGTGGAAATAACAACGATTATAGGACTTGTGTTGGCAGTGATAGTCATTGCAGGTTCGTTCATGATTCAAAATATATCACTGGCGATGTTATTTAGCGCTGAAGCTTTAATTGTCATCATTCTTGGGACAATTACGGCCGTTATGATGGCGCACCCATGGAGTGATGTAAAAGTAGTACCAAAACTATTTAAAATTCTTTTTACAAAAGAGAAAATGCCGGACAAAGTGGAAGTACTTGTGCAATACAAAGAATACGCAGATGAAATTAGGCGTAGCGGCGTACTTGCGCTGGAAGATTCTGTCGACGAAATTGAAGATTCATTTATGAAACGAGGAATGCGCTTAGTTGTAGATGGACAGTCTTCTCCAGAATTTTTGCGGGATGTTTTGGAAGAAGAAGTTGCGAGTATGGAAGAACGCCATGCTGCTTATGCCAAGATTTTTGCATCAGCCGGAGCATATGCCCCGACGCTCGGTGTACTTGGAGCAGCAATGGGACTCATTCATGCGATGGGCGAAATGTCGAACCCAGACAAACTTAGCGAAGCAATAGCCGCTGCGTTTGTTTGTACGATTTTCGGTATTTTCACCGGTTACGTGCTTTGGACGCCATTTGCCAATAAATTAAAAGTGAAATCACAAAAAGAAGTGCATTTGAGATATATGATGATTGAGGGAGTCGTCGCGCTTCAAGAGCGAAATGCACCACGTGTTGTGGAAGAACGTTTATTATCTTTTTTAAGTCCAAAAGAGAAAGATGTGCTGCGAAATGGAAAAGGGAAGAAAACGAGAGAAGTGGAGGAAATTGAGCGTGGCCAAGCGTCGCAAGAAACCGCAGGAGGAACACGTTGATGAAACGTGGTTAATTCCATATAGTGATTTGCTGACACTTTTACTTGCGCTGTTCATCGTTCTGTTTGCCTCCAGTTCCGTTGATGCTAAGAAGTTCGAACAAATGGGAAATGCATTTAAGAAAATTGTAGAAGAAGGTGCAGCAGGCAATCAAGCATATGTATCCAAAGGAAAAGGACCGGATGATCCAAATGTGAATGCAGTCTTGAAGGCGATGGAAGAGCAGGATAAAAAGAAAGAAGCAACCGAACAAGAGAAAGCTAAAAAAGCAGCAGCGGCCTTACTTAAAAAGCAAAACGAAGAAAAGATTGAAGCCTTTAAAAAACAAATTGATAGTTATATTGCAGCAGAACATTTGGGAGCAAAAATGACAACGAAATACTCGGATGAAGGGCTTTTGATAACTATCCGAGATGATATTTTATTCCAGTCAGGAAGTGCAGAATTAACAGCAGGAAAACGCGAGATTGCCAAAGAAATCGGCGAACTATTTGCACAAGGAAAAGGAACGATGGAAGGGATTGTTTCTGGACATACCGATAATGTGCCAATAAGTACTTCGATTTATTCTTCCAATTGGGAACTGAGTGTCGCGCGTGCCGTTAATTTCATGGAAGCAATCATTCAAGAAAACAGCGAAGTAAACCCAGGCGAGTTCAGTGCTCGTGGTTACGGGGAATTCAGGCCCGTTGCTAAAAATGATATCGCAGCAAATCGTGAAAAAAATCGGCGTGTAGAAATTATGGTGCGCCCAATTAATCGCGATACGCTAGATGAAGAGGAGTAGGTGAAGTGTTTGCAACTTTTTTTAAGCGGTTCGCATACGTTAACCGATTATGACAAACAAGAAATTCAAGCATACCTCGAAAAATTTGCACCAGTGAACCACATTCACTTGCTTTGTTATAAGTCGATTGAAAATGAAGTGTTACAATTTTTCTTGAAAAAAGAGCATCTGGCTCCGCGACTGTCGATTTACACTTTTGCACCGAAAGAATGTTTGCCAGAGCCGTTTTTATCGACCATAGACTACCTGGAACGTCTAGGCAGTAGCTATCAGTCATTTGGTTATTTCGATACAGTGATTGCAAAGCCGACTTATGAGAAATTCTTAGCACAAATTGTTAGTAAAATGGATTTGGTTTGTTGTTTTTATAACGGGGATAAGCCGACTGATGTGATACCAGTCGATGTAGCGAAATCGTTCGATGTTCAAAGTATGATTTATGATTTGCCAAAAGCGAAGAAACATCTACTGCACCGAGCGAGCAGCGATAAAATAAAATTAGTGAATTAATTGATAGAAAGAGGGAAGGTTCATGCGGCCGTTAATTTCGATTTGTATGATAGTCAAAAATGAAGCACATATTTTGCGACAAAGTTTAGCGTCTTTTAGAAAATTTACAGAAGAAATCATTATTGTAGATACAGGTTCCACTGATAAAACCAAGGAAATCGCACAAGAATTCACTGATTTTGTCTATGACTTTGAATGGACTGGCAATTTTTCTGATGCAAGAAACTTTGCTGCCAAACATGCAACGGGGAAATGGATTTTAGCGATTGATGCAGACGAATGTTTGGAAGAAGAAAGTTATCGAAAATTAGAAAAACAGTTAAAATCACCAATCGACCCAATTCAAATGGCGCAAATCATTAGCTTTACAGGGGAAAAAGGACGAGTAACAACAACGAACCAAATGGCACGAGTTTATAAAAATGATGGTACGATTTGCTTCCGAGGCGTCATTCATGAACAACTAGAAGCGGTAGACAAGCACCCGATTGCAGCTGGAGTTGCTGAATTAAAAATTTATCATTATGGCTATATGTCGGAAATTGTCGAAAAACAAGACAAATCAGACCGTAATTTACGTTTATTAGAAAAAGAAGTAAAAAATAATAAAAATAGTGGCTTTGTGCATTTTAACATCGGGCAAGAAATGAATCGACTTGGCAACAAAAAGGAAGCGCTGAAAGAATTTTCCGAAGCGTTCCGCCTACGCGACCACAATCATTATATTTGGGCGAAACTAAGCGCTTATCATATTGCCGAGCTACTAGAACAAGAAAAGCGCTATGACGAAAGCTTGGCAATCATCGAAGAAGCAAGAATTATTTGGCCAAACGTACCAGAATTCCCACTAAAAAAAGCCAATATTTTATATGTAAATCACCAACTTGAGGATGCGAAGGAAATTTATCAAAGTTTGCTAGAAAACACGGAGATTGACTATCAACCAATCGTGTTGTACGAAGCAACCAACTTCATGCCGCACAAAATGCTTGGAACGATTTACTTAGAAGAAAAAGATTACACGCGCGCCATGACTCATTTTTCTAAAGCCTATGCGGAAAATAGTTCTGATTACGGTGTGATGTTCCAAATGATTATGCTGCTTAGCAAATTCCATCAACCAAAAGAAATTTTCTCCTTTATGGAACGTCATCACTTTATTGCTAGCACAGAAACTGGCTTGCGCTTACTTTCGATGACAACACAACAAGGTTACGCGGAATTGTCCGAACTAATCGTTCAATCGCTAACCGATGTGTATCCGCCAGTCGCAGAAGCAACAGAAGTGAAGATTGCAACGATTCGTAACGTTTTCCCAGTAATTAGCGAGTCGGCTATTTTATTCGGTATCAAGGAAGAATTAATTGATGCGGCGGATTTATGTTTGTGGCATTATGAAAATCCACAATTACCAATCGAACGTGTTATGAAAAATAGCGATGTTGGTGAAATTTATGACTTTATCTTTGAAAATGGTCCGAGAATCAGCAAGAAACGTTATTTATTCGTGTTAGAACGGGCGATTGCACTTGGAAAAGGCGAGTTTGCTGATTACTTATTGGCACTTCGTAGCGTTTACCATGACAGCATCAACAGCCATATTGCAGACTTATTTTTCCAATATGATTTTGCAGATATCGCGCTTGATTTCTACAATATCGTCGATGCAGATGAAGTGACAAAGCAAGGATATATCAACTTAATTAATTATTTAGTAGATGCTGATGTACTGGATGAGGCGCTTGCGATTGCTGAACGTGGCATCGATAATTTTAGTACCGATTTTCGCTTTTACCTTTGGGCAATCAAAATCGATACTGAAAATCGCGCAAATCGAATCAGCGAGGCAATGGATGAATTCCCGAATAATCGCTATTTAGCAAAACTTTTGGATGAAGTTACCATGCTTCAAGACACTGTTACAAACAATCGATAGGAGGCCAGTAATATGACAGAAGAAAAAGGAATTTTACTACAAAGTGGAACAAATGAATTAGAAATTGTTACATTTACTGTTGGCGAAAACTTATTTTGTATTAACGTTTTAAAAGTGAAAGAAATTATTCATCCGCTCGAAGTAACTCCTGTACCAGATTCGAACCCGGCAATTGAAGGCGTTTCCCAAGTTCGCGGCGAAATTATGCCAGTTGTGAACCTTGCTCGTGTGATGAAATTGCCAGAAATCGAGCCGGAAAATACGAAATTCATTATCACGGAACTAAACCAAATGAAAATTGTTTTCCGTGTCGATGAGGTTCATCGCATCCAACGTATTTCGTGGGAACAAATTGAAGAACCAGAAAAACTATCGATTGGTTTAGAAGAATTAGCAGTTGGTATCGTAAAACTTGACGGTAATTTAGTACTCTTACTTGATTATGAAAAAATTATTTACGAAATTAGTGGAAATGCTGATTTTGCTGTCACAGGTGAAGACCGTATGGCGCGAAAAGTAAATCGTGAAGAGAAGACAATCTTTATTGCCGAGGACTCACAAATGTTGCGTCAACTACTTGAAGATACGCTACATGAGGCTGGCTATACGAATCTGCAATTTTTTGCTAATGGGCGCGAAGCACAAGAACATATTTTCAAATTGCTCAAAGAACAAAAAGAGCAAACTTTTGAAAATGTGAACTTGTTAATCACCGATATTGAAATGCCACAAATGGACGGACATCATTTAACAAAAGTAATCAAAGAAGATGAAATTGGTCGTGAATTGCCAGTGGTTATTTTCTCGTCGTTAATTACAGAAGATCTGGAACATAAAGGTGCTGGTGTTGGAGCCGATGCGCAAGTAAGTAAACCCAATATCCATCAACTTATTAATATTTTAGATGAGCTAGTTTTATAAAAAGAAGTGTTTGAACAACCTTTTCTGTTCAAACACTTCTTTATTTTATTTTTTAAAAAGCGAAATGTAAAAACGGGAAAACGTTGATATAAAGCCGAATTTTCATTTTTTCATAAATAAAAATAACTTATTTTTATATTTTTAACAAAAAACATTTGATTTTTTAAAAAAATGAAGATATAATAAAGCATATAGAGAAGAGAAGTCTTTTCTAAACCGAATGTAGGAGGGAAACACAAATGAAAGTAAATACTAATATCATTAGCTTGAAAACACAAGAATATCTTCGTAAAAATAACGAAGGCATGACTCAAGCGCAAGAACGTTTGGCATCTGGTAAACGTATTAACAGTTCTCTTGATGACGCTGCTGGTCTTGCAGTTGTTACTCGTATGAACGTTAAATCTACAGGCTTAGATGCAGCAAGCAAAAACTCATCCATGGGTATTGACTTGTTACAAACAGCGGATTCAGCTCTTAGCTCCATGAGTTCAATCTTGCAACGTATGCGTCAATTAGCAGTACAATCTTCTAACGGTTCATTCAGTGACGAAGATCGTAAACAATATACTGCTGAATTCGGTAGCTTGATTAAAGAACTTGATCACGTTGCTGACACTACTAACTACAACAACATCAAATTATTAGATCAAACTGCTACAAATGCTGCTACTCAAGTAAGCATCCAAGCGTCTGATAAAGCTAATGACTTAATCAATATCGATCTTTTCAATGCGAAAGGTCTTTCTGCTGGAACAATCACTTTAGGTAGTGGTTCTACAGTTGCTGGTTATAGTGCATTATCTGTTGCTGATGCTGATTCTTCTCAAGAAGCAACGGAAGCAATTGATGAATTAATCAATAACATTTCTAACGGTCGTGCGCTTCTAGGTGCTGGTATGAGTCGTCTTAGCTACAATGTATCTAACGTGAACAACCAATCCATCGCAACTAAAGCATCTGCTTCCTCTATTGAAGATGCAGATATGGCTGCTGAAATGTCCGAAATGACTAAATACAAAATTCTTACACAAACATCTATCAGCATGCTTTCTCAAGCAAACCAAACACCGCAAATGTTAACTCAATTAATTAACAGCTAATAACATATCAAATTCATTTATCGAACATTGTTTACCCTTAGCTCCTCGTCACCCCGGACGAGGGGCTTTTCTTTTTTATTTATAAAAATATTTTTGGATTAGAAATAGGGCACAGCGCCAAAGTTAAGCTAGTTAACTATTTTTTAAATAATTTTATTATAAAAAACGGATATTTTTTAAGAAAAAGGTAGAAATTGTCCTATTTTTATTATAAAATGATATTATGCGATTTTTTTAAAAAATATTTATAGGTATAGGAATGGGAGTTGTATTTTATGTTGAAGTTGTTGATTGTCGACGATGCAATGTTCATGCGTACGATGATTAAGAATATCGTGAAAGATAGCGATTTTGAAGTAGTTGCGGAAGCGGAAAATGGGCTGGAAGCAGTGAAAAAGTATGATGAAGTAAAACCGGATATCGTGACACTGGATATTACAATGCCAGAAATGGACGGATTAGAAGCACTTGCCCAAATTATGGCGAAAGATCCATCAGCAAAAGTAATTATGTGTTCTGCGATGGGCCAACAAGGTATGGTTGTTGATGCCATTAAAAAAGGTGCCAAAGACTTTATCGTAAAACCTTTCCAAGCGGACCGGGTTTTAGAGGCGTTAGAAAAAGCAGCTAAGTAGAGAAATGGAGGTGCATAGCATGACTACAAATATGTTAGACCTGTTTATAGAAGAAGCTTCAGAACATTTACAGGCGCTAAATGATAATCTGTTACAGCTTGAGAAAGACCCGACGAACGGTCAATTAGTAAGTGAAATTTTCCGTTCAGCACATACGTTTAAAGGGATGTCCGCAACGATGGGCTTCCAACAGGTGGCTGATTTAACGCATGCAATGGAAAATGTACTAGATGAGGTACGTAATAATCGATTGGCTGTAACAGAACATTTGGTAGACATTATTTTTACATGTACATCTCATTTGGAAACAATGGTTTCGGATATCCAGCACGGCGGACAAGGCGCGGCGGATATTTCGAAAACCGTAGCTGACTTAGAAGCACTTTTACACCCAGAACAAGAAACAGATTTAGCGGTGGAAAAAACGTACCGTATTGCCATTCAAATTGAAGAAGCGGCTATTTTGAAAGCAGTGCGGGCAGTAATGTGTTTAGAGCGACTTGCAGAAATGGGGATTATTTCAGAAACTTTGCCAGACAGAGAAGCGATTGAGCTAGAAGAGTTTGAGCAGTCATTCGAAGTAGTTCTAGAGTCGGCACAAACGAAAGAAGAAATCGAAGCGGTTATTCTGGATATTTCTGAAATCGAAAAAGTGACTGTGACAGAAGAAGTGGAAGAAGTTCAGGTTATTGAACCAATCAAAAAAGCCGCAAAACAAACAACCAAACGATTAGAAAATAAAACCATTCGTGTACAACTTGAAAAAATCGAAAAGCTAATGAACGTTTTTGAAGAAAGCGTCATTGAACGGGCGAGAATTGATGAAATCGCAGAAAAAACGAATAACAAAGAATTGATGGAACATTTAGGACGATTCAGTTCCATCTCCAAAGAAATTCAAAACGGCTTACTGAATATGCGTATGGTGCCAGTAGACAGTGTTTTCAATCGCTTTCCAAAAATGGTGCGCACACTAGCCAAAGAATTAGGTAAGAAAATCGATTTAGTGATTGAAGGGGCGGATACGGAAGTCGACAAAATCGTCATTGATGAAATCGGCGACCCACTTGTTCATTTAATCCGTAATTCAGTAGACCACGGAGCTGAAACTGTCGAAGTAAGACGTAAAAATGGAAAAAATGAAACCGCCACAATTAATCTAAAAGCCTTCCATAGCGGTAATAATGTTGTGATTGAGATTGCGGATGACGGTGCAGGAATTAATAAACGCAAAGTGTTAGAAAAAGCGATTGCGAAAAATGTCGTTACAAGAGCAGAATCAACCAAAATGACGGACTCGGAAATTTTTGATTTATTATTTGATTCCGGTTTCAGTACCGCAGATCAAGTATCTGATCTTTCTGGCCGAGGCGTGGGACTAGATGTGGTTCGTAATACGATTCTCAAAATTGGTGGGAAAATCAGTGTGGAATCAAGCGAAAATGCTGGTTCAACGTTCCGAATTGAGATTCCGCTGACATTATCTATCATCCAGTCGATGCTCGTTGCAACATCGGAACGCCGCTATGCTGTACCGCTTGCAAACGTAGCCGAAGCCATCACGATTAATCCGGCAGACATTCAACACGTTCACGGCAAAGACTTAATCAATTACCGCGAAACCATTATCGAAGTACTTGATTTAGGCGAATGCTTCCATGAAACACCTTTAAAAGATACGGATGAACTACTTTTACTCGTCGTGAAAAATGCCAAGCGAACTTTTGGACTTATTATTAAAGATATTATCGGTCAACGGGAAATCGTTTTAAAAACACTTGGTGGCTTTTTCAGCGAAAGTCAAATTGCCTTTTCTGGGGCAACGATTTTAGGTGATGGCCGTGTCGTATTAATTTTAAATTTAGAAACATTTTAAGGAGGAACCATGATGGAACAAGTATTTCAAGTAGAACTTCCTGAATGGGAACCGAAAGAACCGAGCCAAGGAGGACGCGAAAAAGGCTCTATCCGCCAAGTAGACAATATTGGCGTTAACTTAATCGTCCGCCTTGGAAAAAAAGAAATGCCAGTAGGGGACATTGCCGAGTTGAGCATTGGCGATGTCCTCGAAGTGGAAAAGAAACCTGGCCACAAAGTCGAAATTTTCCTCGATGAAAAGAAAGTCGGCATCGGTGAAGCTATTTTGATGGACGAGAACTTCGGAATCGTTATTTCAGAAATCGACTAAAGAAAGAGGGCAAGTGATTTGAAGCAAGAGGCTTACAATGCAGTGAAGATGAAAGTGGACCAAGAGAAAACGACCATTTTAAAAGAATTGCAATTATTACTATCCAAACGGGAAAAAGTCGTAGAAAAATTAGCGCACGAAAAAGAAGTGTATTACTCGAGAACAAAAAAAGAAAGACTCCAAGTGGCGGTATTAGCCGGAAGCATGCAACTCGATGCCTTCTCGCCAAGCCGCATTCAACAAATGGAGCGAGAAATTCACCAAATTAGCCAGTACATTAAAAGCAATGAACAAATCTTAGAACAACTCGAAGAAAAAGGGAAACAGGCAAAAAAAATGTACGATGACACACGAAAAAAATGGCAACAGCTTGAAAATAAAAGAGAAGAACAAACATTACGCGATTTAAAAATGGTGCTATTAAAGTAAAAGGGAGGAAAACGCATGCTAATCCCAGATAATTTGCTACAACCACTCATTGGAAAAAAACAGGCCGAACCAAAAGAAGCATTAGCAGAAGAATTAGTAGAACTGCCTTTTATTTCACTTTTAATGGAAAATAGCCCTGCGCCGCTCTTAAAGGGAGAAACGGATAATGGAGAACAAGCTACAATTTCGCTAAAAGAAATCGCACCATCACTCGTTTCAGCCAAACTACTCGACGATGCACCAGAAACGAAACTGCAAGCAGCGCCACTCGAACTCAAGGAAGTGAAAGAAACACTTGCGGCAATCGCCAAACAAGCAATTGATCAACCAAAAATAGAAAGTGCCCCGCAAGTTGTCCAACCTCCAGTAACAAATACACCGAAAGAACCCACAAAAAATGCTACCAGAGAGCAACAACCGCCACCAGAACTTATCATGCCTACAAAAGAATCACCTAAACTAGCAGAAAACGTGATCAAAAACCAACCAATCCTAGCCAAATTACCTCAAGAAAAAGAAGTCGTGCAACTTTTCAAAGCGAGCATTAAGGAGCCAGTAACAGCGAAAGAGGAAGTTGCCATCAAAAAGCCCGCAGAATCCAGCAATATTTGGCATGATACGGCGAAACAACTCACACCAGCTGCCAAATCTGAAGTCCCAGTGACGTTAAAACAACTTGATAAAACCATCACCGACCAAATCGAACAGCTGCAAAAATTCCAAGTAAAACAAAATAAAGCCTTTTTCGCCATCCAGCCGGAATCACTCGGAAAAGTCGAAGTTTTACTTAAAAAAATGCCCGATAAAATATTTGTACATATCGAATATCAGGAGCAAACAGCCAAGCAAAAACTCGAACAGATGGCGCAAGATTTACATAATCGTTTCCGAGATCGCGGTGTAGAAGTTGCCGTGACAATGACGGAAAAACAAGCACCGAAAGAGCAGAACCAAAGCTCAGATGGTCGACACCAAGGCGAATCTAAAAAAGAGAAAGAACGCGAAAACCCACATCAGGAAAGAGCAAAACAAGAAGCATTTGATTTAGAGGAGGAGACGTAATTTGGACGGAATTAGCAGTTTATCAGGAGCAGGTCAGGATACAAACAATGCGGTAACATCCAGCGTATCTAAGACGCTTGGCAAAGATGACTTCATGAAACTGTTTTTAACCAGTTTACAATACCAAGATCCATCAAGCCCACTTGATACGAATGAAATGATGTCACAAATGGCACAACTTTCCTTAATGGAACAAGTTGCCAATATGACAACGGCTGTTGATAAGCTTTCTGAACAAGCGCAAAACTCCGCCTTGCAATCCGCAGTTAATTTCATCGGTAAGGATATAAAAGGTGTTTCACTTAACGGCGAAGTAATTAGCGGGAAAGTCGAAAGCGTTCAACAAACGACAAACGGCGTTATGCTGAAATTAAAAGATAACGATAGCCTCGTGCCAATGACATATGTAACAGAAATTAATTAAAAATTTGGGAGTGTGAATTATGAATCAAACTATGTATACAGCTATTTCTGGAATGAATGCGTTCCAACAAGCATTATCGGTAACATCAAATAATATTGCCAATGCCAACACGACAGGATACAAAAAACAAAGTGTCGTTTTCAATGATTTACTTTACCAAAACACAATGGGATCTGTTGCAGGCGGACTTTATGCTGGAACAAACCCAATGAGCTTCGGTTCCGGTTCGAAAATTGGAGCGATTTTAACTGATTATACAGCCGGTTCTCCGACATCAACTGGTAGAAACAAAGACGCAGCACTACAAGGTCGCGGTTTTTTCATCGCGGGCGATAATGCAGGGGGCAATATCGTTTACACGCGTGACGGGAGCTTTGCCGTTTCTGACAACAATTATTTAACTACCCAACAAGGGAAATACGTCATGGGTTATGCAACGGACAAAAATGGCAACGTTTTAAACGGTAACTTGCAACCAATTCAAATTCCACTAAATAGCGCCATTCCTGGAGAAGCAACAAAAAATGGTAGCTTAAGTGGTAATATTCCACTTGACTGGGGCGAAAAAGATACGATTTCTTCCGAGCTTTCTGTATACGATAATGCTGGTGGAAAACATAAACTTCAAGTCAATATGAAAGCCGCTACACCTGACGCGAGTGGAAATGTTTCCTATGAATATGAAATCCAAATGGACGGCAAAGCATTAACTCCTCCAGTAACAGGAACACTTAATTATAATGCGCAAGGTGAACTAACAAACCCAGACGCACTTAAAAATATCCAAATCAATTCCACAGTAAATGGTAAACAAGTCAATATGGACTTAAACCTAAGTGGCTTAACCAACTACGGAACAAACCAAGTATTCTCACCAACTTCTGACGGAAAAGGTGCTGCGACTGTAAAAGATTATGCAGTAACCGATGCGGGCTATATTGCAGTGAGTTACTCAGATGGTACCGTTATTCCAGTTGCCCAACTCGCGGTGGCTACTTTCTCCAATGAAGACGGTTTAGTCAAAATGGGGAACGGCGAATATGTGCCAGGGTTATCTTCTGGTGATGCAGTATACGGCGTTGCTGGCCAAAATGGTGCTGGTGGAATTAGTGGTTCTTCCCTAGAAGGATCGAATGTAGACTTATCCCGCGAATTCGTTAACTTAATGACATATCAAAGCGGTTTCCAAGGGAACACAAAAGTTATTCGTGTGGCAGATGACGTGATGAAACAAATTGTGAACTTGATTCAGTAGGGAGTTTAGCTAAATGAAAATTAATCATACTATTCCACTCAGAATCGACTTCGAATTAGGACGTACGAAACAGCCAGTCGGTAGTTTACTAGATGTAAAAAAAGGGACCGTTTTCCGGTTAGAAGATTCCACAGCCAATGTGGTCAAAATTACGATTTCTGGCAAATGTATCGGATACGGCGAGATTTTGACAAAAGACGGCAAGATGTTTGTCAAAATAACGAAATTAGGAGAGGCAAGTTCTTCTTGAGAGCTAGGGAGTGACAAAAAATGAGCGATAAATTAAGTCAAGAACAAATTGACGCCCTGCTTTCCCAAATGAGTGAAGGGAAGGTAGTCGATGAAAGTACGGAAATTGGCGACTTTGGGCGCTTTCATCCCTATGACTTTCATAAACCAGAGAAATTTGGTGCAGAACACCTCGAAAGCTTAAAGACGATTGCATCCGCTTTTACGAAAAAAAGCATGGAGTTTGTCTCCCAGCGTATCCGGATTCCGATTCATACCGAAGCAACCCTTGCAGATCAAGTTTCTTTTGCAAGCGGCTATATCGAAACAATGCCGAACGATAGCTATATTTTCTGCATTATCGATCTTGGTAATCCAGAGCTCGGCCAAATTATTATTGAACTCGATTTAGCCTATATCATTTATATTCATGAGTGTTTATCTGGCGGGAATCCAAAACGAAAATTGAGCGAGCGCAGACTTTTATCTGTTTTTGAAGAGTTGACGTTGAAATCTATTTTAGAAAAATTTTGCGAAGCGCTCAAAGACAGTTTTAAATCGGTGCATCCAATCTCACCAGAAATTGTCAATATCGAAACTAACCCAGCGCTGCTTCGTGTAACCTCACCGAACGACATGATGGCGCTTGTCAGTGTCGATATTAAATCGGAATTCTGGATTAGTACAATGCGCATTGGCGTACCATTTTTCTCTGTAGAAGAGATTATGAACAAGCTGGAAAACGTCGTGGAATATACGTTTGATAAACGGCGGAACTTTGATGCGGAAGTCGAGCAAGAATTGCATCAAGTCGAGAAAGAAGCGCGCATTCGTGTGGGTGAAATTAAAACAACGTGGAAAGAACTGAATAAGCTAGAAGTAGGCGACGTCCTTCTAACAGAAACACACATACGCGATACGCTCAAAGGCTACGTCACCGAAAAATGGAAATTTGAATGTTATATGGGAAAAAGTGGTAATCAAAAAGCCGTTAAATTTATGCGTCATACAGGGCGGACAGAGCAGGAGAGGTAGAAGTGGAGCAATTACTAGAGAAAAATATCACGCAAATGGAACTAGATGTGATAGGAGAAATCGCCAATATTTCCTTTGGCTCAGCTTCTACGGTCTTATCTGATTTACTACACCAACAAGTCACCATTTCAACACCAAAAGTAGAGATTGTTGATTTGTATAATACGAAAGACATTGATATTCCACATGTTGTGTTAGAAGTGAATTTCCATAAAGGAATCGAAATGCGGAATTTATTTGTTCTGCAATCAGAAGTGGCTGCGGCTATCGCGGACTTAATGATGATGGGCGACGGAAACATTGACCCAAACGTAGAACTTTCAGAACTTCATCTCAGCGCGGTACAAGAAGCGATGAACCAAATGATGGGACATTCCGCCACTGCGATGAGCAATATGTTTGGTGAAATGATTGATATTACGACACCAGACATTAAAGTAATCGCGCTAAAAGAACAATTAGAAGACACGAATGACCAAACCATGATAAAAGTCGGCTTTGATTTAATTATCGGCGACTTAATTACCTCGAACTTAATGCAACTCATCCCCATTGATAAAGGGCGTGAACTTGCAAAAAGATTACTTGGCGACGCAGTTCCAGAGCAAGAACCAGTAAAAGAAGAAATCAGCTTAACGGCCGAAGAATTAGATGTCTTTTTAGAAGTATGTAATATCGGCATCGGTTCAGCTTCAACCGTTCTATCCAAATTGCTTAACCGCAAAGTTTCCTTACAAATCCCAACTGCACGCGTAATTGATAGCAAAGAGTTCGAGTTTAATGAACGTCCTTGCTTAGTGACGAGTGTGGAATTTGTCGAAGGGCTGCGCTCAAGTAACACATTTATCATTAGCAAAAATGCCGCGTTAATTATGGCAGATTTAATGATGATGGGAGACGGTTTGGTTCAAGAAGATGCAGAACTGACGGAACTTGAAGTCAGCGCAGTGCAAGAATTAATGAACCAGATGATGGGCTTTTCGGCTACAGCAATGTCAGAAATGCTCGGAACAAAAATCGATATTAGCCCGCCTACCATGGAATTTTGTAATTTCGGCGATACGATGATTCAAAAAAATATCGAAGAAGGGAAAACGGTGGAAGTTATTTTCCCGCTTGAAGTAGAAGGGCTATTAAAAACGCCCATGTACCAAATTTTTAATCCAGCAGCGGCCAAAGAAATGGCGCAATTAATGCTAGGGATTCAGGCAAAAGAAGTCGCAGAAAAAGAAGCAACGACTCCAGCAGAAATAATCGAACCGGAAAAACCAGCTGAACCAGTCCATCAAGCAGTCATCGAAGAAAAAGAAACACTTTCCGAAATGGAACAAATTTTGGAAGAAATTCCCGTAACGCTTGAAGTGGTATTCGGTACAGCAAAAGTAAAACTCGAGAAATTTATCTCCTGGTGTGAAAAAGATGTGATTATCTTGAAAGAAAGCATGAATGAACCCCTTGTCTTAGCGCTAAATGGCGTGACGATTGGCAAAGGAATTTTAGTTCGCGTGGATGATCATTTTGGTATACAAATGACGGAGTTAGTAAGGTGAAAAATGTGCGAAAACTTGGACTGATGACAATTTTATTTTGGCTGTTTTTTTCGGTTCAAGCTTTTGCAGCAGATCCTGAACCCCCGATAATATCGCTTGAAGGCGAACAGCGTGTTTTTACATCTGGTGAAGTGATTTCGTTTCATATCGAAAATGTGGCAGACTTGAAAATTATTCTGGTGAATGAACATGGACAAAGGAAACTTCTGGACGGGGAAACGTATACGGTGACGGATTGGGATTTGGACGGGAGTTACCGGGCTGAATTTTATCAAGCAGATAAGTCGAAACCGGTTGTGACTATGGAAGATTTATTTGAAGTGAAACAGCTTGAGGAAGTTGCGAAAGACGAAACGGCGCCGCACTTGAAAACGATAGAAATTACGCATGAGGAAGAGGTCTTGCCGACGAGCGTTTTACAAGTATCAGCCGATTTGGATGACGCAGAATCTGGTGTGAAACAAGCAATGTTGCTTATCCATAGCGGATCTCATGAATCGGAAATCGAACTCAATCACAACAACTGGACAGGAAAGTTTGTTGCAGAAATACCTTTAGAAAAATTCCAACTGGACGAAAAACTCACTTTTCAACTGCAACTAGTTGATTTTGCCGAGAATGAAATCACCTTGGACTTAGAAACCACTGTGCAGCTATATCAACCAAAAGCAACCATTTTAAGTTATGACGGTAGTGACATCACGAACGTCCAGAAAAAAATCGGCCAAGTTGGCAAGCGAATCGAGCTAATTCTCGATAAATATACAACTGAATTTCCAGCACTAGAAACAGAGACCGGCAAAATAATCCCGCTAAAATGGCAAAAAACGGCAACTGAATGGAAGGGAAGCCTAACTTTACCGAGCGAATTATCTGGTGAAATCATTCATATTCAAGGAATGGAGCAACACATGCTCGTTCGCGCCATTAGTGAACCTTTTGGAGATATTCAGTTAGTAAACAATGCCATTTTAACCGGAGCCATTCTTCCGGACTTCACACTTATTTCCAATCTTTATATTGAAGTAAACGGTCAAAAATTTTCCGTCAAACGAGCGGGCAACCGTTTCACAAGTGCAGAAATAACCACCACAGGCAAAATAGTGCTCCACTGGACAGACTGGGACGGCCAAGTTTATTCCACGCAAATGGATCAAGAAATCAAGCCTGTGATTGAAATGCCAAGTAAAGAAATAATCGCACCACCACCAGTAATACCGAACGAAAAAGCGCAGATACTAACATCAAAAGCTCCTAAGCCATCTGTTGAGTCACATGAAAATGCCCCCAAAAAGCAGGTGAAAAAGGAAACTTCAACTAAAGACAAGTCAAGCAGTATCCCGTTTTGGATTCCAGCGCTCATGATTATTGGCGTTATTATTTTTTCGGGTAATAGAGCAATGAAATAAAAGCAGAAGTGAGGTGGACGGAATGAAAATAGATGGCATTCAAGAATCCGCAGAAAATCGTAATCAACTAGAACGGGAACTCATTAAACAAAATCCAGTTGTAAAAGAAGGTACGATAAAAGCACAAATGAATACAGAAGTAGCCGTACCGAAAACACCGCCAGTATCATTCTCTTTTAAAGAACTAAGTAGCTTACAACTAAACGGGGCAAGCGCAGCAAGTTTAGAATTATATATGAAATTAATGATGAACAATGCTAAAAAAGCGAATGATTTAATCTTTTACGTGATGCGCGCGGGAATAAAAAATCCAACTGATTCTACTAAATGGCAAACAGTCAGAAGCGAGATTAGTAGCCAATTAAGTACAATTCTAATGAAACAACATAACTTTGAAGCATACTTTTCTGAAAATCCCGCGAATCAAAAATTGTTTTTAGCCAATCAAAAAATTATGAACGAAATATCCTTTTTGCTCAAAATGTTGCCAACCTTAACTTTTGAAACAACAGGAAAATACGATTTCTTGCGCATGATGCAAATAGCTTCTGGCAATATGGAGACAGGAATCCAAATGATGCGTGAATTCCAAGGGCATATCGAACATGCAACAAGACTAGACCCGATTGTTGACGCAAGACAAGAAACGAACTGGATGATTAAAGTGTTACGCGAATTTGGCAATATGTTCCAATCGCGCCACTTATTACCATATGAATTACAAGCAGAAAACATCAATATTTGGAAATTAGGTAGCGAATACTTAAAACTCATGAACCAGCTTTTACCGCAGATTGGCGCATTTCCAAATGGGAATATCAAAATTTTTCACCAACAAGCAACCAAGCCATTAACGGAACTTTTCCAAGAACTACAACGCTTGGCAGACGGACAAATGACGCAAGGCGGGATCGCCGTTATTTTAGACCGGATGCAAGGCCAACTTACACGACTTGCACAACTGTTTCAAAAAATGGAAATCGAAGCAGGGTTCACCGATACAGAACGAATTTTAGGTAGTGTGGACGCCGAATTCGCGAGTGATATGACGAAAATGATGCTACTCGCACAACAAGAAATGTCATTTTTGGATTTATTAGTAAAAGATTTCCGAAGTGTTTCCAAACAACCAATATTTTTCATGATAGTTGCTATATTTATTATTTTATTATTAATTATTTTATTTTAAAAAGATATTTTTTGAAAAAATATATACTTTTTCAGGTTGTTTCAGTATAATTAAATAGAAAAATAAGGTTTAGAAAGCGAAAATGAGTTTTTCGGGGGAAAAAGGATGAATAATGTTTCAATTGGCCAAATTTCGCAGTCCAAACAGACGAATGTAGTTAGAGGAATACAAGAATTAAATCAAACACAACAACTTTATTTTGAACAAATGAAGGCGAATGGCAAGAAACAAACTCCTTCTCTGACTGAAATTAACGAACTAATCACGAATGTCACAGATAAAAAGTCACTCGTTGAAATGGATATGACGGTAGATAACGTTTTGAGCTATAAAAAAGCAGTCCAAACATTTTTAAATTTTTATGTGAATAATGTGATGGATTACGATAATATCGAAAGTCGCCATCCAAAATACGGTTTTTCGCAAAAAATGACGATTTTAAAACAAGTAGAAAAACAAACCAATGAACTCGATGATGTAATGAATTTAATTGACACAAAAACTGGACATTTAGATATGCTAAACCGAATTGGTGAGATTACTGGCATGATTCTCGATGTCGTATTGTAGGTGATGGGAATGCAAAACGAATTAATTAATCAATTAGAAATCTTAATCGAAAAAAATGGCAAAGCTGCTGATGAATCCATTTTATTAGGTAAATTAGTGCAAGAAGAGAACTGGATTGAAGCAGAAGAGCGCCAACTAGTACTACAACGCGAACTTGCCGCTTTACAAAACGAATATCAAGCTTTAAAAACAATCATTGGCGAAAATAATACGCTTCGAACTCTACAAAAAACTTGGACACCTGCGGAAAATGCCATTATAGATGAACGGAAAAAAATGCTACTTGAAAAAGAAAATCTTTTACGAGTAACCGTTTCAGAAAATCAAATTAGAACAGAAATGCAATTAGCTTTTTCTGAACATATGGTGGATGTTATTACGGGGCACCACGCGGAGACACAAGCAGAAAATAATATGATGATTAACGAAACTTTTTAAGTAACGGAGGGATTTTTTGTGCGTTTAAGTGATTTTAATACGTCATTATCGGGCATGTCAGCGGCGCAAATCGCTAATATGGTCGCTCAGCAAAATATTAGTAATATGAATACGCCAGGATACATAAGACAAGCCGTGGATCAGACGGCAGTATACGGTGACGGTGGTCTGCTTGGTGGGAAACAGACGGGCTACGGAGTCAAAGTGACAGACATTAAACGTCTAACAAATACAGCGCTAACGACACAATACAATAATCAAATCGCTAAACAATCCGCTTCGTTATATCAAAGTGGGGCGCTCGGTCAAGCACTTAATTTATTTGGTACTCCAGGGAAAAATACGCCAAGTGATAATTTGGATAACTTTTTCACCGCTTGGGCAGCATTAGCGAAAAATCCTGACCAAGCAACGAATACAACGGCACTTTTATCCAGTATGTCGATTTTTACGGACCAGTTAAACCAACTTCATTCTGGCTTAAAAGAATTAGAAACAACCATTGCAGCAGATACAGATGCCGCGATTCAAGACTTAAATTCATTAATTAAAAAATTAGGCAGTATCAATAAAGCAATCGGAAATGCAGGCTCCAACCCACCAAACGATTTACTGAACCAACGCGATCAACTACTTAGTACGATGGCTGGTTATGCTGGGATTTCCGTTAGCGCCCATCCGAATAATCCAGATGTGTACGATGTGACAATTGGCGGACGTCTTGTTGTCCAAGGTGATGAAACAACCGAAATCACATCAACGCGAACCGCCACTGGCTTTGAATTTTCCGTAGATGGTCAAAAACTCAACATGCCAGAAGGTTCGATTATCGCTTCCGTTCGTGTTAACCAAAATGAAATTAGATCTTACCAAGAAAAAATCGAAACTTTTTCGAATGGCCTAGCAAAAGCACTAGATGATATTCAAGTCAAAAATGTTAATAAAACAATGGACGATTTGCAAAAAATCAATGATGCGCTTCAAGCGAATCCGAACGACGAAAAACTACTGAGCAACCGCGACGAACTTTTGCGTCAATTAGAAAAATTCCCTGGCGTAACACGTTCTGGTGATACACTGACGATTGGCGGAGTTGACCACGCGATTGACACACTTGGTACAAGTACATATGTAAATGATGTGAACGATTTTTCTATTCCAATTTTCACCCAAAGCTCTGGTAAATGGATCCTGAATCCCGCAATCACAAGTAACGCAGATAACAAGCCATTTCTAGGTGTTATTGCAGCGGATATCGCTTCCTTAAAAACCGATAAAAACATTCAAGGCACCACTTTCCCGAGTTTCATGGACGGAATCATTACTGAAGTGGCGACAGACGCTAGTAAAAGTAGCGCAACTTCTACGGCAGACACGCAAGCTTTAAATTCCCTTTCTGAATCAAAATCATCTCTTGAAGGAGTTAATATTGACGAGGAAATGACAAATATCATGCAATACCAAAGTTATTATGTGGCCAATACGAAAGCTATGAACACAGTGAACGATATGATGAAAGCTCTCTTAGCTATGTTATAAGGAGGAAAATAATGCGAATTTCAACGAATCAACAAGCAAGTTCAATAATTAATCAATTGAACAATGTCTCGGGAAATCTTGCTAAATACCAATTACAAGTATCTTCCGGGAAAAAGTATGAATCAATGAGCGAAAATCCTGGTGCAACAGCGCAAATTTTATCCTATAATCATGTGCTTAGTCAGCTAAATCGCGAAAAAACGGACGTAACCGAAGCAAAATCGCTATTAAATACGGCAGAAACCTCTCTTTCATCCATGTCTACATCGATGAACCGGGTAAATGCTTTAGTCTTACAAGCGATTAACGGTACGAGTGATAAAGACAATATGTCGCAATCAGCCGAAGAAATCAAAGGTTTACTGGATGTTCTTATTTCTGTTGCTAACGCAGAAGACGATGGCAGATATGTTTTTAGTGGTTCTAGCACAAGCGTGAAGCCATTTACAACAGATAAAACAACTGGAGAAATCATCTATAACGGAACAACCGAAAATAAAAAATTCCGCGTAACGGACACATTAGAAGTAGAAGTTTTCCATGATGGTAGCGCGATGACAGACGTGTTTAACAACATTCAAAAAATCGTCGATGCAATGAAAACTGGCGATAAAGATGCTTTGTCCGACCTGCAAGAAACAAACAGCAAAAACATCGAAATTATCACTAATTCTATGACGAATATCGGCGGACAGAAAAACGGCGTAGCAGCCTATGATAACGTACTTTCTAGCAAAATTGTCGATTTTTCCGAACGTAAATCGAATGTCGAAGAAGTCAACATGCCAGAAGCCGTAAGTAATTTAAATAAAACATCCATTGCATACCAAGCCGCACTACAATCCAGTGTGATGGTGCAAAAATTAAGCATTCTAAATTATATGTGAGGTGAGACCAAGTGGGAAGTTCGATTGCAAGTAGTTTAATGGACCCAACGCAATATTATTCGCAGTTTATTAGTCTTCAAAAAGCTAGTTTGGAAAAAGCGAAAACGCCTTATCAAAACCAAATTTCCAGCTACCAATCACGGATTGACCTTTATGCTAGTTTGAAAAACGCTTTATCTGAGTCGCTGAAAACGATGAGCTCTTTCACGACTTATGAAAGTAAAACCAAACTCGCGACGTCATCTAACGAAACAAGCTTTACCGTTTCTTCAACGAGCAGCTCCGTCAACGGCAGTTATTCTATCGAAGTCCAAAACTTGGCGACCGCAGACACATACAACAAAGCAGTACCTGATATTGAAGCAAAAATCGGTGTAAGCGGGACAATCAAAATCAATGGCAAAGAAATTAAAGTCGATGCAGATAGCTCCATGAAAAATGTGATGAACTCCATCAATAGCGCCGGAGCAAAGGTGAATATTTATACGCTAGGCGAAAATATGGTCGTAACTTCTTCAACAACTGGTGTCGAAAATAGCATTAAATTCGAAGGTGATTCAGCTGTTCTCGATGCACTTGGATTAGTTCAAAACTCACCAGACCATTTAGCTGCAGAAGACGCTAAACTCAGAATTAACGGTGCGACCGTTACAAGCGCAACAAACAAAGTAACCAACTACATCCCGGGTGTGACCATCAACCTTAAAAAAGAAACAACTGGCGCTGAAAAATTAACCATCCAAGATCAAAGTGATGAAAAAGCAGCCAACATGATTACCAGTTTTGTAAATACATATAATGCACTAACAAGCACAATGAAAACCTACACGGGAAAAGGAACGATTTTACAAGCATCTGCTGCCGATCTGGAAGCAAATCGTGCACTAAACAATGTATTCCAACATAAAAAAGACGGAAATACATTATTCGATTTTGGTATAAGTGTCGACAAAGAAGGCGTGCTAAAAGTCGATGAAACAGCAATGAAAAAAATGGTAGCTGAAGACCCAACCGCCGTCGAAAGATTTTTCTTTGGCATTGGTGGAATTGGCGATGAACTTTATCAATCTTTGAACAAAACATTTGGCTCGACTGGTTTTATCAGTGATGAAACGACCTCGATGACGAATGAAATCAATAAATTAAATTTAAAGTTAACCGATATTACTAGCCGAAATGACACTTTGCTAACGAATATTACCGACCAGTACAATAAATGGCTCGAAATGATGCAAGCCATGCAAAGCGATGCCATGACACTGGATGCGCTAATCGACGGTATGAACAGTTCTAATAAATAAAAATGGTAGGTGAAAAAAATGCAAGCTTGGAAACGATACACGCAAAATGAGTTAAACACGAGCAACCCCATTAAAAACACCATTTATATATACGAACGTTGTATTATTGAATTTAAAAAATTAGATAAAGCACTCGGACAACTACATTTTTCAGAAGCAGACCTTATTCTTGATAAAATGGAAAAAATCTTTGAAGAATTAAAATTACAATTAAATCCAGAAGCCGGACAAGAACTTTACGATAACATTTTCGGCTTATACGAATGGATTTCTGAACAAATTCGCCAAATGCAACTACTAAAACAACCCGTTAATATCGATACTATCATTCATGTTATCACGCAGCTTAAAGAAGGCTACGAGGGAGTGATGAAACATGAATCAAGCAAAGACACATTTGGCTGAATTAAAAGCACTGTTTCACTCGACGGGGCAATTAAACGTTAGCCTCGAAGAATACCAAGCAAAACTAAATGAACTACTAAAAAGCACCCAACATTTACCAAAAGATACAAAAGAAGCCATTTTAAAAGAGACTAGGGAAATTATTAATAAAGGTATTCTTTTCACCCAAAAACAATTAGAATCCACTGAAAATGCCTTTTCTGAAAATAAAAGTCGCAATGCTGCTAACTTGAATTATGCGAAATTTTTTTAAAAGAAAGAAGGAAATGACAAGTGGAAAATTATACCACGCATATTGGCAACTACTTGAATTATCTTCAAACAGCCAACCAAGTAGTTTCAAATAATATCGCCAACGCCAATACGCCTAATTTTAAAGCAAGTGAAGCGAGTTTTGAAGAATCACTTGGCTCGAGTTTGCGCGCATCTGGGCAGAATAGCATCGAGTCGGCCGGAAATCTAACGAAAACAAACACAAAACATTTAGCCGGAACCGATATAGATGAAACCAATGCAAAACTGACCACCAAAAGCGGCTCCATCAACGAAGACGGCAACAATGTCAATGTCACTTCTGAAATGATTAGCTTAACAAAAAATAACCAAATGTACGCGCTCGCTATCAGTGCACTCAACTATAATTCATCCATCAACACAGCAGCCCGTGGAAAGTAAGGTGATAAACCATGTTTGAAGGAATAAACACAAGTGGCTCCGCGTTAAATGCTGCGAAACAATGGATGGAAGTAAGCTCCAATAATATCGCGAACGCCGATTCAAGCGCCGCACCTGGCGAGACACCTTTCCTTAGAAAACGCGTCGTATTATCCGAAATCACACCATTTGAAACAGCACTCACTGGGACAAAAGGTGTTAAAGTAAGCGAAATATCGAGCGACACAGGAAGCGTTAAACGGGTCTATGATCCAACCCATCCAAATGCAAATGAAGCAGGTTACGTCAATTACGCGAATGTAGATATGACAGCAGAAATGACCAATTTAATGGTCGGACAAAAAATGTACGCGGCAAACACTTCTGCCTTACAAGCAAATGAAAAAATGATGGAAAAAGATTTAGAAATTGGCAAAGTATAAAGGAGTGTTTTAAGAAATGGCAATTGAAAGTATTAATACAGCAAGTGTCTTAACTAAAGTAACACTTGGTGAAACCGCGAAAACAGACAATGCGACAGGTGCCGGAAATACCTTCACGCAAATGCTGGATAGTATGAGTGATACACAATCGAACGCGCAAAATTCCGTCTCAAAGCTTTTAACAACGGGTGAGGGAAATGCGAGCGATGTACTCATTCAAATGAAAAAAGCAGAATCAGAAATGAAAACTGCTGCGGTCATTCGTGATAATGTAATCGAAAGCTACAAACAGCTTTTAAATATGCAAGTGTAGCGGTTAGGCTAGTCGGGGGAGTTTTAGTCAATCGTCCACACGAGAAAAATGGAGCGAAGTTTTTAAGATGGCAAAAATAAAAACAATGTATTCGAAATTGAAGAATTGGCACAAAGGCGCGATTTTAGTCGGCCTTTTTGTCGTAGTCACGGTGTTATTACTCTACATGAACACGCCCAAAACAGAAGTTACTCTTTATAAAAATTTATCCGAAACAAGTCAACAACAAGTCACTGATCAATTAGCCAAAATGGGCGTTGATTATACCGTCGACAAAAGCGGTAACATTTTAGTCGATGAAAAAGTGGAGACACTCGTTCGCGACAAATTTGCGGATCTAGGTATTCCTTATACTGGCCAAGATGGTAATGATATTTTACTAAACAGCTCGCTTGGAGCTAGTGAAGAAGATAAAAAAATGCAAGAAAAAGTTGGTACAAAAGTCAATTTAGAAAAAGAAATCGTTCAAAGTTATGGAACGACCATTGATAGTGCCTCCGTGCAGCTAACTTTACCAGAATCAAGTTCGATTTTTGAAGAAGCAAGCCAAAAAGGAACGGCCGCAGTAACACTCAAAACCAAAAACAATCAAACCTTAACAAGCGAACAAGTTCTTGGCATTCAGCGCACTGTCAGCGCAGCCGTACCAAATGTTGCTAGTGATGACGTAGCGGTTATCGATACAAAAAACGGCGTGATCTCCGAAGCAGACACATCCAAAGAAGAAGGCAGTTCCGCTTATAAAAATGAAGTCGATATCCAAAATGCGATTGGGAAAAACGTGAAAACAGATATCGAAGGGACACTTTCCAGTATTTTTGCACTAGACAATTTTCGCGTCAATACAAATGTCACGGTTAATTTTGACGAAATCAAACAAAATACCGAACATTATCCAAATGACGGAAAAGTACGTAGCAACCAAAAAGATACATCAACAGACACATCGAAAGGTTCCGCCAATACAACCGAATCAGGAACCGCATCAAACGCCGACGTACCAAATTACACAGAACAAAATGGCGACGATACCAACACATATACAAGTGAAAAATCGAGTGAAACAACGAATTATGAGCTAGACTCTACTATCCAAGAAATCAAAAAACACCCAGCCCTTGCAAAAACAAATGTCGTTGTCTGGGTGGATCAAAATGCTTTAAATAAAAATGGTGTAGACATGGCCGAATTCACAAAAGCAATTGGCGTTTCAGCAGGATTAACGCCCAATATGACAACCGAAGAAGCAGGCGCAGCCGGAGAAACTGCAGCCGCACCAACATTCGAAGGCACTTTCCAAAATGGCGATGTGACCATCATGCCGATTCAGTTCTTAGACAACGCCACACCAGTAGAAAAAGATACAACAGAAAAAGCAGCACCAGCAAGCAAAGCCTGGATTTGGTGGCTTGCAGGAAGTTTACTCTTCGCCATCATTGCAGCTGGAATTATTGCCTACATTATCTTCCTTAAACGTAAAGAACAACTAGAAGAAGCATTGGAACCAGAAGAAAAAGACTATATTCCAGCCGAAGAAGCAATCATCAACCCAGAAGAACATCCAGATTTCAATTTCCAAACAGACGCATTCGATTTATCAGAACCAGAAATAAAAGCTCGCAAAGAAAGCTTGAAAAATAAACTCGGTGAAATGGCCAAAGAAGATCCAGGGCGCGCCGCAGCAGTCATCCAAAAATGGCTCAATGAAAGGCAGGAATAAAAATGGCAGAAACACTCAAAGAAACCTTAGAAGAAACAAATGCTGAACTAGAAACGGTTGAAGTAGAAGAAACAGAAGAAAAATCAACTTCTTCAGCAGATTCAGGTATTTCAAGACGTGAAAAAGCCGCACTTATTATTTGGAGCCTTGATGAACAAATCGCAACCGAAGTGGTAGATTTGCTCCCTGATGCATCCAAACAACGCCTTGCACGTGAAATGGCCAAAATGAAAGAAATGGATGGCGGCGCAGTGGAAGAAGCAACTAGAGAATTTTTAGGGGAATTAGAACTTCTTTCTGGAGGAATTGCCAAACTCGACCGCGAACACTTACAACGATTGTTCCCAGACATGACGACGGAAGAACTAAATCAACTCATTTACGGGGTAGAAGCAGAATCACGTATCGGCGAAACCGCGCTAGATATTCTACGCGAAATTGATGATGTCGATTCCTTATTTACAATTATTAGCGATGAATCACCGCAAACTATCGCGATGATAGCCTCTTACATGAAACCAGAAGAAGCATCAAAACTACTTGCTTTACTACCAGAAGAAAAAATGATTAACACTGTCATTGGCATCGCGAGCCTAGAACAATTCGATAGCGAAGTCATGCAAAATGTATCGAACTTACTAAGAATTAAGCTCGACACCATGTCGAATAGCTCACTGAACAAAACAGACGGCATAAAAAATGTTGCAAACATTTTAAACAACGTTACTCGCGGTTTGGAACGTACGATTTTCGAACATTTAGATGCCGAACAAGCCGAACTTTCCGAACGTATCAAAGAGAAAATGTTTATGTTTGAAGATATTATTCTACTGGATAACATGACCTTACAACAAGTTCTGGCCGAGATTCAAGACAACAATAAAATCGCTCGAGCACTCAAAAATGAAAAAGAAGAACTCAAAGAAAAAATCCTATCTTGCGTATCGAAAAACCGTCGCGATATGATTACCGAAGAATTAGAAGTCCTTGGCCCAATCAGACTTTCTGACGTTGAACAAGCCCAACAAGATATCGCCAATGTCGTCAAAAACCTGGAAAAAGATGGCAAAATAGTTATCCAACGGGGGGAACAGGATGTCCTCATCTAATCCGCGAATTCCAAAAGGTAAAGTCACTTTGTCCGATGTGAAAATGGAATTGTTCTATTTAGACGATATAGAAGAAACAGAAGAAATCGAGTCACCATATTCGAAAGAACTTGAACAACTAGAAAGCCATCAAAAAGAACTGGAAAAACACCTATCTGCCATCGAAATTGAACAGCAAAAATTAGCTAACGAAAAAGCCGCACTTCAAGCGGAACGCCAAGCCATTGAAGAATTGAAACGCGAAGCTGAAGCAGAAATCGAAGCAAACAAACAAGCTTTTGAAAAAGAAAAAACACAAATGTATCTAACTATCACCGATTTCCTTTGGGATGAAAGTATCGATCTTGCAGAAAGAATCGTCCACCAAGCAATCGACACCCGCCAAATTGAAGTCTTACCAATGCTAACCGAAGTCATTCAAAAACTCCCTGTTGCTTTCGACAAACTAAACGTCACCACGCATCCAGAAACTTTAAAAGCTCTAAAAGAAGAAAACACGGGCACAAAATACGACTGGCTTTTAGAAAACATCCATTGGAACTTCGATATGCGACTCGATTACGGCGAATTTACTGTAGAAGAAGAAAAGGAATACTTCGACTACCGCATCACCGAAATTTTCCAAACACTCCACAAACAAAACGCCGAACGGAAAATTCTAGGAGGCGATAAACCGTGAACTGGTCGCCAAAATCCGAAGCTTGGCAAGAACTAAAAAACACCGTCCCATACATCCAAAAAGGGAAAATCCACACAGTCCAAGAGCAAGTCTATATTTCCAAAGGCCCTCAAGTAAAAATTGGCGATACCGTCATGGTCGGTGAAAACAAAGTGCTCTGCGAAGTAATCTCCATCGAAAAAGAAAACAACATGTTGCTCCCTTTTAATCAGAGCGACAAAGTAGCGTATGGCGACTGGGTTTACGTAACGGATACGAAAATCACTATTCCAGCCGATGAATATCTCCTTGGAAAAGTCCTCAACGCATCCGGTGACATTTTAAACGAAGAAGCTGGTACTGCTAAATTTAAACAAAAAATGCCGCTTGAAGCACCACCAATTCATGCTTTTAGCCGAACTGAAATCACCGAAACACTCGAAACTGGTATTAAAGCAATTGACGGAATGTTAACCATTGGCATCGGTCAAAAAATCGGTATTTTCGCCGGCTCGGGTGTTGGGAAATCTACCTTACTCGGAATGATTGCCCGTAATGCCAAAGCAGACATTAATGTGATCGGCTTAGTCGGCGAGCGTGGCCGAGAAGTAAAAGATTTCTTGCGTAAAGATCTAGGTGAAGAAGGATTACGTAAAAGTGTGATTGTCGCGGCTACATCTGATGAAAGCCATCTTATGCAACTGCGCGCCGCCAAACTAGCCACTTCGATAGCGGAGCATTTTCGTGATCAAGGTAAAACAGTGCTTTTAATGATGGATTCGGTCACTCGTTTTGCTGATGCGAGAAGAAGTGTTGATATCGCCGTCAAAGATTTACCAATCGGCGGAAAAACATTGCTAATGGAATCTTATATGAAGAAATTGCTAGAACGTTCTGGTAAAACAAAAAATGGCTCGATTACTGGTATTTATACGGTCCTAGTTGATGGCGACGATATGAATGGTCCGGTACCCGATTTAGCGCGGGGGATTTTAGATGGGCATATCGTTTTAACCCGCGAACTCGCCACAAAAAATCACTATCCCGCCATTGATGTTCTCAGCTCCGTTAGCCGGGTGATGGAAGAAATCGTTCCAGAAAGCCAGTGGAAATCTGCTTCGAAAATTCGCGAATGGATGAGTATTTACCAAGAAAATGAATTGTATTTCAAACTAGGCACAATCGAGCAAACAAGCGATAACGCGGCCATTTTTACAAGTAAAGAAAAGTCTTATTTCATCCACCAATTTTTAAAGCAGTTGCGAGATGATAATGTTACGCTTGAGGAAACAAGTAAGCTGATGGAAACGCTAGTATAACAAAGGAGTGCCGTGGATGAATCCAGTAGAACAAGTAATAAGTGCTAGACAAGCCGAGTTTCAAAGCGCGTTCGAAGCAGCGAAACAATCGGCTACCACTTTTGAAACGAAATTAAACGAACGCTTAAACGCGACCAAGCAAACAACAAACAGTAATGTGCAAACAGTCACTGATGCCGAACTAGCTCGCGCCCGAGAAGCGTATGAAGCATTAATCAATCAATCGGAAACCAAGTCTGCTGTAACCACCTCAAGCACGACAAACGAGACTCCCGTAGCGCCAACCGGAGAGCTAACCAATTGGAATAACTACCAAATCAAACCAATCAGTGCGGAAAATGAAGGGAAATATAGCGACTTAATCAAAACAGCCGCAGCCAAGTACGGCGTCCCAGAAGCACTCATCAAACGCGTCATCCAAGTAGAATCTAATTACAATCCGAATGTTGTCTCAAGTGCTGGCGCAACAGGCCTAATGCAGCTAATGGCCGGTTCTAATCGAACCGATCCAGCCACAAATATCGATGCGGGAACGAAAGAACTCGCAGGGTACATCAAAAAATACGATGGCGACCTAAGACTAGCTTTAGCAGCCTATAACGCCGGACCAGGAAACGTTCGCAAATACGGCGGCGTGCCACCATTCAAAGAAACGCAAAACTATTTAAAGAAAATTATCGGATAAGGGAGAATAAACCATGGGAAACTGGCAACAAAAGTGGGAATCATGGCGCGATATGACCACGGCAATGCAACAAGAAATTAAAATTGAAGCAGCCGAAAAAGTGACTTCCTACATAAAAAACGACCAATTTGAAGAAGCGATTAATGTTATCAGACAAACCGAAAATCTCCTAAACGAACTTGACTTTGAAACAAAAATGAACCGTGTTGAAGAACAACTCCAAGCCTTCACATCTGACCAAGAAGCAGCTAAATCATTCGAAGCAAGCCAACTTCAAAACCTAGAAAAACCAAACACAACCGTAAGTTTCGACCTCGCTAGCGTAAAATCAGAAGCAATCAACCAATTCACCAAACGCGACTTCAATCTAGTAGACTCACACGATACCCACATGCAATTTCTGAAAGGAAACCGCAATTTTTACATGGACATTTTCAACCCTGAAGAAAACGAAGAACATCACTACGCTAACCTCCATGAAAAATGCCAATACAAAAATATCGGATTTATTTGTCAAGATGATGTCGCAGCCGAAATGGCCACAAACCTAACAAACGAATGGCTTGAAACATTAGAAGCTCCCAAAAAGAAATTTTTAACAGTCAACATCGCCAATGTAACCGCGATGAAACAAAACCCAGAAGTACTATTTCAATAAACAAAAAGAGAGACGCTACTATGCGTCTCTCTTTCTAATTTTATAAAGCTAATTTTGTGATGCATCGATTTTTCGATCATAAATAGTTGCGATAATCCCAGCTATAATATAAAGCGCACCAGGAATCGGATTTATATATAGATCTTCTATTAGGTTGGCGCCTAACAATAGAATCCCACTAATAAATAGAAAGATAATTTTATTGTTAAGAGTTAGAGAACGTGTGAGGATAATGCAACAAAGACAATGAGCTAGCATAATAAATGCTGTCAAACTAATGACAGGGAATAAAGTTATCGCATCTCCGAGAAATTTTAACGTATAAAAGGCAAAAATAAATTCTAAAAAACAGGCGCACCATACTAAAGTTTTAATCAAAGATAACATATTATTTATTCCTTTCTAAGAAGTATAAGTAGATGGTTTGGAATTTAATTCTATTTTAGTATACTTTTATTCCTGCTGCAAATGCATAAGAATTACTACATTTTTTCTATAAACCAATTGACAATCAACCTACTTTGTATTACTATATACTTGTACCTAGTAACAACTAGTAGAGGAGTGAATTCAAATGAAAGGACTTACCGAGTTACTCAAAGGTAGTTTAGAAGGAATGATTTTGGAGCGAATTTCTAGAGGAGAAACGTACGGCTATGAAATCACCAAATACCTTAACGACCTAGGCTTTGATGAAATCGTCGAAGGAACCGTCTACACCATTCTCGTCCGCCTTGAGAAAAAAGGGTTAGTCGAGATAGAAAAGAAAAAATCAGAATTAGGTCCACCACGAAAATTTTACAGATTAAGTCCAGCTGGAGAAGAAGAGTTAGCCATTTTTTGGAAGCGTTGGGACTTTATGCAAGGAAAAATCATGCAAGTTAAAGGAGGGCAAGCGTAATGTTTAAATGGTACACAAAATACCGCGAAGAAAAACGAGATTATAAACAGTACAAAAAACGAATAGCCGCTTTGCCAGAAGATTACAAAACCGCAATGAAAGCTATCGAAACCTATTTATGGAACTTTGCAAAAGGTGCAGGGATGTTCGAAATCCTAAAAAATGTCCTCGAGATGTTCGAAAATGCCGCAGCTGACAACCTAGAACTAAAAGCTGTTGTTGGTGACGACCTAGCCGAATTCGCCGACAACTTACTAAGTGAATTTCCAGAAGAAACTTGGATGGATACTCAACGAAAAAAACTGCGTGATTCGATTAAATAAGAAAGTGATGGTAGCTAAAAAATGGAAACTGCTAACATACTAAAACAACAATTTGACGAAACAAAAGATAAAGCCGCTTTTTATTTAAAAGATTTTCGTTCTAGAAGCGCGCGAACTGAAGTAACAAAAGGCTGTCGCTACAACGTTTTACCTTTTGAAAATCAATTAGATGGTTATAAATTAAACGGTAAAACGTTGAAGGAGCCCATCAAAGATAATAACTGTTATCAGTATCATTTTGATGCTCAAGATCGTCTTATTTTAGTAGAACAAATGGCAGCATTTTTAGGTGAATTTCATTATTTTACGATGTATTGCTACGAAGAAAATAGCATTGAAACAATGTATTGGAGCGGGGACTCACTAAGCAATATAACCAAATATATGCTTAAAAATAACCAAGTGCAAACCGCAATTCGTCACGCTGCTCAAGGTACATCAACGCAATGTTATTATTATCAAAATGCCCAATTAAAAGCAATCAATACATTATCCAAGTCTAGTCAATCCGAAATGGATACCACGAATCACTTTTACTATAAAGAGGATGGTTCTTTATTAAAAATAATTCAAACTTGGTCGACAGGTGGTTCAAGAGTAACTTTTTCGAATGAACGAATTGCATACAAAAAATTAGAAGAACGATTACTTGGAGAAATGAAAACAGCGATTCAAACATTTGTCGATGAGCATCCAGATGAAACCTTATTTTCTTTAGCCTTTTCAAGTTATACTGAGCACGGCGATTTATTTTTGAGTGCAGAAGTAGTCGAAAAGCTAAGTGACGATTTCCAAGCTGATGAAACGCCGGACTGGTCATACAGCGATTTTGGTTCTATGAACCTTATTATGCAGCCGCTGGATGAAGCTGAAACAGAGAAAGTAAGCATTAGCTTGGCAAAAGTCATCAAGCAAGTTGTTGAGGCAGAATGGTTTCAGACTATAACTAAGAATAAGGACTTCCGTTGCTACTTCTTTAATAATGAAGTAGAACATCGAGATGAAGATAATCAAAAAATAGCTAAAATACTAGACGGTGTTTCCTTCTTTAAATAAAAACAGAAAGCCTCTCAAACTATAATGAGAGACTTTCTGTTTTTTTATTTACGTTTCTTAACAACCTCTATAAATTCATCTAACGTTTCATGGGCTTTTATTTGCTCGTTACAAACATCGCTATCATAGCAAATGTAATTGCCATTTGTCGTATAAATACCATCACTCGAAGATTTTGTTTTCGCCATAAAGAGCGATACTTTGGAATGCGAGTGACAAATCGAACAAACGCCTTTTTGAATCTCTGTAGAAATAGTTCCTTGTACGCCAACCAAATTTCCGTCCTCGTAAGTCACGATATACTTACGCTGCTGAGCAATATCATTCCAACCGTAAAAAGTATAGTCGCGCAAATCCAGTTTAGACCAGGCGGGGATTTTTAATTTTTTCGTTTTCGCAAAAAGTTTTTTAAGTTTCACATCACTAGGCGGTGCGAAAGGAACCACATAGGCTTTTAACCCCTCTAAAAACGGCTCTGCGTCTTTAGTTGAAGTAATCGCATGGAGCTCGCTAAACAGGTCCTTATGCTCCTTTAGCACACTCTCCGGGAATAGCTCATTGATTTTCTCCTCTGTTAACGATTTTAACGCCTTCAAAGTCGAGGTATCATTCGCGGACCGGTATGCACGTGAGACATTTTCTAATTGTTTTTTGATAAAATTATATTGGTATGGTTCGATAAACTCTTTCATTATGATTCTCCTTTAATAGTTTAATGTTGGTTTAAACTAGCTGAAGGATTGAAGAGTTTATTTCACTCTTACTTTCTAAACAATCCTAAAGCCATTGTTAGAAAGTAGAGAGCAGTGCAATTTTGTTTGCATCTCTTTGATCACCACCTTGCCTTCATTATAATCTCTTCTGAATTGTTCGTCAATTCTCTTTTATGAATACTCTTTTAAAAACAGGGTAAACGAAAACTATTGGACATTAGAGAAAACATCCATGGGAGGAGAAAGTAAAATGAAAAAAGTAAAAGCAAGTGAAACACTCGTACAAACATTAAAAAATTGGGGTATCGACCACGTATACGGTTTACCCGGCGATTCGATTGACACCGTAGTTGATGCTTTACGAAAAGAACAAGAAGCAATCGAATTTATTCACGTTCGGCACGAAGAAGTGGCGACACTAGCCGCAGCAGCATATACCAAATTAACAGGCAAAATTGGTGTCGCATTATCTATCGGCGGTCCAGGAGCAATTCATCTTCTAAACGGGATGTATGACGCAAAAATGGACCACGTCCCAATGCTCGTACTCGCTGGACAAGTAACAACCGATGTATTAAATACCGGTTTTTTCCAAGAAGTCAATTTACCAGCGATTTTCGAAGATGTTGCCGTGTATAATAAACAAATTGATAATGCTGAAACACTCGCGGATGTGGTCGATGAAGCAATTCGCACGGCTTATAAAGAAAAAGGTGTCGCTGTCTTAACGATTCCAAACGATATCCCGTCACAAGTAATTAAAGCGAACCTCGAAGCAAAACCAGTGAAATTTGAACAAGAAAATCCAAAACTAGATGAAGCAGCAATACACGAAGCCGTAACACTGCTTGAAAAAGCGGAAAAACCAGTTATCTTAGCAGGATTAGGGACTAAACACGCTGGACCGGAATTAATGGCCTTCTCGGAAAAATTGAAAATCCCGATTATTCATTCCTTACCAGCAAAAACAATTGTTCCAGATAATCATCCAAATGCACTCGGAAACCTTGGTAAAATCGGAACTAAACCAGCATATGAAGCCATGCAAGAAACCGATTTACTATTAATGTTCGGGAATGATTACCCTTATAGCGATTATTTACCCAAAAAAGCAAACTGCATCCAAATCGATATTGACCCAGCCAAAATCAGCAAACGTTTCCCCGCAACAGTTGGTCTAGTAGGCGATGCCGCAGAAACCATCGGTAATTTAACCGCTAAAACTGCACCTGTAGAAGCACGTAAATTCCTTCAAGCATGTCAAGAAAATATGCAAGAATGGTGGAAATGGTTAGAAGAAGACATTGCACAAACAACCGATCCAATCGCCCCAGAAGTCGTGATGGCGAATATCCAAAAAATCGCGGATAAAGATGCCATTTTCTCTATCGACGTAGGAACTGCAACCGTTTGGAGCACTCGTTATTTGCACTTATCACCAGAAAATGACTTTATTGTTTCCGCATGGCTTGGCACCATGGGCTGCGGTTTACCAGGAGCGATTGCTGCCAAAAAAGCATTCCCAGACCGCCAAGCAATCGCCATCGTCGGTGATGGAGGATTTTCCATGGTTATGCAAGATTTTGTCACAGCAGTTGGTTTAAATATGCCAATGATTGTCGTTGTCTTAAATAACCAACAACTTTCATTCATTAAATACGAACAACAATCAGCTGGTGAACTAAACTACGCCATCGACCTACCAGATATTAATTACGCAAAATTCGCTGAAAGTTGCGGAGGAATTGGTTTCCGAGTAGAAAAAATAGCGGATCTAGAAGCTGCTTTCGAAAACGCTAAACTAGCAACTAAACCAGTAATCATCGACGTTTCTGTGGATAACGCAGCCGCTCCGCTACCTGGAAAAATCGTGATGGATGAAGCGCTCGGTTATACTAAATTCGAAATCCAGTCAGTTCTAGAAGACCATCGTTTCGCAAAAATGCCACCACTTAAAACTATTTTACGCAGATTTTTATAAATAATAAATAAAAAAATAACCTTATCACCCATTTTATGCTGATATTCGCTAACCATTATAATATTTTTTATTAAAACTAATTATTTTACGATAAAATATGGAGTTTTTTTAAAAAATATGAGATAATGAACTAGAATTAGAGAATAGGAGTGTGGAATGGGTGAATTTAATTAAAAATCGTAAATTGAAAACAAAATTAAGCATCAATATTGTTATAACGACCATCATGTTAATCGGACTTGGCGCGACTAGTTTCCTTGGCTTTCGTCATGTAGCAACACTTTCAGATAATATGGTTGATAATAATGTCGCACCAATGAAAGAAATCGCAAAAATTCAAACAAACATGGCGCAAATCAATATCGACATCCTGACCATGTTCGACACTATTAATGGAAAATCAACTCTTATAAAAGATATTGATAATCTTTATGCCGAGAATGACCAAGCAATTCATAATTTCAAAAAAGCCAATTTAACACCAGAAGACAAAAAGCAATTAGCGTATTTTGAAGAAAAACTAGCGGACATGAAATCAGCCGCATCTTCAGTAATTAGCGATACTTCAAGCGCATTAGACGACGCAGAACTACTTGGAGCGCAAAACAGATACTACCAAAATGTCAAAACAAAATTTGACGAGGCAACCAAACAATTAAACGTTTTAAATGACATGAACTACAAAGAAGTCGAAAATTCGTCTCAAGCAATTTCTGACTTTGGTGTAAAAATCAGTCTTATTTTCACAGCTGTTATTATCGCCGTGCTAATTTCACTATTCATTTTCAACGCCTATATTACCAGAGTGATTCTTAAAGGAATTCGTCACTTGCAAACAGCGGTACATAAAGTAGCGAGTGGTGATTTGTCTTACCGCAGCACATACAATGGTAGAGATGAATTAGGCGATATTACAAACGACTTAAATGAAATGAGCGAAAACCTCCGCCTAATGATTGAGGACGTCAAAAAAGCTTCCACAGATGTAAAATCTTCTAGTGATAACGTTATTATTAGTTCGGAAATTATTTCTGCAATGACAACAGAAATGGACATCGAAATGAAAATGATGGGTGAACAAATCCAAACCCAAATCGGCAGCATGAAAGAAAGTACGGATGCAATGGATCAAATGACTGGGGGCGTTCAAAATGTGGCTGAATACGCGCTTAAAGTATCTGATCTAACAAAAGACTCCGCAGAAAAAACGAATGATGGAATTGCCGTTATTAATAATCTAGTATCCCAAATGGATCGTATTAGCGGGGTTATGCGTTCAAGCACAGACGTTGTTTCGCAATTAGTTAACCGCGTTGGCGAAGTGGAAAAAGCGCTGGATACCGTTACAAATATCGCTGACCAAACCAACTTGCTTGCCCTAAATGCGGCAATTGAATCTGCTCGTGCCGGCGAACATGGCCGTGGGTTCGCAGTTGTAGCCGAAGAAGTCCGCAAACTAGCTGAACAATCACGTCTTGCGGTTGTTGACATTAATACTGTACTGAAAAAAATTCAAACAGAGTCAAAAACAACTATTGAAGTAATGAACACAGGTCTTTCTGAATCAGAAGCTGGTCAAAAAATCATTTCGGAAACAGAAGCAACCTTCACCGATTTACTCCACCGTGTCAACGATATTTCCGCTCAAATGCAAAATGTATCTCAAGAAACGGAAGAAATGGCGGCGGGGATTGAAGAAGTCAACACATCGATTAGCGACGTAACAGAAATTTCCAACCAAATCGGTGAAAAATCCACTGCTGCACTTGAATTCGCGGAAGTAAACAAAATGAAAGTAGACGAACTAGTCGTTATCTCTGAAGAAATGCAAAAAATTTCCGGTTCATTAGAAGGGTATATCGCCAACTTCAATACCGAAGTAAGCGAAGAAGCAATCGAAGCAACAGAAGAGTCAGAAGCAGAAACAAAAGATCCAGGAGAGCCAGTCCTAGCTGAGAATGTCTAGGAAGCTAGTACAATGCGAATTTGGATAAAATCACTGCTTGTCATTACAGCATGTATATTTAGTTTGACCCTTCTAAATACGAAATATACTTTTTATTCACCAACCGTCAAACTCGAAAGCGCCAAAGTCGTTTATAAATTAGACAACGAACCTTTTAATGTGAGATTAGATGTTCCGCTAGTGAATCAAATGGATGCGCCTGCGCTCTTTAATGGCTGTGAAGTAACTAGTTTAGCGATGCTCTTACAGTTCAATGGAAAGCAAGTAACCAAAAATGAGTTAGCGAATAATCTACCGACAACACCAATCGAACAAAATGGTTTACACGGTAATCCGGATAAAGCATTTGTCGGGAGCATTAGCGGCGATAGCCCTGGTCTTGGCGTGAATCATGCGCCTATGGCTAAACTGGCTGCTAAATATGTTAACGAAGCACATGTCCATGATATTAGTGGTAATAGTATTCAAGACATCATTACCGTACTCAGCACAGGTGCACCAGTTTGGATTATCACTACCACGGACTATCATGCACCCAAAAATTGGCAAACCGTCCAAACAAAAGAAGGTAAAAAGAAAATTACGTATTCGATGCACAGTGTAGTAATTACTGGGTTCGATAAAAATAATTTTTATATTAATGATCCATATGGATATAAAAATCGTGCTGTAAAAAGAAGCATCTTAGAAGAAGGCTGGTCTGCTATGGGAAAGCAAGCCATTTACCTAAGCCGCCCATAAAAAAATCGTTTGAAAGCATATCTCATGCTCTCAAACGATTTTTTATATTTTCTTCTTAATAAATATGACGACAGCAAGCGCGACAAGCACCACTCCTATAACAATCGGCCAAACCGAAAACGCGTCTCCAGTAGAAGGGAGAAGGGAAGCATTACTTGTATTTTCAAATGCGATAGCTGTACTTACTCGAAAATAAATGAATCCAAGTGAAATGAAAACAGCAATACTAGCAATTATTTTTTTTGTAAAAACCATTCAGCTCGCTCCTTTTTATATCATATCTATATTATTAGTCATTTGTTATTTTTTGTCAATGTATAGACCAATTTTAATCAAACGGCTATATATAATGCTTGACCTAGTATACATATTATTGTAAAATGAATTTGTTTCCTTGAAAAGTAGTGAAGGAGGATTGTACAATTAAATAGAAGCGCCAGAACTGATTGGGACGAAAATACTTGAAGGTGAAATCCCTGAAAAGTATCGGTCAGTTGACGAGGAGGAGATTAATCGAAATTTCGGCGGGAGTCTCCCGGCTGTGCATGCAGTCGTTAAGTCTTACTTACAAATCATTTGGGTGACCAAGTGGACAGAGTAGTAATGAAACATGTTTTTTTCCCTCCAAGGAAACCAAAAAATGTAGAGGGCTTGAAATTGGATAAGTCTGCCCTCAAGTTAATTATTGGAGGAATTTTATTATGTGTGGAATCGTTGGATATATTGGAACAAATAATGCAAAAGGCATTTTATTAGAAGGACTGGAAAAATTAGAATACCGCGGCTATGACTCTGCGGGAATCGCTTTGCAAAATAAGGATTTAGTAACAGTAGTCAAAGAAAAAGGACGGATTGCAGACCTTGCGAGCCTTGTACCAAGTGATGCATTCGGTACAACGGGAATCGGACATACACGCTGGGCAACGCACGGCAAACCAAATCACGAAAACGCCCACCCGCACCAAAGTACATCAGGCCGTTTTACAATGGTTCATAATGGTGTAATCGAAAACTATACCCTTTTAAAAGAAGAATACTTACAAAATCATTCATTTGTTAGTGATACGGATACAGAAGTAATCGTTCAGCTTATTGAATTTTTTGCAACAGAACTTCCTACTAAAGAAGCATTCAAAAAAACGTTATCGTTACTTCATGGTTCTTACGCAATCTGCTTAATTGACCAAACCGATACAGAAACACTTTACGCAGCAAAAAATAAAAGTCCATTATTAATCGGAAAAGGCGAAAACTTCAATGTTATCGCAAGTGATGCCATGGCTGTTCTTAAAGAAACAGACGAGTTCGTGGAAATTATGGATAAAGAAATCGTGATTGTGACCAAAGACGGCTTCACTTTAGAAACACTGGAAGGTGAAGAAATCACTCGAGCTAGCTACAAAGCAGAACTAGATGCATCCGACATCGAAAAAGGCACATACCCGCACTATATGTTAAAAGAAATTGATGAACAACCAGCTGTCACACGTAAAATCATTCAAGCTTACCAAAATGAAGCTGGCGAAATCAATGTCGATAAAACTATCATTGACGAAATTTTATCATCTGACCGCATTCATATCGTTGCATGTGGAACGAGTTATCATGCCGGTTTAGTTGGAAAAAATTTAATCGAAAAAATGGCGAAAATCCCTGTAGAAGTACATGTTTCCAGTGAATTTGCTTATAATTTGCCATTGATGTCTAAAAAACCATTGTTTATTTTTATTACACAAAGTGGTGAAACTGCCGACAGCCGTCAATGTCTTGTTAAAGTGAAAGAACTTGGGTACCGGACATTAACGTTAACAAACGTACCAGGTTCGACGCTAGACCGTGAAGCAGACCATTCGATGTATTTATACGCAGGTCCAGAAATCGCTGTCGCTTCAACAAAAGCCTATACAGCCCAAATTTCCGTGTTGGCCGTACTTGCAGTTTCCCTTGGTCGCGAAATTGGTGACGAAGAAGCACTTAACATGAATTTAGCTGCTGAATTAGGAATTGTAGCAACAGCAATGGAAGCAATGGTTTCTAGCAAAGAAGTAATTGAGCACATCGCTGGTGAATATTTAGCAACTTCTCGTAACGCGTTCTTCCTAGGTAGAAATATTGATTATTTCGTAGCGATGGAAGCTGCTCTTAAACTAAAAGAAATTTCTTATATTCAAGCGGAAGGTTTTGCTAGTGGCGAATTAAAACATGGAACAATCGCGCTTATCGAAGACGGAACACCAGTTTTAACGCTTATCACGCAAGAATCTATCAACTGGAATATTCGTGGAAATGTCAATGAAGTATTAGCGCGTGGAGCAAAAACTTGTGTATTCGCAATGGAAAACGTCGCACAACCAGGCGACCGCTTTGTTATTCCGCAAGTGCATCCATTATTAACACCACTGGCAAGCGTCATCCCGTGCCAACTACTAGCTTATTACGCAGCACTTCACCGTGATTGTGACGTCGACAAACCAAGAAACTTAGCAAAAAGTGTGACAGTAGAATAAACTTTTTCAAGACCTTTTCGAAACTAGGAAAGGTCTTTTTTTATGCAATCAATAAATTTGCACGAGCGCCTTGTTATGCTTTAAACTTAGAGAGGAATGGGGGAAATCAGCCAATGGAAGTATCACATGTAACGCTCGCACCAAATAAGGATAGTCGTCCCGCCGTTTTAACAATCGGCAAATTCGACGGGGTACATATCGGCCATCAGTCCATTTTAAATACAGCATTATCCATAAAAAAAGAAAATGAAATATTAACCGCTATCAGTTTCAGTCCACATCCACTTTGGGCTTTAAAACAAATCGACATATATCGCGAAATGCTCACACCAAGAATGGAAAAAGAACGCTGGCTCGCACATTACGGTGTTGATCATTTAATCGAAACAGCATTTACACCTAGGTATGCGGAAACGACGCCAGAAGAGTTTGTCAAAGACCATTTAACCAATTTAAATTTATCGCATATTGTCGTCGGTTCCGAATTTAATTTTGGTAAAGGGCGCGATTCTGACGTAGATTTACTTCGGGACCTATGCAAGCCTTATGATATAGGTGTCACATCCGTCCCAGTGATTGAAACGAATCAAACTAAAATAAGCTCCACCAACATTCGAGCGTTTATTCGTTGCGGACACTTTCAAGAAGCAGAAGAGCTCTTAGGCCATCCGTGGTATATTACTGGCACAGTAAAGAATGGCGAGATGATTGACTTAGAAGATTACGTTCTCCCGGCAACAGGCACGTATCAAACCGACTCAGGAATAGTAAACGTCACGAACCATCGCACTATCGAGGTTGAATTATCAGATGGATTGCAACAATTACATATGAAAAACGAACTTTCCTAATAACTAGGGAAGTTTTTTCTTTACATTTTATAAAATTAGTAATATACTAATTTAGTAAACTAATAAAATTTAAAAGGAGAAATCTCATGAAGATTCCAACTACCTTAAAACATAAACCAGTAATCGTTGTTGAAAATTATGAAGAAGTAGACGGCAAGAATGCTTACCACTCAGATGCTAAGGGGCTTTCGCTCGGACTTGCGCAGTGGAATGATCGCGGCAAAGTAGATATTTCCGCTAAAGTTTGGCGTCACACAGGTGATAAATGGTCGCGCCAATCTGAAGAACTTCCGCTACATCGTGTGCTCGACTTGGCAATTTTAATCGCTAGAACCAAAGTTCATTTTAAAGATGCTTACCGTTTACCTCATTTTTATGATAAAGAGAATCCCACGCTTGATCGTATTGGTTTGCAAGGAGATGCGCTGACTATTGCCGTTTGTGAAGATAACGAATATATTGATGAGGACATGCAATTATTCGAGCAAGCATTAAAAAACGACGATGAGCTACTCAGCGAACGCCTCAAAACACTAAGCAAACTATTACAAGAAGCAGGTTATTAAGGACGTGAAATAAATGAATAAAGATAATCGTAAAGAACTAATTCGTGCATACAAAGAAAAAGCCCCTGATGCCGGCGTTTACCGTTTTATCAGTACAAAAAGTGGTAAATACTTAATTGATAACACCATGGATTTAAAAGGAATCGCCAATAAACTTGCATTTGGAATAAAAATAGGAGCAGGAAACATGCTACCACCAGAAATGGCAAAAGAAGCAAGGGAACATGGAATTGACACAATTCAATTTGAAATTCTCGAAAAAGTAGATGTTAAACCTGAAATGACGAAAGAAGATATTAAAGAAGAAAACGATGTACTTCTTAGTTTATGGCTAGAACGCGAAGATATTTAAGACTTTTCCACGTGAAAGGTCTTGGAATTATGTGCCTAGCTAAAAAAATACAAACAATCTAAAGGAAACTTTAGGAAAGATGGATTGTAACAATTTGAGAAATCATTATAAGAAAGAAATCAGATAAAAAGACGATAAACATTAGTTTATCGTCTTTTTGTATTCTGGAATTATTAACTGTTTTTTCTCCATAAAATGATGGTTGAAGCTAAAAGGGATAGGCCTGTTAGTGTTGAAACTAAAGGATTAGTGTCTCCTGTTTTAGGTAGTTTCGGCTTATTTGCAGCGCTTATTTCTGTTGGAGCAGAAGATGTATTATTCGGCTTTACACTTAATGTAGAGCCTTTTTTTAGTAAATCATTCTTTTTTTCATAAACATAGTCAATTGTTTGTTTTTTATCGGAGAATACCCCTTTTGCACTAGTGGGAGTTGATTTTAGTTTGTAACCTGAAATGGTTTCTGCTGAAACGGAAAAAGTGTCTCCAATATTTCCTTTTAATACTGTCTGGTCTGCTAGTTTTTCGCCGGTATCACTAATGTAATTAACTGTTACGGGTTCGGCGGGGATGAGTATTTTTCGGTAAATGTAATTAACTGTTTGCGCATTCGCTGTTAAATTTCCGCTGGCATTTGTAGGTGTGCTGACTAATGAATAACCATCAATTGTTTTTTCAAGAGATACATAAGGGTCATCAATAAATCCAGTAAATGTTTCGGACGGTGCTAGTTTTTTGCCTTTATCATCCACGTAATTAACAGTGACTGGCTCCGCGGGAACGGGATCTTTGGAATAAATGTATGTGACTATTTGTGGATCTTTCAAAAAAGTACCGTTCGCATTTGCAGGCGTTTCCGTTAGAGTATAGCCAGTAATGGTTTTAGGATTGGATGTGTAATTTGCATCCAGTAAACCTTCTAAAGTGTCGATTGGTGCAAGCGTTTCGCCAGTAGTACTTTTATATTCCACTGTAATATCAGCGCCTTTTGGTGGAGCTTCCACAATGATCGGAACGCGAACTTTAGCGAATGGATTGGATTTGGTGGATAAAGTGCTTTTGATTGTGATGAAACCTGGCCCTTCTTTTGTCGCCACGCCGTTTTCGAGAGTAGAGGAGCCGTCATCGTAGTATTCAAATTCATGTGCGTCAAAAAGGGCTTTATTAGAAGCTAGCCCTAACTTAGATTTATCAGGGATTAGTTGCTTAAAGTCCGTATTAAAAGGTACGGTAATAGGATCGCCATTATAAACTAATTGATCTTGACCTTGTCTATAAGAATAGTGTTCCAGCATATTACCGCCATTATTGTAATTATCAAGATAGTCTGCGGGAATATCTGATGTAATTTGATTTCCTGATAGGGCAGTAAGTAATGGTCTAAGTCCAAGTGGTGGCCAGTAACCGCTTGCCCAATCAATAGTGAAAAATTCAGTAGGGATAGAAATCAATTGATTATTTTGAAGTCCTAAGCTACTTAAATGAGAGGACATAGAAGTGAGTTCAGGTGGTATTTCTTTAATAGAATTATTGGCTAATTGTAAGGAATCTAAAGCGGGCAGTTGGAAAACCACCATAGGAAATTCAGTTAAGTTATTCTTAGTTAAAACCAAAGTAGTAATTTTTTTTAATTCAGCTAGGTTATCTGGTACTTCCGTAATCGTTCCCATATGTACAGATAATGTGGTTAAATTTTTAAAATCAGTAATTTTTTCAGGGAATGAAGAAGCATTTTCGACACCTAATGTCGTCATACTTTCTAAGTCTTGTAAAGTTATTTGTTCGCGGCTTTTATTTAATTGGCGTTCGACAGCCTTAATAAATGGTTCATTGCCGTCAAGTTCTTGTTCTAGCCATGAAGTAGATTGTTCCGCATAAACATTCGAAAAAATAAGGGAAATTAGTGTTGCAAATATAATGAAGCTAGTGAGGATTAGAAAAGTTTTTCTCAAGAAGTGTCGCACATCCCGTCTGTTGTTCTTGTTTTTGTCATTTATTAGTCAATTATAGTATGTTTCCGACGCGATTGAGTACTAAAAATAGACTAAAGGTGCAGATGAGCGCGGTTTAAATGTGACAATTTATTGACATAAGCTCAAAAACGAATAAAAACGTAGGTTTGTTCAAAAATAGGTTGAATTTAAGTGATTTTTAACGATTTTGGATGCGTTTGAAAAAGGTGTTGGGGATTTTCAAGATGTTTACTTTTGTATTAAAACGAGTTATATCAATCATTTTGGGATAATTTACTTTTGTTTTTATGTTTATTTACAATAAATTATTTTGGATGTTTTTTATTAAAATGTGTCAAAAATAATTGATTAAAAATGGAAGAACCCCCTATTTTTATGATATAAAAAGTTCAATAAATATTCACAAATAAGTAATTTCACTACTTAAGAAGGCATTTTTAAATGGCTGTTTAGCGTATAATTTTAGGAGTAATAAACATTACTGGAGGTTATACACAAATGAAAAAAGCGTTTCTATGCCTATCTGCTGTTGTTTTATCATTGAATTTTGTATGGGTTAATCCACTTTCTGGATCAGCAGCCAAAATTGAAACAACAAAATTGAAATCAACAAAGGATACGAACCAACAAGTTAATTTAAAAAATAATGCAACCGACATTGTTACTTCGGAAGATTTAGGAGGACAAACATGGTTAATTAATGAGGTAAACAGACAATTAGCGCCAAAAGTGGTCGGTGTAGATTTAACATTTGACGATTTGGCTAAAATTAAGACTATTTCATTGAGTAATAAATCGCTTACTGGTAAGGTGCCACCAGAGATTAAAAATTTAGTATCACTTGAAAAATTGCTTTTATATTCTAATAACCTATCAGGAGAGATTCCTGCTGAATTAGGAAAATTAACGAATTTGTCAGAACTTCGATTAGACTACAATCAATTCACTGGAAAAATTCCTGATGGACTCGGAAAGATTTCGTCGATTATGTTACAGAGCAACCAACTGGTTGGTCAAATTCCTTTGAGCTTATATGAAAATCGAACAGGAAGAAATGAAGTAAATGTATCGGGTAACCAAGTGACCATTAATAGTAGAGAACCAGAACCAAGTATTTATTCTTACTCAACTTTTATTTATCCAGCGGCTACACCTCAATACGGGGGACATTTGAAGGCGACAACCACTTATTTTAGTAACTTAACGAATGATACATTGCTTACTCCTTTTCTTCCTGGCAGTTCTACTTTTATTGATTTGCATACGGAATTTATGTTTGATAGGGAACTTTTTGAAGGGCATGAGGTAACAATTACGGATGAAGCTTTTGGTAAACTACTGTATGAGGGCGAGTTAACCTCTGATGTTAGTATTTCGTTAAAGAGTTTCAGATCTGGCTATCATAATATTCGTGTTGTATTGGATAATGCACCAAACAACCCACAAAACCAAATAACTTTTGGTATTAGCATGCCAAGTACGACAGCTGGGGATTTAACAGTTAATTATGTAGATGAAGCTGGAAAGACGATTCATGAACCACAGGTAGTTAGTGGATTCATAGGCGATGATTATGACGTAACAACGCCTGAATATGAATTAGCAATGGATGGATATGATTTAGATACTTCCAAATTACCAACCAATGGAATTGGCACATTTGACTACGAGCCACTTTCTGTCACGTATGTGTATAAAAAAATGGAAGGCGCACCAGTCACGGTAAAATATGTAGATGAAAATGGTCACGAAATAGCTACTTCTGAAGATTTGATGGGAAAACTAGATGATTCTTACCAAACAAAAGCGAAAGAAATTGCCGGATTTACATTAGACGAAAGTAAATTACCAGCAAATGCAAGCGGAGTATTTGAAAAGGACTCTCAAACAGTCACTTATGTGTATCAAGCTGTTTCAGCCACAATTAAAGCGCATGATTCCACAATTTATGTAGGGGATAAATGGGGTGCAGAGGATAATTTTGATGGCGCAATAAATTCAATTGGAGCTGAGGTTTCCTTTGGTGAGGTGCAAGTAGAAGGGACAGTTGATACCACAAAAGTAGGCATTTATCCGGTTACTTATAGCTTTGCCGGTGAAGCTGTGACTGTTAATGTAACCGTAAAAGCAAAAGTCCTTCCAGCACCACCAGTAACACCAACAAAACCAGTTGAACCTCTCCAACCGAATAATCCTACTACACCAGGTGTACACCGAGCTTCCACCGACAAACCGGAGACATTAAAAATAACAGAGGCTCAAAAGAAACAATCACTAGTTGCAGAGGATTTAAAACTACCTACTACTGGGGATAATTTTTGGGATAGCTTGTTGTATAGTGTATTTGGTTTAATGGCTGTATGTATCGCTTTTGGCTTATTCTTCTGGCGTAAAAAGAAAAACTAAAATTAAAAATAGACTAACCAATGTGGCGAGTCTATCTTGAAAAATTATATATCCAAAGAGTCCTTATCAATCCGGTAAGGGCTTTTTTTGTTGAGTAAAAATTCTTCTTCTACTAGTTCGGTTAATAAATTGGATATGTTTGGCTGCGTTGTGCGGCAATATCTGGCAAGGACTGACTGATTGATAAAGTTTGGTAACACGATTTCATTTTTTTCCTCATCTTCAGTCCCCATCTCCACTGCAAGATTTTCTAAAGCCATATAAACCCGTTCTTTTGGCGTTTTGGCAATCATTCCAAGAAGTGCATAGTGGCGAGCGAAAACATCCGCAATACTAGCTAGAAGAAAATCATTCACATCAGGTTTCACAGACAATATATTGAGCAAAAAATCCGCATCTATTTTGTAAAGTACGAGTCGTTCACTCATGACAGTTATACTATGCTTTTTTTTCGGATAAGAGGAGAACGCATCAATTCCTAAAACATTATATGGAAGAACAAAGATGGAAATGTAGTTCGTTTTTCTTAAATTATTCTCTAATTCAACGGCAGCATAGCCCTCTAATACGAAAAAAATATGTTTTGCTTTTTCTTCCTCCAAAATTATTTTTTCGTTCATTGTATAGGTTTGCTTTTTTACATATTTATAATAATCCGGAAATTCTTTTAAATAGCCAAGTACGGTATCTAGTTTTTCTGACATTAGTGCCACTCCTTTGCAGATTTATTTATCCTTTATTATACGCTATTTATGCTGAAAAAGATTATTGAACAGTTTGTGACGTTCTTTAAAATAGCACCTTGTAAACGTTCATGAGTAGAAAATATATTTTAATGTATCGAAAAAAGCGTTTTTTCTATATGGAATATATAAATCGTCTCGCAATCCTTTGATATAGTACATTCATAGCCAGTGTGACCCAGATGGTACGGTGATACGGACAGACAGGCGAAAGGAGGAAATGATGAAGTTTGATGATAGTAAACCCATTTATAAACAAATCGTTCATTATATTCATACAGAAATTGTTACAGGAACATACGAGGCTGGTGACAAGCTACTATCTGTAAGAGAGCTAGCAACAAAGTTAGAAGTAAATCCAACAACCATCCAGCGAGCTTATGCAGAACTGGAAGAAACGGAAATTAGTTACACTGTTCGAGGTACTGGTAAATATTTGACAGAAGATAAGAGGAGATTGGAGCAATTGGAAAATGACATCGCAAAACAACTTACCGAAAATTTTATTAGTGAAATGAGTAAATTAGGAATTAATAAAGAAAAAATTATCGCTTGGGTGAAAAAAGTAGAGGAGGTAAAAGTAAATGTTAGTGGGAAATAATATCGCTAAATCCTATCCAAATAAATTAGTCTTACAAAATGTGGACTTCGAAGCAAAGCCAGGCGACATGATTGTACTCACTGGTGAAAATGGTAGCGGGAAAACGACCTTGCTAGATATGTTAGCAAGCTTGAAGAAACCGAATAGTGGCAGATTGGAATTAGACAATGAAGTTTTTACTACCAATGATATCCGCCAGCACATCGCTTATTTAAATAATGAACTTTACGCTAAAAAAAGTATTACTATAGAAGATTTTATGAAACAGCATGCGCTTCTTTTTGAAAATATGGAGTTAGATAAGTGGAACCGATTACTTGCTGGATGGCAAATTAACAAACGCCTAAAACTTGGTGAACTATCAACAGGTATGTTAATGAAAGTGAAAATTGGTAGTGTGTTAGCAAGAAAAGCCAAATTGTATCTTTATGATGAACCTTTTGCGAGTATCGATATTATGGCTCGCTCAGAAGTAATGAAAGCTATTATTAGCGAAACAAATCCAGAGGCTATCACGATTATTTCTTCCCATCATTTAGAAGGAACCGAAAAATTATATAGCAAACTTTGGTTGCTTAAAGAAAACACGTTAAAAAATATTGAAACAGAAACTTATCGCGAACAAACAGGCAACTCACTAATCGATTTCTACAAGGAGGAAATGAACAAATGACAAAAATGATTACTTTTTATTTAAAACAAATCAGTCCGATTCTTTTGATTGGACTTGCAATTATCTTGGGGCTGAACTTTCTGGGGTTCACGATGAATCTGCTAGAAGGAATGGATTTGCTTTTTAGAGCAATTCGAGGAACGACGGTGATAAGCTTAATTCTAGTTCTTATCACTACTTGGAAAATCACAAAACTCGATACATCGAAAGAAAACGTAACACTTGCTTCTCTTTCTGGATTTTCAGAAACAAAGAAATTTTTCGGAAAACTATTTGCTGCTTATTTATCCGCAATTACTGTAATTTTACTTCAAAGTGCCTTTATTTGGTATTACGGTTTTGAAACAGGAAGAATCGAAGCAGGAGATGCGTTATCATTTGTATCTGGAACGCTGATGATGTTTTTATTTATCGCCATGTTTGTTTGTTACTTTGTTATTCCGGTAGGGTGGTTAAAAGATCACGTGAAGGCAAGTTCCCTTCAGAAAGCGGCAGTTATTCTACTTCTCTTTGCTATCCTAATTGTCAATTTATTAGCTGAATACTACTTGCATATTTATAACGGTGCTGGGATCATTTCCATTTTACCTAATGGACACTTCGATATTTCCCTTCTATCTATTATTTGGAATGTAGGATTATGTTCAGTGATTGCAGGCAGTTACATCTATATGAAATCTAAAAAAATGGACATTATTTGAAAGTAGGAGAATAAATGTTAGAAGTTAAACACCTTAAAAAATCTTATAAGTTAGGAAAGAGAAACGAAACACCAGTTTTGAAAGATATTAATGTAGCCATTCAAGATGGAGAATTTGCAGCAATTATAGGAAAAAGTGGTAGTGGGAAGTCCACGTTGCTCAATATTATTAGTGGACTTGACACTGATTATGAAGGGGAAGTTTTATATAACGGGGAAGATTTACAGGATATTGATTTAGATGCCTATCATTTTAACCATATCGGTTTTATTTTTCAAAGCTTTCATCTAGTCAATCATATGTCTGTCATTGAAAATGTAAAAGTTCCTTTATACTTGAATCCTGAATTAGCAGAAAGTGATCGAAACGCGAGAGCACTTGATTTGCTGAAACAAGTTGGTCTAGAAGACTTTGCTAGCAAAAAACCAACACAACTATCTGGTGGACAAAAGCAAAGGGTAGCCATTGCGAGGTCTCTCGCTAATAATCCAGATATGATTATAGCAGATGAACCAACTGGAGCACTAGATAGTGTTACATCAGGCGAAATTATTAAACTGCTTAAGGATTTGGCAGCAAAAGGTACAACCGTAATAGTTGTCACCCATGATTTAAATATTGCAGACCAAACCGATGCGGTATTACGACTAGCAGATGGAGAAGTAATTTCATTTGAAAGAAAAAAAGAGGTTGTCCAAAAAGTTACCCACAAAAATGAAAAAAAGTTAAGACTAAACTGGTGGGCTACTGCTAAAATTTCTTTTAAAAGTTTTTTCAATAGAAAATTCCGGAATTTGCTTGTAGCACTTGGAACCTCGATTGGCATTATCGCTATTTTATTAGCATTTGGACTTGGAAATGGAGTGAATCAAAGTCTTTCAAAGATTTTTGGTACCACTTTTTCACCCAATCAGATTACGACTTATTATAAAGAAGATGGTGGCTCGAAATCACCTGAACCGACTACTCCATTAACGAGTAGTGAAATTAAGAAAATTAAACAACTGTATGAAGATGAAAATATTACAGAAATATATGAACGCACTACTATCCAAGGAATTAAATTTGAATATGATGGTAAATATTTAAAAGGTATTTCTGGTGAAATGCAAGAAGCCAACTTTAAACCATCACGCTATGAAGATTTAACTGTCAAAGATGAGTATCTTTTAAGCGGAAAAATGGTAACATGTGATGAAACCGGAGCAGTTATCCCGTCAAGTGTAGCAAAAGCAATTCTTGGAAAAAAGGATTCTGATGAATTAACAAAAAATGACGGTGATAAACTGATTGGTAAAAAAATAACCTTCGTTTATGCCGGAAGAAACAGTGACACAAAAAATACAGTCAAAATAGAGACAACCATTTCTGGTATTACAAATCCATCTAAAGAAGGTTTTGCTAGAGGATTTGATGTTTCCACAAAAACAATGAACGATTTTATTAAAACAACTGGTATTGAAAAACCGATTTTATCTGTAGATGCATTCACAAAAACGACAGCAGAAGCAGAAGAAATCGTTGAGAAATATGAGGATGACAAAGATTGGGCGAATTATTCGATTACAAACGCAAATGCTTTCGTAGATATATTTAGCCAGTTTACCGATATTATTGTGTACTTGATTGCCTTTATTGCAGGCCTTTCGCTTGCAGTAGCTGGCGTGATGATTGCTATTGTGCTTTATATCGGTGTGGTGGAACGAACAAGAGAAATCGGTGTATTCCGAGCAATTGGTTATCGTAAACGCCATATTCGCGGGCTTTTCATGATGGAAGCAAGTTATATTATTATTTTAGCTAATGTGCTATCAAGTCTTGTCGCCGTGACAATTGCAAAAATAGCTAGTCCTATTTTAGAAATGAAAATCGGCTTTGAAGATATGATTCACATTTCGTTCTGGAATTTCCTTGTCACACTCGCAATAACGATAATCATTGGCTTTATTTTCTCGATTTATCCAAGTAATAAAGCAGCAAAATTAGATGCAGCAGAAGCTTTAAGATCAGAATGACCCAACTAACAGAAAAGAGGAATTTAATAATGAAAAAACCACTAAAAATCAGCTTAATCGTCGTAGGAATCGCCGTAGTCATCTTTGCAGGAGTGATGTTATCCTACCGTTTTATTAAATCAATGGACGTTACTGAAAATGCTGAAATAAATAAATCAGCTACAGGAGATCATGTATTACTGGCAACTCAAGGTAGTAAATTCAAAGACAGTGTCATGGACCAAGTGAAAAAAGACATGGAAGGCAAAAACGTGCATGTTTCCATTATCGATACAACAAAGTTAGACAAAGTAAAAGCAGAGGATTATGACAAAGTTGTTCTATTCACTACAGTGCAGTCCGATGATATCCCAGAAAATGTATCCACTTTTATGAATGATAATAAAGATAAAAGTATCCATATTGCGGTAACCGCAGATTCTGGTCGGTGGGATGATAAACCGAAAGATATTGATGCAATTTCCGAAGCATCGAAAGCAGAAAACAAACAAGATTTTGTCGACGATTTGACAAAAGCAATCGTAGCAGAATAAAAATAGCAGAAGAGGCTTGGACATAAGGGGCGCTAAAATCCCCTATGTCCAAGCCTTTTATTTTTATATTACTGTCATTTAAATAAAGGAATGAAAAGATACTTGAACTTGTTTGTTGTTTTTTACAGCAGCATGAATTAAAGCCTCAATTGCTTCTTGATAGTATTTGGAAGAAATGAAATAACCTAAATGAACCAGCAGAGAACCCAAAGTTATTTTGATACAAACCTGACTGATTGATAATACGTAAGGATATGTTAACGGGCGCTAACGAGTTAGCTTTTTTGGATATAAATGATTAAATTCATACAAACTTTAACCGAAATAAGGTATACTAACTTTAGTATTGAAGAGAAAAGGAGAATTAGATGGGAAAAGTCGAGTCAAGAAGAAATAAAATAATTGAAATATTAAATGAAAATTCGATTTTGTCATTGGCTAACTTAGCTGAATTTCTTAATGTAACGACAGAAACAATTAGAAACGATTTGAAATCCACACAACTCGCTGGAAAAGTAGTTCAAGCTCATGGTAGTGTAGCTATTGCTCATACCACCATTGCTAGAGATGTCCCATACTCATTTAGAAAAGAAATTAATTCAAAATCTAAAAGTAAAATAGCGGATAAAGCATGTCAATTAGTGAGTCCAGGTCAAGTAATCGCCATTGAACATAATAGCATTTCAGTTATGCTTATCCATATGCTTAGTAAATATCCACAGTTGTTAAATAATATTACTGTAATTACGAATTCCTTTAGTATTATGCACTATGTTCAAGAGAAAAAGATAGAGCTTTCTATTATTTTTTTAGGCGGAACTTTTAGCTTAAACCAAGAAAATTCTTTCGGTTCAATGACTATCCATCAAATGAAAAAGCTAAAAGCGGATATTTCTTTTATAAGCCCAGGTGCGATAGATGAAGATTTGGAAATTACCGCTTATAAAGAACAAGATGCCGATTTGCAAAAAGCAATCATGAAAAATTCACAAAAAAATATTCTGCTTATAGAAAACAATAAGTACCCAAGTATTGCGATGTGGAAAGTAAATCATGCAACGGATTACGATACCATTATTACAGAAGTGGACTTTACTACAGATCAGTTAGAAACTTTATCCAAGGCAAAAATAGAGATTTTAAACATTTAAAAAAAGATAAATTGCTAAAAACCAATTTATCTTTTTTTTTTGCTTTTAATTTGGTTAAAACAAAAATATTATTTGACAATAACCAAATTAATGTTATTATGGATTTAAGGAAAGCGCTTTCTATAAAATATTAAGGAATGAGGATTTATAAGAATGGATAATAGCCAAATTTTAAAAATGTTAGAAAGACCATCAGGAAAGGTTGATGTTGTATTAGATACAGATACATTTAACGAAATTGATGATCAATATGCTTTAGCCTATATGATTCAGTCAAAAGAAAAATTTAATGTGGTAGGAGTGTATGCAGCACCATTTTTAAATCATCATTCTAATGGGCCGAAAGACGGTATGGAAAAAAGTTATGAAGAAATTCTTAGGGTTTATAAATTATTGAACCGTCCAGAATTAGAAAAAATCACTTTTAAAGGATCAGTTGATTTTTTAGTTAATTCAAAACCTAAAATGAGTGATGCTGTCCAACATTTGATTGAGTTAGCATTAGCGCATAGTTCAGAAAATCCTCTTTATGTCATTGGAATTGCCGCTGCTACTAATATTGCTACAGCTATTTTACTAGAACCAAAAATAACAGAAAATATAGTTGTTTTATGGTTAGGTGGACTGGGCTATGAATGGCATAATAATTTATCCTTTAATTGTCGACAAGATTTAGTGGCTGCTCGAGTTTTACTTGATACCCCGATGCCACTAGTTCAGTTTCCAGGGATGGGAGTTATTTCTGCTTTTGCTACAACCGGGCCGGAGTTAGAGTATTGGTTAAAAGGAAAAAATAAATTTTGTGATTATATGGTGACAAGAACGGAAGAAGAAGCGAAAATAACTAATCTAAAAAATGGTGGAAAGGTTTGGTCACGGGCATTATGGGATGTTGTTCCTATTGGTTGGCTATTAGGTGAAGAATTTATGAAAGATAAATTGGTTAATAGTCCCATTATGCAAGATAATCATTATTACAGCCAAGACTTTAGACGCCATTTTATAAAATATGTTTACTTTGTTGAAAGAGATAAATTAATGGAAGATTTATTTGAGAAACTCGCCAAGATTGACAATAATTAGAAATGGAGAAAATTGCATATGGGAAAATATGATAAATTAAATGCGTTCATTATTGAAAATGTAGGTGGAGATAGTAATATAATTGCGTTAACACATTGCGTGACTAGATTACGTTTTACACTAAAAGATGAAAGTTTAGTTAATAGAGATGCTCTGATAAATCATGAAAAAATTATGACTGCTCAATCTGCAAATGGTCAATATCAAGTAGTTGTTGGTATGCAAGTTGGAGAAATCTATCAAGAAATGTTATCTAAATTATCTATTTCGAATACTAATGAGGAAACTAGCACTAATGATTCTACTAATAAAGATAAGAAAACATTATTAAATCGTTTCATTGATACAATAACTAAAATCATTACCCCTACACTTGGAGTAATGATTGGTTGTTCTTTGATTTTAGGTGTGGAGTCACTCTTAGTTGCCTCTAAAGTAATTAGCCCAGGGGATGGCGCATTTGTCATCTTAAATGCAATTGGTTATGCTTTGTTTACTTTCTTTCCAGTTATCTTAGGGTACACTAGTGCAAAAACATTTAACTCAGATCCATTTATTGGGATGATTGTTGGTGCTTCACTTGTTTTCCCAAATCTACTTAATGATTTAGTTGGACCAGAGGCAATCTACCAGTTGTTTAATGGTACTTTTCTTCAGATGGATATTTATAGTGATTTTCTAGGTATTCCTATCATTTTTCCAGCGAATGGATACACATCAACAGTTATTCCTATTATCTTCTCGATGTTCTTTCTATCGAAATTTGAGCATTTTATCAAAAAAATTATTCCTCAATCATTACATTTCACCTTTGTCCCATTTCTTACTTTAATTATTGGTGTTCCAGCAACAATTTTAGTATTTGGTCCAATTGCTAATATTGCAAGTAGTATTATCTCTAGTGCGATTTTAGCTCTGTTTAGTTTCTCACCAGTTGTAGCAGCCTTGTTCGTAGGCATTCTTTATACACCACTGGTTATTCTTGGATTACATTGGCCATTAGTTGCCATAGGAATAAATAATCTCGCAACAACAGGGACCGATTATTTATTGCCAATGATTTTTACAGCTCCATTAGCTCAAATGGCTGTCGTATTTGCAGTTTATTTGAAAACGAAGAATCCAGATGTTAAGAAAATTTGTGTTCCTGCAATGGTTTCTGATTTCTTTTGCATCATTGAGCCTTCAATTTACGGAGTTACCTTACCAGTGAAAAGACGATTTGTTTTTACTTGTATTGGAACAGCGATAGGGGCGCTTATTATTGCAGTAGCTGGAGTTCATAATTTTGCTAGTACAATTGGTGTTTTAGGAATTGGTGGGTTTATCAATCCTCAAACAGGCGATGTTTCTTATGTGATTGTTGTAGCATTAGCATCACTAGCAACAATGTTAATTTCATTTTTATTAGCCTTCTTTACTTTCAAAGAGGCATAGTAATTAGCCAAGCAAGAAATTTCTTGCTTGGCTTTGTAATAAATAACAAGGAGGAAAATGATGCAACTAGCAACTGAAAAAATGAAGGAAACGATTTTCTTTCTCCAAACAAAAGGTATTAAAAAAGTAGCCTGTGGTTTAGTTTTAGGATCTGGTTTAGGTGATTTAGCAGAAGAAATTCAACATAAAATAGAAATTCCGTATCAAGACATTCCTCATTTTCCAGCAACAACAGTGGTTGGACACAGTGGAAAGCTTATTTTTGGTGTCTTATCAGGGAAAACTATTTTGGTATTACAAGGGCGTTTTCATTTTTATGAAGGGAATCTAATGTCTCAAGTAATTTATCCGGTTCAAATAATGAAAGCGTTAGGAGTGCAATCACTAATTGTGACCAATGCTTCAGGTGGAGTGAATAGGAATTTTGCTGTAGGAGATTTGATGGTAATTACTGATCATATCAATTTTATGGGAGCGAATCCTTTAATAGGTGAAAATCAAGCAGAGATTGGTCCGCGTTTTCCAGATATGTGTCAAGCATACTGCCACGACTATATTGAAAAAGCGCACTTAGCTTCTAGAAATTTAAATATTTCTTTAAAAGATGGTATCTATATGGCGTTTTCCGGTCCGAGTTATGAAACTCCTGCAGAAATACAAATGGCGAGAAGGCTAGGAGCAGATGCAGTTGGGATGTCAACCATCCCAGAAGTAATAGCGGCTAATCATGCAGGAATAAAAGTGTTAGGAATTTCGTGTATTACGAATTTAGCAGCAGGTTTACAGTCGAACTTAAATCATGAAGAAGTAGTAAAAACAACTCAGCAAGCAAAAATTGGCTTTGGTATGCTCATCAAAGAAGTATTATATGATTTATTAGTGAATGAGCAACAAGTTAAAAAAATACCTAAAGTAGAACTTCATTGTCATTTAGATGGTTCCATTCGGCTAAAAACGCTTCGTAAGCTTTATGAATTACAAGGTAACCCTTTAATGTTATCAGAAGAAAAGTTACAGCGAATGACAGTTGCTGCTAATCGATGCAGTTTAACAGAATATATTAATTGTTTTAGATTAGTTTCAGCAGGTTTACATACAAAAGAAGCGATATATTTAGCTCTTTTGGATTTAGCAGAACAAGCAGCACTAGAGAACATTATCTATATTGAAATTAGGCTATCTCCTATACACCTAGCAACCACTAACTTTTCAATGGAAGAAGTTGCTGAGACTTTAATTGGCGGGAGCCGGGTTGCTGAAAAAGTTTATTCAATAAAAATAGGTTTGATTTTTTGTTGTATGCGTAGACAATCTGAGCAAGCTAATTTAGCAGTAATTGATGTAGCTAAAAAATACTTAGGAAAAGAAGTAGTAGCAATTGATTTAGCTGGTGATGAAGGAAAGTATCCTACAAAAGACTATCAATCATTATTTTCTTACGCTAACCGAATAGGTATGCCTTACACGATACATGCAGGTGAAACTGGTGATTTAACAAGCGTTTTATTAGCATTGGAATTCGGAGCTAGACGCATTGGTCACGGTATAGCACTAGCTCAGTCAAAGAAAGTGATGGAACGAGCAGCTAAACAGCAAGTATTGCTTGAGATGTGTCCAGTATGTAATATTCAAACAGGGGCTGCACAAAACTGGCAAAGCTATCCTGTAGAACTTTTTCATAGAAACGGAATTCAGGTTTGTTTTAATACGGATAATCGTACAGTTTCTAATACAACACTAACGAACGAATATTTACAAGTGAATCAAAATAGTTTTACTTTATCAGCAGAATGGATACTTAGGCAGACTGAAATAGCATTGGATTATTCTTTTATAGATGAAGATAGTAAACGGATGCTAAAGGAAAAATTAATTTTATCAAACAATATAATATGAAATAGCATAAAATTAGCACCTATGCGAATGATATAGGTGCTTTTTTACTAGGTGCTTTTCGAGAATGTCTGGTATACTTAGTCCTAAATAAACCTCATAATAAGGCAGGTGATTAGTCAATGAAAAAAAGTAAAACAGTTCAATTTTTGCTGTTTTTTTCAGTTATAGCGCTTATTCTAAGCATTATTGGTGTTGGTTCCATCTGGTTAGGGCAAAAAAGTCATCAAGCAAATAATACAAATTCACCTGCCAAAAAAGATACAACTGTAACGAAAAAACAAGATACCTTTAAAATAACTGCGCTCGGCGACTCACTTACATATGGCGTTGGTGATACAGAAGGCGGTGGGTATGTTCGGGTTGTGGAGAATTTCTACAAACAAAAAGAGAAAAATGTCGAGAACGTCAATCTTGCTATTAGCGGGGCGAAATCAGGACAATTACTCAAACAATTAGAACAAAAAGAAGTACAGAATCAAATAAAATCAGCCGATGTTATTTTAATGACAATTGGGGGCAATGATTTGTTTCGTGGCGGAGAAGCACTGGATGATTTCAAAAGTGATGCGATTAAACAAGCCGAAGCAAGCTATACGAGCAATTTAAAACAAATTTACCAAACGATACGAAACTTAAATCCATCCGCGCCCGTTTTTCATATTGGGCTGTATAATCCGTTTATGTCTTTAGAAAATGCGAGTGAAATGTCGGAAGTTGCGAATGAGTGGAACATGCAAAGTCAAAATCTATCGCAAAACGAGAAAAATATCATTTATGTTCCGACTTTTGATTTATTTCAGCAAAATGGGGCTGCCTATTTAGCGACTGATAAATTCCATCCAAATCATGCCGGATACCAATTTATCGGCAATCGAGTGACAGAAGTTATACAGACGGGAGGGGGAAAAAACGATGACGGAGCTAGCACTTCAAGTAACTAATCTGCATAAAAAAATTCGCAAACGAGAAATTATCAAAGGGATTTCTTTTGAAGTAATGCCTGGAGAAGTTTTTGGCTTTCTTGGACCGAATGGAGCTGGCAAAACAACGACGATTCGAATGATTGTCGGGCTCATTAAACCAACGTCTGGAACGATTTTAATTGGTGGGAAAGATATCCGGAAAAATTTTACCGAAGCAATGCGAGGTCTTGGTTCCATCGTAGAAAATCCAGAATTTTATACATTTTTAACAGGACAAGAAAATTTAGCGTATTTTGCCCGGATGGATTCCTCAATAAAAAAAGAACGTATTCAAGAAGTAACCGAGCTAGTTGGGCTAGAAAAGCGGATAAATGACCGAGTTTCTACGTATTCACTTGGTATGCGCCAGCGTTTAGGCATTGCCCAAGCATTACTTTCCAGTCCGAAATTATTAATTCTTGATGAGCCAACAAACGGTCTCGATCCATCTGGTATTCACGAAATGCGCGACTTTATCCGTGCTTTGGCTCGAAATGAAGGGATTAGTGTACTTGTTTCTTCCCATTTATTAAGTGAAATTGAACTTTTATGTGACCGAGTGGCGATTATGACAGACGGGACGATTATTAAAACTGATCAAGTTTCGCACCTGCTTAGTTCTCGCGCACAATTACGCTGGCGGGCGACCCCTTTTGAACAAGCCAAAGCATTTTTGGAAAGTGTAACCGAAGTAGAAGTGGACGGCGAATATCTCGTTACCGCAGTGAATGAACATAGCGCCGAATGGAACGAGCAGTTGGTTGCAAAAGGCATTCAAGTCCATGAAATTGATAAGAAAAAACCATCTCTCGAAGACCTATTTCTTGAGTTAACAGGAGGTCATTCGATTGATTAATTTAGTTTATAATGAACAATTAAAACTTTGGCGCAAAAAGCGACTGATCGTTATTTTGGCGCTAGTGGCAATTATCATAGCTATTTTCACGTATGCACAGTTCCGACAGCATCAAGAAGACGAAAAGCAAGCTGGGACAAGCGATTGGCACGTGCAAACCCAGCAACAAATTGTTGACCTTGAAAACAGACTCGGAACAGGGCGATTACCCGAAGAATATCAAAAATATTTTAAAGTGCTTGTCGGGCAACTACAATATTACTTAGATAATGACATCAATCCCAATGCCCCTGGAGCACCAACTTTCCTAAAAACATTCGTCGAAAATGGTATTAGTTTATTGTTTCCACTTTTTATTATGGTTATAGCAGCCGACTTAATCAGTGCTGAAACAAGTGCGGGAACGATGAAATTCCTGCTGACAAGGCCTGTGAAGCGATGGCGGATTTTGACGAGTAAATATATATCGATGTTGCTCTCGATTTCCGCGATTATGGTATTATCTGCCGTTATTGCCTATCTGATTTCTGGAATTGTCTTTGGTTACGGTGGCTGGGATGCGCCAGTTCTCACCGGGTTTGGCATGAAAGATGGTGCTGTGACGACAACGGATGTCTACCAACTGCCGGTTTGGCAACTACTACTTATGGAGTTCGGACTCGCATGGTTTGTTAGTGTCGTGGTCGGCGTGTTAACGATGTTTGTATCGGTACTTGTACGCTCCACAGCTGCCGTAATGGGAATTATGCTTGCCGCCCTTATTACCGGAACAATTTTAACCAACCTCGTCAGTTCTTGGCCGAGCGCGAAATATTTATTTATGGTCAATTTACAGCTAACGAATTATTTAAATGGCTCCAGTCCACCAGTCGAAGGAATGACATTAAGTTTCTCTATGCTCGTGTTAACCGCGTGGATGCTAGTCGCGTTTATCTTATCCTATTTTATTTTCACCAAACGAGATGTGTATTAAAGAGCGCTTAATGGCGCTCTTTTTTGCGTCCTTTAAAAGTTACTTACTTTTTGTGAGCATAAAACTTTTCTTTTTAATAGTTTAGTTATAAACTATAGTTAGTAATCAAGAAGGAGGTACAAACAAATGATTAAAGGCATTCATCACGTATCCGCGCTAACGAAATCATTTAGCGAGAACCATCATTTTTATTCAGACATATTAGGGCTACGGCTCGTAAAAAATACAGTAAATCAAGACAATATTCATATGCGCCACCTATTTTACGGAGACTATACAGGAAGCCCGGGTACCTTGTTAACATTTTTCGAAGTACCTCGCATCGGCTCAAGCTACAACGAGCGCGCCTTTTTCGGAAATATCACCCTTGCAATTCCAAAAGGCACAAGCTCTTACTGGGAAAAAAGGCTAAACGATTTTGCCATTTCTTTCCAAAAACAAGGCCAGACTTTAAGTTTACAAGATCCCGATACAATGGGCATCATCCTAACGGAAATACCAGAAATCATTTCTAACCCAACCATCCACACCGATATCCCGGCTGAAAAACAAATTGTTCGGATTATCGGCGCTGATTATCACGTGCCAGATCCAGCAGCGACCAGCCAGTTTTTCACGGATTTATTTGGCTTAGAAAGTCAGAATGGGGTATTAGTAGATAAAGACAAGACGAGTTTTGCGAAACTTCATGCCACAAGTTCAGACAAAAAATCGCGAACAGGCCGCGGAACAATCGATCACATTGCCTATACCGTTGAAACCAAAGAAGCCGTTGATGAACTTCACGATATAGCCGTTCGAAACGATTTGAAAGTAGAAGAATTTGTGGACCGCGAATATTTTAAAAGTTTGTATATCCGCGAACCAGGTGGTCTTAGAATTGAATTCGCAAGTGCTGGGCCCGGCTTTACAATAGACGAACCACTAGAAACAATGGGCGATAGACTAGCCTTACCAAGCTTTTTAGAAGAAAAAAGAACAGAAATAGAAACTTATTTTGGAGGAGATTTATCATGATTAAAGATTTAAAAGGAATTCACCACGTAACAGCAATGACAAGTAGTGCCGAGAAAAATTATGAGTTTTTCACAGAAGTTTTAGGAATGCGTTTAGTGAAAAAAACCGTCAACCAAGACGATATTCATACGTATCATTTATTTTTCGCAGATGACAAAGGTTCGGCGGGAACGGATATGACGTTTTTTGACTTCCCTAATTTACCAAAAGGGCGTCACGGGACAGATAGTATTTCTCGCGTAGCTTTTCGAGTACCTAGTGATGCGGCGCTAGAATACTGGCTTGACCGTTTTGAACAATTAGAAGTTCCACATAGTGATATCAAAACTCTATTTGGCAAAAAATATCTGACCTTCCAAGATTTTGATGACCAACAATTACAACTAATTTCAGATGAAAATAACGAAGGCGTAGCAGCTGGAACGCCATGGAAAAACGGACCAGTCCCAGAAAAATATGCGATTTACGGCTTAGGTCCAGTATTTTTAACAGTAGTTTCGCTCAAAAATATGGAAGCGATTTTGCAAACGATTTTTGGCTTCCGAAAAGTGACAGAAGAAGGCGGACTTCATTTATACGAGGTTGGCGAAGGTGGTAACGGGGCGCAAGTGATTGTCGAAGAGCGTACCGATATTCCAGCTGCAATGCAAGGTTACGGCGGCGTTCACCATGTAGCTTTCCGAGTAGAAGACCACGAAGAATTGCAAAAATGGATTGACCGCATGAATACAATTGAAGCGCCAAACTCTGGTTATGTAAATCGTTTCTACTTTGAATCGTTATACGTACCCGTTTCAGAACGAATCTTGTTTGAATTTGCAACAGATGGTCCAGGCTTTGCAAGTGATGAACCATACGAAACACTCGGTGAAAAATTAGCCTTGCCACCATTTTTAGAACCAAAACGTGCGGAAATTGAAAAAATGGTACGTCCGATTAATACGAAACGGAGCTGATAAACGATGGAACATATTTATATTCCGGGAAAAAATAAGGATTTAGCCCCACTATTACTACTTCACGGGACAGGCGGCGATGAAAAGTCGCTTGTCGAAGTAGCGGAGTTTATCGCAAGTGATGCGGCTGTTTTATCGTTGCGTGGTGATATTAAAGAAGGTGGAGCAAATCGATTTTTCAAAAGATTTCATGATGGTAGTTTAGATTTGAAAGACTTAGAAAGTAAAACGGCAGAATTAATCACGACAACGCGCGAACTGACTAAAAAATATCAACTAGATTTTGAGCGAATCATTGCAGTAGGGTATTCAAATGGTGCCAATATCGCTGCCAATGCCTTACTTCAAGCAGAGGATAGTTTCCATAAAGCAATTTTGTTTCATGCGATGCCAGCTGGAAATAAACAACCCGAATTTTCGATTGGCCACCGCAACGTATTTCTGTCCGCTGGCTTAAATGATCCGCTTATTACTGCAAAAGCTTCCGAAGAACTGGTTGAAATCCTCGAAAAACGGGGCGCGAAAGTCGAAACTGTTTGGACAGCTGCTGGACATTCGCTTACAATGGAAGAACTTGAAGAAGCGAAAAAATGGTATCAAAACAACCAGAAATGAGGGAAGTAAATGACTGTTTTTAAAAGTGCAGATTTATCCCAAAAAGAAAACTATAAATTTTTAACAGGAAGTATCATTCCACGACCAATTGCTTTTGTAACAACGCTTGCTGAAGATGGGGTGACGGTTAACGCCGCCCCGTTCAGTTTTTTTAATGTCGTTTCAAGTGACCCGGCGATAGTTTCGATAGCTGTTCAACGTGCGAATGGCGAGCAAAAAGATACAGCTAGAAATGCAGCTTTTACGAAAGAATTAAATATTCATATTGTTAGCGAGTCTTTTGTGGAAGAAATGAATAAAACTGCCGCTCGACTTGCACCAGATGTGAGCGAAATCGATAAGACAAGCTTGCATTTAGAGCAAGTTCCTGGAATGAAAACGCCGAAGATTTCCGAGGCCAATATCGTGCTTACAGCTAAACTAGAACAAATTATTCCGATTAAAAATGACGCTGGTGAAATGGTTTCTGATTTAATTCTGGCACGTATTTTGACATATGATTTCGCAGACGAAGTGTTTGATTCTGAGCATCACTATATTTTGCCAGAAAAGCTTGCACCAGTTGCTAGACTCGCTGGAAATGACTATACACAACTTGGCGATATTTTCCGGATTGAAAGGCCAAATTAACGAGAAATAGTTGCGAAACAAAAGCGACCATGTTAAACTAGGGGCAACTTAAATGAACGGAGGGTTGTCCATCATGCATTATATTAGACTACGTTTCCCAAAAAATCTATGCAACTAATTTAATAGTGCGGGAATATCCATGCTTATTTAGTATGGATAACGGGATTGGTCTTGCGTGCATGTTTGGCACCCAAAATAAATATGGGTAGAATGAAGAAGAAATACACTTCATTTGAAAGCAAGCTAGTATCTTTTGGATGCTATTTTTGTGTTTTCATCTACTCAAAAACCCTGACCGCGCTGAATCTATTTCAGGAGGTCCTTTTTTATGGAGAAAAAAGTATTAATCGTTGGTATAAGCCAAAAACAAAAAGATTTTGATTATTCAATGGAAGAATTAGCCAATTTAGCGGCTGCAAATAATATGGAAGTCGTGGGCGAAATACGGCAAAATATCGATCGTGAAAATCGCGCCACGTATGTTGGAAAAGGAAAAGTGGATGAAATCAAAGGGCTCGCAGAAATGCAGGATGCTCGCTTGATTATTTTTAACGATGAACTTTCCCCGTCGCAAATTAGAAACCTAGAAGAAGCGTTGGAACTAGACGTAATGGACAGGACAGGATTGATTTTGGCTATTTTTGCGAACAGAGCAAAAACAAAAGAAGCCCAACTTCAAGTCCAAATCGCCAAATTGCAATATGAACTTCCGCGGATTTTTGGACAAGGCGAAGATATGGACCAACAAAGCGGAAAAGGCGGGCTTAGCAATCGTGGTTCAGGTGAAAAGAAAATCGAAACCGATCGCCGTACCATCAAATATCAAATCCGTCATTTACAAAAAGAGCTAGACATGCTCGTTGATGACCGTGAAGTACGTCGTCGCAAACGAAAGAAAAATGAAATTCCTGTAGTATCGCTCGTTGGTTATACGAATGCTGGGAAATCAACAACAATGAATGGCTTAGTACGTGCATATAGCGAAACTGCGGACAAGCAAGTTTTTGAGAAAGACATGCTTTTTGCCACACTTGAAACGAGTGTGCGCGAGATTGTTTTACCGGATAACAAACAATTTTTACTCACAGATACGGTTGGCTTTGTTAGTAAACTTCCGCATCAATTAGTGAAAGCATTCCGTTCCACTTTAGAAGAGGCGCGTGATGCTGATTTGCTCATTCATGTGGTAGATTATTCGGACCCGCATTACAAAACCATGATGAAGACGACGGAAGAAACGTTGAAAGCGGTTGGCGTGGAAGATGTTCCAGTCATTTATGCTTACAATAAAGCGGATCTTTTAGAAGACGAAATATATCCAAAACAAACGGAAAATACGATTGTCTTTTCCGCACGGGAAGAAGAAAGTTTAGTCTTTTTAACCGAAGTGATTCGCAAAGAATTGTTCGCCAGCTATGAAAAAGCAACCTTCTTAATTCCGTTTGAAGCAGGGAAAGTTGTCGCATATTTAAATGAGCATGCCGATGTGTTAGAAACCGAATACTTGGAGAATGGCACGCAAATTGTGGCGGAAGTGAGCCCGGCTGATTTACAAAAACTAGCAGAATACCACATAGCTGAGTAAAGCGAGTTGCCCCTTAATTTGCTATAATGAAGCATACAGCAAATTTAGTGAGGAGATTTCTAGCTATGAAAAAAACTGGATGGGGTATACTTGGCGCAGTTGCAGCTTTTACAGGTTATGCTTACTGGTCAACGAAACATTTAACTGTAACGAATTATGAAATTGTATCTGATAAAATTCCAGCAGAATGGGACGGCGCTACTATTGTTCAGCTGTCTGATCTGCATAGTGCAAGTTTTGGTTTATATAATAATCCTTTGCTTAGTATGGTGAATGAGCTAGCTCCGGATGCCGTTTTTCTAACAGGGGATATGATTGATGGAGATGAACCACCATTTGTAGCGATGGCAGTTGTGCGCAAGCTGGCAAAAGAATTTCCAGTCTTTTATGTGAGCGGAAATCATGAGGGAAGAAGCGCCTTTTATGAAGATTTTAAAGCAGATATGGAAAAGCATCATGTTACTGTCCTTGAAAATGAACGCTATTTTCTAAAAAAAGATGGCGCATCGATGATGGTAGCAGGCGTCCAAGATCCTCGTTTTGTAAGGGAAGAGTGGGCTGAAAAAGAACTGCCAAAAGAAGTATGGGAAGAAGCAGCATTAAAAGAAGCTTTAGACGATGCGACAGCTAATTTATCACCGGATTACTTTACGATTTTACTGGCGCATCGTCCGGAGTTTTGGCCACTTTACCAAGCCTACCCAATTGATTTAGTATTATCTGGGCATGCGCATGGCGGCCAATTTAGACTACCGTTAACAGAAGGTCTTTTCGCACCGGGGCAAGGTTTCATGCCAAAATGGACAGCAGGAATTCACCGGGCTGGCGGAAAAGCGCTCATTGTCAGCCGCGGATTAGGAAACGTCACGAAACTACCGCGATTATTTAATGACCCAGAAATCGTTCGAATTACGCTTAAAGCAAAAGGGGATGCTTAGGAAAAGTGATTTATTTAGATAATGAAGATGTGCTCGATCAAGCGTACAACTTTGCGGTGGAAGAATACGCGCTTCGTTCTTTAGATGAAAATGAAACGTATTTTATGTTTTATCGGATGAAGCCAACGATTATTGTCGGTAAAAATCAAAACACATTAGAAGAAATTAATCACGCTTTTGTCAAAGAGAATCATATAGACGTTCTCCGCCGTTTATCAGGCGGAGGAGCCGTCTATAACGATGAAGGCAACATAAGCTTTAGCATGATTACAAAAGATGATGGAAATAGTTTTCAAAATTTCGCGAAGTTCACAGAACCAGTTATTCGAGCACTCCAAAAGCTTGGCGTAAATGCCGAACTAAGTGGTCGAAATGATATTGAAGTGAATGGCAAAAAGATAAGTGGAAATGCGCAATTTGCAACGAAAGGGCGACTTTATAGTCATGGAACTTTACTTTTCGATGTTGATTTATCCATGCTTGAAAAAGCATTACAAGTAGATCCAGAGAAATACTTGTCCAAAGGTGTTAAATCTGTACGCAGTCGTGTAACAACCATTCGCGAGCATTTAGCAGAAGATATCGATATTTCGACCTTTAAACAAATTCTACTGGAGTCCATATTTGAAACGAAAGACATCCCGCGTTATACGTTTACAGAAGCTGACAAGCAAGAAATCGAAAAGTTACGCAAAGAACGTTACCGGAATTGGGACTGGACGTATGGTAAATCACCAAAAGCTACCATAAAACGCAAAAAAAGGTTTCCAGCCGGAACCATTGAATTTCAAGTTTCACTAGAAAAAGGTCAAGTAAAAGAAGCAACCATTTATGGGGACTTTTTTGGTACAGAGGATGTGGCTGAATTAGCCGAAAAATTAATCGGGTGCCGTTTTGACCAAGAAGAAGTTAAAAAAGCTTGGAATACAATCGATACAAAAGACTATTTTGGTGGAATTGAAAAAGAAGCGATTTTAGCGATGCTATTTGAATAAAAGACGTCTAAAAACTCTAAGAAGAAATTTCTTAGAGTTTTGTTGTTACTACAGCAAAAAGAGGTTACAAACTTTAATAAATCCAGAACTCGTGGTAAACTTAAATTTAGAAAAAAGGAAAAGGTGTAGAAATGGCTATAAAAAAACTCAACGATTTTTATTTTAAAAAACTTGGCAGTTGGAATTTAGTACATAGCTTTATAAAGGGTTTTTGGAGAGCGTTTTTTTTAGTAGTGCTACTTTTAATTATAGCTAACATTATAGTCGTTTATTTGTTGGATAATGTATTTTTTATTCCAGTGATTTTAATTAGTTTACTTTGTATACCGCTCTTTTATTACGTATTGATTTATAGTCGTGCGAAAAAGTTCATTCGCACCAGATATCAACTACGAAATTTTAAAGAGTTGACTGTAATGCGTCGTTATTTATTGTTTGCCTATCTAGAAAAAAGCGGTTTTAGCTCAAGAGATGATTTAGATAAATTACTTCGATTTATTCATTCAGAAATGGCAGAAGAACAAAAGAACCATAAACCGCTTAGTACAATAATTGGTGTCTTTATAGCGGCGTTTTTAGCAATTTTAGGTGGGACATTTCTATTTTTGATGGATGATGTGGTGGAGCGGCTGATTGCGGCTGTAATTATCATTGTAATGGCAGTTATTTTCTACTTTATTGGTCTTACGTTAATGTCGATTATTCGCTCGAAAACAGAAAAAAATACAAGAAAAGAGCATGAACTAACAAAAGAAATTATAGCGATTCAAACGGCAATGCTTGTCAGTGAAAATACAAGTTACCACCCTTTTTTAGCAATGGAGAAAAAAGTGAATGAAAACGAATTTTTGAAAGAGATTATTACATCACGATCCTTTTTATAAACAGAATGTTATAGGCATATTTAGGAGGCAGAATCATGACAACCAAACGCAAAGAGACGAGAGAAAGTGTTTGTTATCGGGAAATTAAAAAGAAGATTAGAAACGGGGAACTAAAGCCAGGCGATCGCTTAATTGAAAACACGTTATCACTACAATTAGAAATTAGTCGTACGCCTATTCGAAAAGCAATCGGGATGCTTGCTGCAGATGGATATGTGGAATACAACGATTTTCGCGGTGCTTTTGTTCGAGACAGCATTATTAATAAAGAACGTTACTTTGAAATGACAGAAATTATTGGTTTGTTTTTAAAGCAAGCTATTCAAAAAATTCGTACGAAAAAAATCACCTTCAATAAAATGCGGGTTGTTGCAAAGTTAGTCGAAATTGAACGCGAAGAACCAACCAATCCAGCTACTTACTTTGAATATGAAAAGTGGTTTGTGAGTGATTTATTAACCTATATGAAAAATAATTACTATTTGAAAATTAGCGATGATTTTTTCAATAATATTCAAGAATTTGGTGACGAAGAAGTCATTAAAATTGCGCAAAATGCTTGTGTTAAAACAATTGCTAACATTCAACGTTTTATTGATGCGCTGGAAGCACAAGATTATGACAAGTGCATAGCGATTATTGATCAAGTCATTGATGCCCATGTTTTAGTCGCTTATCGTTAAAAAAGCATTGTCCTTAGTATTTAAGGACAATGCTTTTTATTTATTTTACTTTCACTAAATATCTACCAGTCACGCCACCGTTCATTACTTGGTGGAGGGCTTCAGGTAACTCAGAAAAAGCTACTTCTGTTACTAGACTTTCTAAATTAGTTAATTTAAAATCTGTCGCAAGTCTATTCCAAATTCGTTCTCGTTTTGGCATCGGACATAAAACGGAATCAATGCCGAACAATTGAATACCGCGCAAAATAAAAGGAAAGACGGTTGTATCCAATTTTCCGCCAGCAGACATTCCACATGTAGTCACTGCCCCGCCATATTGAACCGCAGTTAGAAGATACGAAAGGGGTTTGCCACCAACACAATCAATGGCACCGGCGTATAGTTGTTTGTCTAATGCGCGTACTTTTTCAGGTTGAAAAGCTTCTCTTGAAACGACTTCAGAAACGCCCAATTTTTCTAAGAATTCCTTTGCATCCCTTTTTCCGGAAGAAGCTACAACAGAATAGCCTCGTTTAGCAAGAATAGCTGAGCTCAAACTACCTACACCGCCTGTCGCTCCACTTACAGCGATTTTTCCAGCATCGGGAGTTACGCCACTAAATTCAAGTGCATCGACCGAGAGCGCTGCTGTAAAGCCTGCAGTTCCAAGTATCATCGCTTCTTTTAGCGACAGACCATCCGGCAAAGGAACAACCCAATCAGCTGGAACGCGAATAAACTCACTATATCCACCAAAATAGCTCACTCCAAAATCATAACTAGTGACAATAACCTCATCGCCTACTTGAAAACGGTCAGATATAGAGTGGGTGACCACGCCACTTGCATCAATACCAGGAATAAAAGGATATTCGCTCACAATTTTCCCGTCTGGAAGTACTGCTAGCCCATCTTTGTAGTTAATACCAGAATAGTGTACCTCAATCGTTACTTCATTTTCTGGCAAGTTATCTATTGTAGTTTCTCTAAAATGAAGAGAAGTATTATCTGCTTCTTTTTCAATGTAAAGCGCTTGAAATGATTTCATTTTTTTAATTCCTCCACAACTCAAATTTGTGTTCCCCTTCACTTTACGACTTTTTTCGCCATTTTACAAGGCTGTGACTGGTACAAATCCCCATTTCAAGGTAAACTAGAATAGAGAAGATACCAATATTATGTGTGAATTTATAAATAGAATTTTGGGGTAAGAAAGGGTGAGTACGATGGGGAAGGCACTATTGATTGTGAATCCATCATCAGGTAAAGAAAAAGGAAAAGCCTACCAAGGGAAGACAGAAGAAGTATTAAAAAAACGTTATGATGCGGTGGAAGTTCGCCTGACCGAAAAAGCAGGAGATGCAACAGAATTTGCTTCTTGGGCTGCTGACCAAGGCTTTGAAGCGGTAATCGCGATGGGCGGAGACGGAACTTTAAATGAAACCATAAACGGTCTTGCAATCCATGAAAATCGACCTGACTTTGGCTTCATCCCACTTGGAACAGTCAATGATTTGGCTCGCTCGGTAGGTATACCGTTAAAACCCGAAAAAGCGATTCAAGCCCTAGAAAAAGCCATTGCAGTACCAATGGATGTTGGTCGGATCGGCGACCAATACTTTATGAACGTCCTAGCTATCGGTATGATTGCGCAAGCTGTCGACCAAGTTAGCGTCGAACAAAAAACCAAATTTGGCTCTGTAGCTTACTTTTTAGAAGGTTTAAAAGCATTCAACCGCAATGAATTACTTCATTTTAAAATCGAATATGACGAGGAAGTTTGGGAAGGCGAAGCTGCGCTAGTTGTGGCCGGCTTAACTAAATCAGTTGGTGGAATGGAGTCGTGGGCACCAGATGCAAAAATTGATGACGGCTACCTTCACATTATTATTCTAACCAAACTCGGCTTGCTCGATGCAGCTAACATGATTCCACAACTAATTCGCGGCAATTTAAAAAACAGCGATGGTGTAGTCTATATTAAAACCAAGAAACTAACTATTGATGCAAGTGGAGACGATTTGAGCATCAACGTTGATGGCGACCCAGGTCCAGGTGTACCAGCAGATATCGAAGTCCTTGGCAGTCATTTAAATATCCTTGCACCCAAAAAAAGCAACAAGAAGCGCTTTGGTCCATTCGTACTTAAAAAGTAACCTACAATAATAGTAGAAGAATAAGGAGATGAAAGCTTTATGGAAGAAGAATTAGAAGTCATTCATAAAGGTCTTGCCAATGCGAAAAATGGTTTTAAAGCAGTCCCCGGAAAACTCTATTTAACAGCAACGTATATTGTCCACAAACCAAATGATTACTTTGACGAAGAAATCAATATTCCGCTTAATCGAGTGGCGAAAATTCGGGGTGTCCGCACCAAAATCCTTGGAAAAGAATTACTCTCCAACATTTTAGAAATAGACATGATATCTGGAGTAAAGTACCAATTCGTTGTAAATAAACAGAAAAAGTGGCTGGAAGCAGTTTCCGAAGTGTTAGAAAGCCGCGGTGAATCAGAAAAATTAGCATAGAAAGAAGCTGGCACGAAAAAAGTGACCAGCTTCTTTTTTTACGCTAAATGAAATGCCGTCGCACCAATAAGATTGGCATCATTTCCAAACTGACAGCCAACAACAGTAGGGCTAATAGTCGCTATTGGCACAGTTGCTTTTACTTTTGCCACATATTCGTTCAGCTCTTGAATGAAATCAGCCCGTTCACTCACGCCGCCTCCAATGACAACTAATTCAGGATCAAGCGCATATTGTAAATTAAAAATACTGCGCGCAAGATAATAAAACATCTTATCTAGTTCTTCTTTTGCGACTTTATTACCTTCCGCTCGCAATGCAAATGCCCGAAGTCCATCTATACTAGCTTTCGGAACTTTTAAACGCTCAGCTATTCTCGTCCCAGCATTTACGACTGTACCAAGCTCGCTAAGCGTGTGACCATCGCGGTCCATCAACATATAACCAAATTCACCACCATGCAAATTGGCCCCGTGATGTACCTTGCCACCGCGAATAACTGCGCCACCAACTCCAGTACCAAGAATCATAAAAATAATATCTTGCTTGTCTTTTGCAGCGCCAATCCAAACCTCTGCTAAAGCCGCACAGTTGGCGTCATTTTCCATCGTAACAGGTAGTCCTAGTTTTTCTTCCAGTAAATGCTTAAAAGGAAAATTATGTATGTAGGGGATGGCACTTGCACCACCAATGATACCGGTTTCATTATTAACTGCACCTGGACAACTAAACGCGGCACCTTGGAATGTATAATCGTAATTTGCTTTTACATCCATAAGCAATTGTAGCATTTCATCCAAATTATCCGGGGTTTTGAATTTACCCTTTTCTAGAATTTCTCCAGCTGTTGTTAACACGCCAAACTTTACTGCTGTTCCACCTAAATCAAAAGCAAGTATCGTCATTACTCCATCTCCTTTTTATAAAAAAGTATATACTTATCATACTTTTAAACAATACAAATGACAAATAAAAAGTGAAAATACTTTGCTAAAAATTAACGTCCTTTTCTATTTTGTGCTATAATAAAGCAAGAATTTGAAGCGCAGGAGGAAATGGTTAGTGGAGATAAAGGTTCAAAAGAAATTGACTGACGGCAGAATCGCTTTTAGTAGTGAATATGGTGAATGCGTTGGGATATGGGCCGATGAAGACCCAGAACCAAGTAGAGTTTACACAGTAGAAATTACGATACCGGACATGATTAGCGCAGAACTACTACACGAGAGCGAAGAAAAACATTGTGTGCTAGAAATAGACGAAGAAGGCTTAGTTCACGTAATTGGGAAGTTAGAGGATTACGAGGAAGACGGCTTTGCAGTACTCCGCTTAGAAGAAAGTATTATTTGTTTTGACACGAAATTCAGTGAAGAAATCGAAATGCTCCATGGAAGATTTGTTGAATTTGTTATTCCGGAAATAAAATTAAGTAATGTTGGTATATAGAGTGAAAAGAAAGAGGCAGGAAGGAAGCAGATTGTTGAAGCTCCTTAATGTCTCTTTTTTGGTTGTCCTTTAGAAGGATTATTTGAATAATTATTTGTTTTTATTCAACAGCGAATTATGAGTAATGTGAAAAAATAAAACAAATAGGGAATAGTTATCGATTAAAAAGGTGTTTTATATTAATGAATATGAATTTTTAGTGACGAAGAAAAAATGAATTGCATAAATAGTGAATAATGCTTCAAATTGTGTAAGATTTTATTATTGAAATGGAAATATTACTCATTTTGTGTAGTAGTTAAACTAAATAAGTTCTGTTTTTACGCGTTCGCGACAAGAAGTGGACATTTCATTATCTTTTTGGTTATGCATTAACTTTTTATGATACACTCATTTTGAACAAAATATACCAACATTGCGACAGATACATGTATCAAAAGTCATAATAAAAGGAAAAGAGAGCTAATAAAATGAAGAAAAAGTGGTTGATAGTAATAGTGTCAGTAATAGTTCTTTGTGCAATAATATTTGGGGTAAAATGGTTGTTATATAGAGACAACCTTGTAGAAATGATGCAAGTTGATGACGTTTTATATATAGTGACGTATGAACCTGCAAAGAAAGAGGATGCTTTAGAGAAAATTGGTGAGATAGAGCATAGAATTCGTCATTACCGAATACCAAATGAAAATTTCACTTCAAATTATTTAAGTGAAGGAACCGAAGTTTATAAAGCAAAAAATGGAGATGAATTCCCAAGAACTATTTTGTTTAAAGAGGATGGCGAATATTTTATTGCATCTGAGGCGATGAAGCAGCCTAATAAAAAGCGCTAATATGTTTTTATCTTACTAAAGAAAGTTGAAGATATAAAACTAAATGGAACATATTTAAAAAGTATGGTTGTTAGCATACTTTTCATTTTCAAGAAAGCCGTTTATAAACTCATTGATTCTAAAATGGAGTTTGGTGAACAGAAGAAAAGCCATGCTTCATTTCCCTAAAAACAGGGAAGGAAGCGTGGCGTCTTTTAGCTATATGTAGTAAATACAGCGAGCATTTTTTCTAAATCTTTCTCGGATCTTGCAAAGAGCATCAAGCGTTGGCGATTGGTTTCAATCACGAGCACGCCATCCTCCGACAAATTCATCCGCTCAATTTTTGCATAAGGGAAGAATAACAGGGCGTAAAAAAGTCCAGATTCTTTGAAAACAGCTTTTGAACTGCGGAAGAAGCAGATGTAGATGAAAAGAACACCCATAATTCCAAGCAGGACAGAAGTCGAAAATGGTCCTTCACGAAAGAACGTATTAGAAACAAACAACAGAACGATAATCCCAACAAAAATATAACCGTCCCAACGACCGCGAGAACGCAATTTGACACTTAAAACCGTTTTCCCTTTCCAAAGTGGGATTACTGCATCATTATACAAAATATACAGTATCGTCAAGATGTTTGCCGCGAACAAAAAAATATTAGTAGCATCCCAAACCATTTTAGCTATCACTCACAATCTATCATTGATATAGTTTAGTAATATTGTAACATAATTATGCGGGGAAGAGGGGGAACAGGGTTTGAGGATAATCATTTAGAGAGGCTCTTTCGGAATGATAAGACACAAAAAAGAACCAGGATTAATCCCGGTTCTTTTCATATTATCATAACCACCCATTACCCAAGCGGTGAATACCCAGCTGGTGGAAGGCCTAAGATACCAGACCAGTAACCTAGAATACCAACAACGAATAGTCCTAAAATCAACCATAAAGCATTGACTTTTTTCTTCAGTATCCACATACAAGCGAATGTGAGTAGAAGGGCAAGAAGACCTGGCATTAATTGGTCCAAGATACTTTGAACAGTAGTTGGCACATCTTTACCAGTTTTAGAGTCTTCTGTTGTATAAGCTACTAGTGGAACATAGATTGTGGTCCATTTATTAACGAGGGCACCCATGACGAATAGTCCGAGAATGGAAGCTCCTTCTGTTAGTTTTTGGAGCAGACCGCCAGACATATCAGATACAACATCTGTACCTTTTGTATATCCGTAGAACACGCCCCAATAACGGAAACCTAAACGAATTGCATTAAATAGTACGAAGAATAAAATTGGTCCGATGATACTACCGTCAGTTGCAAAACCTGCACCTAAAGCGGCAAGTACTGGACGAACTGTTCCCCAGAAAATTGGATCCCCAACGCCGGCAAGTGGTCCCATTAGACCTACTTTAATACCATTGATAGCACCGTCGTCGATATCAGCACCATTGGCTTTTTGTTCTTCCATCGCGGTTGTTACCCCTAAGATAGGAGCGGCCATGTATGGATGTGTATTAAAGAACTCTAGGTGACGTTTGATGGCTTGTTCTCTTTCAGGTCCTTTTTCAGGATAAAGGCGTTTAATTACTGGAATTACCGAGAAACAGAATCCTAGAGATTGCATACGTTCAAAGTTCCACGACCCTTGGAAGAGGTTGGAACGTATGAACACGCCCATTAAGTCACGTTTCGTTATTTTCTTTTCATTAACTGTAATTTGTTCACTCATATTTTTTCTCCCCCTTCCTTAGTCGTCAAGGTCGTCGTCGAGATCATCATCCACTGATCGTCCGCCGCCGCCCCCGCCGTATTGTTGGATAGCTTCTTTCAATTGATATTTAGGGTTTAGTTGGATGTAAATGATTGCTGCAACTAGTCCTAAAACACCTAGTGCTACTAAGTTAAAAGCAGTAAATGCTGCGACAACAAAACCTAAGAAGAAGAAAGGCATTAAATATTTAGCGGACATCATGTTAATAACCATGGCGTAACCAACAACAACGATAAATCCACCAGCTACGTTTAGACCATTAACAATAACGTCCGGTATGGCATTGAGTAAATTTTCTACGGCGCTAGTACCAACTGTAACCGCAACGATAACGGCTGGAATCGCGATACGCATAGCTTGAAGTAGTAGTGCTGTAACATGTATCCAGTCGAGACTTCGCAGATTACCTTCCTTACCAGCTTTATCAGCCATGTGTTGGAATGCAACTGTAATTGTACGAACTAGAATGGTAAGTACTTGACCAAGAGCAGCTAGAGGAATCGCAAGCGAAATACCTACGCTGATATCTTGTCCCCCCGTAATAACTAAGATAGTAGAAATAATGGATGCAAGGGCAGCATCTGGAGCAACCGCAGCTCCGATATTCATCCATCCAAGCGCGATCATTTCAAGTGTTCCCCCAATAATAATACCAGTTGTAATATCCCCAAGAACAAGACCAATTAACGTACAGGCAATTAATGGACGGTGCGTTTGCCACTCATCCAAAATACTACCCATACCACTAATACAGGATACGAGGAATACAAGGATTAATTGTATTGCTGACATATATTTCCCTCCCAATTTTTCTTTAGAATGATAAAAAAAGATAATTTCATTATGATGACTGAATAAATTAAGCATCTATTACATAGACTTTTATTCATGAATCACCCCTTTAAAGGTCTTCCTTTAAACGTTTGCTTTTTCGGGACTCTAGAAAACAAGCGAGCCGCGGATGAATTATTTATCTTTATCTAGTAATGGGATAAGTTTGACTTTATTGTCAGAAGCGACTTTACGAATTTCAAGTTCGATTCCTTTTTCATCTAACTTGCGGAATGCTGCTTCATCCGTTTCGTCCACAGATACAGCATTTGTAATCATATGTTTGCCTTCGCGGAATGCCATACCACCAATGTTTACTGTTGTAATGTTTACACCAGCTTCTACAAGTGTTAATACATCTGTAGGATTAGTGAATAATAGCATGACTGGGGTTGTAGCATATTTAGGATTATTGTACACGCGTATACCTTTTTGTACATCCACAACGCTAGCTTTAACGCCTGGTGGTGCTACTTGTGTAAGAAGTGTTTTACGCACTTCATCTTTTGCAACATCGTCACTAATAACGATGATACGTTCCACCTGTGTTTCTTTTGTCCAAACAGTTGCTACTTGACCATGAATTAAGCGATCATCAATACGTGCTAAGCGAATTTCCATTATAAATCGTCCTCCCCGACTTCGGTTTCTATTTTTGGTAATGATTGTTTGAGTGACTTAACGCCACCTGATCCTGCTGTAAGAGCTGTTTTAACTAGTTCTTTTTGATTACTTGCAGCGCGCATAGAGAGCGTTTCAAGTAACATTGGAATATTGACCCCCGTGACAACATCCATATTGTCTTCTGGAAGGGCGATTTGGCTAGATGCATTATAAGGACTGCCGCCAAACAAATCAACCATAAAAATAACGCCTTCAGAAGTATCTAATTTGTCTAGTTTTTCTTTGTATTTGGTAATAAGCGTATCAGTGTTTTCTCCAGGAACAAAAGTAATAAATTCTACGTTGTTCTGTTTGCCGATAATCATTTCAGTTGATTTCAACAATTCACGCGCAGCTTCACCATGTGTGCCAATGATAATTCCAACTGGCATAGGTATCTCCTCCTTAAGCGTGGATATAATCATCCATTAATACTAACGCAAAAACTGTGCCAACATTTCTGTATTAAACAACCTCCTTTGCTAATAGAAGCGGTTCAAGGCTTTTGTAAGCGAGAACTAGCAGAAGCGGCGTGCCTTAATACGCTAAATACGTAGCTTAATACACTAAGTACTAATCTTAGACATACATACAACATTACCCTAAAAGATTAGACAGAAAACGCAATTGCTGAAAATAAAACAAGCCAACATTTTTCATAAGTTGGCTTGTTTGTATTTAGGAAAGTACTTCTGGTTGGATTTCGTTCAAAATATCGTACAAATAACAGAGTTCATCATTCGTCAGCTTTAAGTTCATTTTGTAGATAACTTCTCTATTTGTTTGTTCTAGGGCTTTAAAAATATTTGTTTCAAGCATATTTTTGGGTTCACGGTAGATTAAACCATCATTTAGAACCATACGTTCTAAGGCACAACCGACATGGATGAGTAGATTAATCTTGAAGGTATTATCAAGTTTATAACCTAGTTTTTTCTCCAGTACACTAGCAAAAGAGCTTAGAATTTCAATCGTTTTCTTCGGATTGAGATAGGTAAGAAATTCGTTAAGGCTTTCTTCGATAATTTCTTTTGCGATGCGCCCAGTTTCGCCTTTTTTAACGATGATGTTACGTTGTTTCACGAGGCTAACCAGTTGCTCTTCGCCATCAATTCCGAAAAGTCGTTCGAGCGGGATGAAGGGGATTTGGATTTTCGGATCTTGAATACCGACCGCCATCAAAATATCGTTTTCTTCTTGTAGTTGCTCCAACTTCGTATCCATTTCATGCAAGCCAATCGGAATTACTTTAATGGCATCGGTTGTGATCGTATCTAAAATATTTTCGATAAAAAGTTGTAATTTTTCAGCTGTACCTTCGCCAGTTGCGCAAATAGTAACGATAGCATGGGGTTTTTGATTGGAGTCGAGTGTCTCGTCATCCGAATTATAGCCACCATAGCCGCGGAAGTCTTTCAAGGAATCGTAAATACTGTCGAGTTCCATGTCAAGAATATTAGATTTTCGAACTGCCTCAATAACGGTTGCGGTGGAGACCATATCAATTGAGCGAACCGGAATACCAGTACGTTCTGAAATAACAGGAGCAAAACTTGTAAGAGAGCCCATATCGACTAGAAGAAGTAGGCCACGACCCATATCCATCTCTCTCGCACGTTCGGTTAATTTATCAAGCACGATTTTTGGACTTTGATCAAGTGGCATATCGATTCCTTCCACGAGTCCTTCACCGAGTAATTTTTTCGCAACACTAACCATGCTACTTGCTGTATTGTTTCCGTGTGTTGCCACAAGCACAGCGACACGGGCATTTTCTTGTTCTTTTAAAAGAGAACTAATTAAAAGCGTTAAATACATCACTTCCATATTGGGAACGCGAATGTGGAAAGTAGCCTCGATATCATCCTTAATTTCACGTGATAATTCATATGCTTCCGGTTGATCATTGACAACATTTTCGATATTTGTATATTTTAACGGTTTATTACTTTCAATTCGTTTAATAAAAGAAGTCAAGTGCAGACTAAACGCAAGCAGGAAGCGCTCATTCAATTTTTTACCAAGCTGATGTTCAATTCGTAGCTCGACACCTTCTGCAAAATTCAAAATTTCTTCATTGACGATTTTTAAGATATTTTCGCGATTGTGGATAGTGTTTTTAAATTTATTGTAAAAGCTGTTGAGGTGAATATCGATATCCATCTTGATAAATTTCTTAATATCATCATCTTCCACACCTTGATCCATTAAAATTGATGCTTTATCTTCAATGATTTTGTAAAGATTGAAATTCGGCTCATATTCGTCCGACGTAATCAATGTATTATTTAGTTCAGGGAAAATCGTCGTATATGGCTCCAAGTATTCCGCAATTGCTTGAAGTTCCTTGCGGCGGTTACTAAAGTGAAAGAAACCATCTTTAATATTAATCGGCAACGTTTTAAAATCAATCAAAATCTCTTCGTCTTTGTCAAAACTATTAAGGAAACCTTGTGCGCAAACGAGTTGAATGTTGGATTTTAATTGCCCAATATTTCCGTAAGTCGTATTACCAATCAGCGCTTTGGCAGCTTCATCTTCAATACGGATAGGTTTATTAACACGATGTGCTTCACTAGAAAGTAAGTATTTAAGCAGTTCGACACGCTCAAACGCCGTACGTTCTTCTAAACTAGGCAGTGTAATAATAATCGGAATACGACGCATAAATGTTTTTAAAAGCGAAGATTCCGGATTTTCGGTAGTAGCTCCGATAATTAAAACGTTCGATTTTCGGGTTCGATCTGTTTCGCCAAGTTTATTATACGTACCAGAATCCATCAAGTAAAAAATCATTTCTTGACCTTCAGGAGGGAGACGGTGAATTTCATCAAGGAACAAAATTCCACCTTCTGCTTTTTCTACAAGTCCGCCTTTGTCATTGTCAGCGCCAGTAAAAGCACCTTTTACATGACCAAAAATGTGCGACATCAAAAGTTGCGGATTATTATAGTAATCGGCGCAGTTAAAAATAATAAATGGTGCATCGGCAGGAAGACGTTTGGCGTGTTGCGAAAAACGATACATCAAATTAGCAAAAAGTGTCTTACCAACACCAGTTTGTCCGAGAATCATTGTATGTAAACCATTTGGTGGGTAGAGTACTGCAGCTTTGGCCTGCTCCACAGGGGTTTTAAGGCTATCATTAACGCCAATTAAATCATCAAAAGGGCTTCTTTCAACAATGCTTGGTTTTAGCATTTTTAAAAGGGACTCACAGCTATCAAATTCCAATTCATTATCGGAAAGTGTGCGTCCAATTTCATCTTCAACAGCTCTTTTAGGAAAATAAAGCACTGGTCGGCCAACGATTTTAATGATTTTTCCTTGTCTGTGAAGTTCATTCAATTCCATGCTGACGTTATTTCTCAAAATAGACAATGTTTCTGAAATAGTACTAGCTGTAAAGCCTTCATTTTTCTCTAATTGCTCGCGAATAGTCTTAGTGGAAGGATTTTCTAAAATAAATTCATAAATACGGTCAATACGCTTCATTATAAAACCTCCATTTAGTGTATCGGTGGACGATTAGTGTATTATAAACGAGCAATACACTCTAGAATTCTGTATTTATCTTAGCATGACTAGTGAAAATGTCAATGTTTATTTACTAAAAATCAAATTGACTAGCTACCCAGATAGTACTATTATATAGAAGGAACAAATAAAATCGATGAGGTGTTCATAATGTCAAAAGTACTATTTATTAAAGCGTCACCACTTCCAAATGAAGTATCAAGAAGCTCGCAAGTTGCCGAAACGTTTATGGCTGAATATAAAGCCAAAAATCCTTCTGATACAGTAGAAGAATTAGTTTTGTACAATACAGAAGTACCATTATTAGATTTAGAATTAATGACAGCTGGCAGAGAATTACAAGCTGGAAAAGCTTTCACTGATTTAGCGCCAGATGTACAAAAAAAATTAAATGCCTATAATTCGCTTACGGAACAATTCCTAGCAGCGGACAAATATGTTTTTGTGTTCCCACTTTGGAACCTTGGGATTCCGCCATTATTAAAAGCTTATATTGATACTTTTGTAGTTGCTGGAAAATCTTTCCGTTATACTGACCACGGTCCAGAAGCACTTTTAAAAGATAAAAAAGCAATCCTAATCCATGGTAGCGGTGGTATTTATTCTGCTGGACCAACAAGTTCATTTACTCACGGAGAACCTTATTTACGTACGATTTTACAATTTATCGGTATTAACGTTGTACCATCAATCTTTGTAGAAGGAATTGATCACAATCCGAGCAAAGAAGCGGAAATCGTTGCAGCTGCTAAAGCGGTAGCGCAGGAAAGTGCTCGAGAATTCTAAAAAGTTTGTGAAAAAAACATTTCTTGCTAATGACACTAAGATAGTATTATCAACTGTCTAGACCAATACAAACACATAAAAAGATTGCTAATCCCTTTATAAATTGGTAAAGTAGAGAAGTAGATTGATCGATAAAGTGCTGAATTAACTCGGCACTTTATTTTGTTAATTACTCGAAAGGGATGAATTAGGATGGAAGAGCAGAAAGAAGAATTGCAAAGGGGACTGAAAAATAGACACATTCAGTTAATCGCGATTGGCGGAGCAATTGGTACAGGGCTTTTTCTAGGAGCAGGGAAGTCAATTCATTTAGCCGGACCTTCTATCATGTTAGTTTACTTAATTATTGGGGCTATTTTATTCTTTGTTATGAGAGCTTTGGGTGAATTATTAATACATAACCCAACAACAGGATCATTTACAGAATTTGCAGAGCAATTTATTGGACCGTGGGCTGGCTTTATTACTGGTTGGACCTATTGGTTCTGCTGGATTGTGACAGGTATTGCGGAAATTACGGCGGTTGGCATGTACGTGAAATTTTGGGTGCCAGACTTACCACAATGGATTCCAGCACTTGCATGTGTTTTAATACTTCTATTGTTTAACTTAGCGACCGTTAAAGCTTTTGGTGAAATCGAATTTTGGTTTGCGATTATAAAAGTGGTTGTCATTATAGCCTTAATTGTTATTGGATTTGTACTCGTATTTATTGGTTACAAACATGGTACAAGTACAGCTTCATTTTCTAATTTAGTAGATTATGGCGGCTTTTTCCCAAATGGAATTGCCGGTTTCTTACTAGCATTCCAAATGGCGACATTTTCTTTTGTCGGAATTGAGCTTGTTGGCGTTACCGCTGGAGAAGCAGATGATCCAGAGCGTACACTTCCAAAAGCCATTAATAATATTCCGATTCGGATTTTAATCTTTTATATTGGTGCGTTACTCGTATTAATGTCTATTTATCCGTGGAGCAATATTGACCCAAATACAAGTCCATTCGTAAGCGTCTTTACGATGATTGGGATTCCTGCAGCTGCCGGTATTATTAACTTTGTGGTGTTAACGGCTGCTATGTCTTCCTGTAATAGTGGGATTTTTAGTACAAGCCGGATGCTTTACACTCTTTCAGCAGAAGGAAAAGCACCGAAAAAAATGCATCATTTGAGCTCTAACGGGGTTCCAGCAACAGCGTTAATTACTTCTACAGCATGTTTACTTATTGGTGTATTTTTAAATTATTTCTTACCGGAGCAAGTCTTTATTTTAGTAACAAGTATCGCAACGATTTGCTTTATCTGGGTTTGGGGTATTATTTTAGTGGCGCATTTACGCTTTCGTCATAAACATCCAGAAATCGCAGAAAAAAGTAAGTTCAAAATGCCTTTATCGCCTTTAATGAACTGGGTTAGCTTAATTTTCTTCGGAGGATTACTAGTTATTCTCGGTTTTGCAGCTGATACAAGAATTGCGCTTTTCGTTACACCAGTATGGTTCTTGATTTTAGGTATCGCTTATCAAATTTTAAAAGCATCCAACCGAAAGACAAAAATTAGACATAATTAACAACCGAGCAAGTATTCGCTAAAGGAAGCTATTTTAGGGAATGCTTGCTTTTTTGGTGCATGAAAATGGTCCGCGAAATTCTTTACAAATAAAAAAAATCGTGTAGAATGAGAGGTGTTTAGAGCATTTTGTCGCGCTCACGCATATCGAGTGAGTACTCACTCATTTTTAGAGATAACTTTTTATGTGAAGCAACGTACAAATGGCGAATAATATGTGAATTTACATACATATTAAGTAGTGCGTAATGAAAGGGATGAGAAAATGATTCATGCAGGATTAGATGTGGGATCAACAACAGCAAAGGCTGTAGCACTTAATGACCAGGGGGATATTTTATTTCAAACCTACAGAAGACATTATTCAGACATTAAAAAAGTAACATTAGAAATTATGCAAGACATGCAAAAAAAATGTGGCATGACAGAAATGACATTCAAAATTACGGGATCATCTGGATTAGCGATTTCTAAATTCTTGAATGTACCTTTTGTGCAGGAAGTAATTGCTTGTACAGAAGCAGTAGAGCAAGTAATTCCAGAGACAGATGTAGTAATCGAGCTGGGCGGGGAAGATGCGAAGATTATTTATTTCAGCGGTGGAATTGAACAAAGAATGAATAATGCCTGTGCGGGTGGAACTGGTGCTTTTATTGACCAAATCGCGACACTACTTCAAACAGATCCAACAGGTTTAAACGAACTGGCGCAAAATGCGAATACGATTTATCCGATTGCTTCCAGATGTGGCGTATTCGCCAAAACCGATGTGCAACCTTTACTTAATGAAGGCGCGAGAAAAGAAGATATTGCCGCTTCGATTTTCCAAAGTGTCGTGACACAAACGATTAGTGGGCTTGCTTGTGGACGTCCAATCCGCGGGAAAGTTGCGTTTCTTGGAGGACCACTTACTTTCCTTGATCAGTTACGTTATCGTTTTACAGAAACATTGAAGATGAAAGATAGTGATATTATTGCGCCTCAAAACGCGGAATATTTTATTGCACTTGGAACAGCTTTTACTGGATTAAATGATGTACCTTTAAAAGTAGATGATATGATTCATCGCCTTTCCAATATGGATATGACGACGATGGCAACGGATACGGTCATTTTACCAGCACTTTTCGAAAAGCAAGAGGACTTGGAAGAATTTCGTGCGCGTCATAATCAAATGAAAGCCAAACGAGCAAAACTGGAAGATTATGAAGGGGATGCTTATTTAGGCATTGATGCAGGATCAACCACGACCAAATTAATCTTAATGAGCCAAACCAATGAAATTCTTTACTCGTTTTATTCTAGTAATAATGGGAATCCGCTTCAATCAGTTATTGACGCAACGAGTGATTTATATGAAATTTTACCGGAAAAAGTTCGAGTTGCGCAGTCTGGAATTACAGGCTACGGCGAGTCGCTTATTAAAGCCGCGCTAAAAATTGATGTTGGCGAAATTGAAACAGTGGCTCATTATCGTGCAGCTCGCGAATTTTTACCTGACGTTGATTTCATTTTAGACATTGGCGGACAAGATATGAAATGTATGAAAATCAAAAAAGGCGCACTGGATAGTTTGATGCTTAATGAAGCTTGCTCGGCCGGGTGTGGCTCGTTTCTTGAAACATTTGCGCAAACACTTAATTTATCCATCGAAGAGTTTGCGGCTCGGGCGCTTGAAGCAAAAGCCCCTGTGGACCTAGGTTCTCGCTGTACCGTTTTCATGAATTCTAAAGTGAAACAAGTACAAAAAGAAGGCGTGAGCATGGAAGATTTATCTGCGGGTCTTGCTTATTCAGTCGTAAAAAACGCGTTGCAAAAAGTAATCAAACTCCGCAGCCCAAAAGACATTGGCGAAAAAGTAATCGTTCAAGGCGGAACTTTTTACAACGAATCAGTCTTGCGTGCTTTTGAACTATTAACAGGGCGTGAAGTAGTTCGACCAGATATCGCCGGAATGATGGGCGCATACGGTGCTGCCCTAATTGCCCGCGAACATTATGAAACTGGGGAAGTAACGGAAATGCTCGTACTGGAAAAATTGCGTGAATTTAGCGCGGAAACTTCCCAGTCGCGCTGTAACCTTTGTAGTAATACGTGTCAGCTGACAGTGACAAGATTTGGCGATGACCGAATGTTTGTTAGTGGGAACCGTTGTGAACGCGGAGAACGTGTCGAAACGAAGCGTAATTTACTGCCCAACTTATATGCGTATAAATTAAAACGTACCTTTGATTACAAATCATTGAAAAAATCAGAAGCAACTAGAGGAACCATTGGTATCCCGCGCGCGCTGAATGTTTTTGAAAACTATCCATTGTGGCATACGATTTTAACTAACTTAGGTTTCCGAGTGGTTTTATCATCTAAATCATCCAAAAACCTATATGACAAAGGTATCGAAACGATTGCCTCTGAAGCAGTTTGTTTCCCAGCCAAACTAACCCATGGTCATATTATGGATTTAATCAAGAAAAAAGCAGACCGCATTTTCTATCCATCTGTCGTTTACGAAAAACCGGAGTTCGGTGAAGCAACGAATAACTTTAACTGTCCTGTTGTGGCTGGTTACCCAGAAGTTATTCGTGTCAATGTGGATGCTTTAGAAGAGAAAAATATTCCAATGATTAGTCCGTTTTTAACTTTAGATAATGAAAAAGCATTAATCGAACAAATGAGCCTCGCTTTCCCAGAAGTTCCAGCTGCAGATATGGAAAAAGCAGTCCAAGCAGGGCTAGAGGAAGCAGAACTTTGCCGCAAAGACATTCAAGCAGAAGGCGAAGCGGCACTTACTTACATTAAGAAAAACAAAATCAAAGGGATTGTTCTTGCAGGGCATCCGTACCATATTGATCCAGAAGTAAACCACGGAATTCCAGAACTTATTACGATGAACGGCATGGCGGTTCTGACCGAAGATTCGATTTCTCATCTCGGAGAAATTGACCATAAACTTCGTGTTGAAAACCAGTGGAAATATCACGCAAGACTTTATCGTGCAGCCAGCTTTACTGCTAAAAGTGAAGATTTAGAATTTGTGCAATTGACCTCTTTTGGTTGTGGACTTGATGCGATTACAACGGATATGTGCCAAGAAATCATTGAAGGGCATAACAAAGTATACACATTACTAAAAATCGATGAAATCAACAACCTTGGTGCCGCACGTATTCGCGTTCGTTCCTTAAAAGCAGCCATGGAAGAACGTGAAAAAAACAACGTGAAACCAGGCATTATGGCAAAACCAAAAGAACGTCCATTATTCACGAAGGAAATGAAGAAAACGTATACTATCTTAGCGCCACAGCTAGCTCCAACCCATTTTGAAATGTTGGAAGCTGCTTGTAAAGTGGGCGGTTATAACTTGGAAGTATTACCAGCAGTTACACCACGCGCAGTGGATGAGGGCTTACGTTACGTCAATAACGATGCTTGTTATCCAGCAATTTTAACGATTGGACAAATGATGGATGCACTGAAACACGGCGATTATGATGTAAATAATTTGGCTGTATTGATGACGCAAACAGGTGGTGGGTGTCGGGCTACCAATTATATCTCGATGCTGAAAAAAGCACTCGGAGAAGCTGGTCTTGACCATATCCCAGTTATTTCGCTTAATGCCAACGGTTTAGAAAAACAACCAGGATTTAAAATGACGCCAAAAGTTCTTGTTCGTTTCCTAGCTGGAATTAGCTTAGGAGATGCGCTCGACCGAATGCTTTACCGTACTAGACCATATGAAGTAGAACCAGGAAGCGCCAATAAAATGTTCCGTCATTATCTCGATGCAGGACGCGAGCTAATGAAAAATTATTCTTTTGGAGCATATAAAAAATTAGCAAATGAAATGGTTCGCGCCTTTGACAACTTACCAATAACAAATGAAGTGAAACCGAGAGTTGGTGTCGTTGGAGAAATTCTCGTGAAATTCCATCCGGGTGCTAATAACAATATTGTTGATGTTATTGAAGACGAGGGCGGAGAAGCGGTTGTTCCCGATTTAACAGATTTCATTTTATATTGTTGTTATGATGATCACTTTGCTGCCAATACATTTGGTCGTTCCAAAGTTAAATCATTCGCGAAACAAAGCGTTGCGATTCCACTCATTAATCAATTCCGCAAACCAGTAACTGATGCGCTGAAGAAAAGTGAACGCTTTGAAGCACCAGCAAGTATCGAATCTATCGCTGAAAAAGCGAGTCAATTACTATCACTCGGAAATAAAATGGGTGAAGGCTGGTTCTTAACAGGAGAAATGTTTGAATTACTCGATAGTAACGTACCAAATATCGCGTGTTTACAACCGTTTGCTTGCTTGCCGAACCATATTACCGGTCGAGGCATGATTAAAGGACTCAAAAAAATGTATCCAGAAGCTAATATCATGTCGATTGACTACGATGCTGGATCAAGCTCTGTGAACCAACTAAATCGAATCAAATTAATGCTTTCCATCGCTAGAAAACAACTAGAAACGGCAGAAGTAATCACAGAGAAAGAAACAAACACACGATTCAACCCAAGAGAAAAAATCCTTGGTAAAGCAAAACAAGTAAGAGAGAGCGCTCCAGTCGAAATGATTGGAAACAAAGTGAAACAAGCGCGGGACGCAGACCCAGTTGGCGCGATAGCTCAGAAAGTGAAACATGTTGCATCTAGTAGCGAACATGTTCAAACGGATAATGAATAGAAAAAATCCGCCCCATACAAGGGGCGGATTTTTTCTATTCAATACTCAAGTATTTAGTTTCACTATAATACCCATTACCACCTACATATACACGGGCTATTTCCTTATTAGCATCTACACCTAATTTAACTAAAATTTCGGAAGGAGAATGTAGCGAGTGTCCTTGTTCAAATACATAAAGTTCTTTTTGCAAGTATTGATTTTTATAAAGATAACAAGCTAAAGCACCATTAGAGGTCCCAGTCGCAGCTTCTTCATTAATATCAAATAGTGGAGCGAAATTCCGGCAAATAATTCGGTCATCGCTAAAAGTATATAGATGCATTCCAACAACTTCATACTGCTTGCTGACCTCTTTAACCTTTTCAAAATTTGGCTTTAGGGCATATAAATCGGCTTCACTTTTAATTGGAATTAATATATCTTTTAAACCCGTAGACACAATTTGAATTGGATAATTAGCACTTAGTAAGTTTAAATCAAAACAACCAGTTAAATTAGCAGGCGGAATGATATCATAAAAAGTTGGTTGATTTTGTTCCATGAAGATAGTACCATCTTTTATTGTAATCGTAAGGACACCGCTATTTGTCTCAATTGTATACCGGTTCTTATGAATTTTATTTACATGCTTCAAAATTGCGAAAGTGCCGATTGTCGCATGACCGCATAAAGCAACTTCTTCTTTCGGGGTAAAATATTCTAATTTAAAATCAGCGCAGTTAGATTCAGTTAGGAAGGCAGTTTCCGCATAGCCTAGTTGTTTTGCGATGGCCATTTTTTGAGCGGTGGCGAGTGTTGGTTCGTTTAATACGACACCAGCTTTATTTCCCCCTTTATTATTTTTACTAAATGCACTTGCAACATAAACAGATATATCCATAATAATAAAACTCCCTTGTTTAAACTTTATTCTTCCGTAATCAGCGCAAACTCAGCACGTACTACTTCTTTCAAATCAGTAGGGGCTAGTTCGATTTGTAGTCCTCTTTTTCCAGCCGAAATCAGTATGGTATCAAGCGATTCAGCACTGTTATCAATAAATGTTGGAAATAATTTTTTCATTCCAATCGGCGAACATCCACCGCGAATATAGCCAGTCAGCTTTTCTAGCGTATCCACCGCAATTAATTCACATTTTTTATTACCGCTAATCTTTGCCAAATGTTTTAAATGCAAAGTCTTATCGGCAGGTATGCAAGCAACGATATTTCCTGTTTTGTCACCAGTCAGGACTAAGGTTTTAAAAATTTGTGCGGGATTATTCCCTGTTTCTTCCGCAACGTGAAGCGCATCCAAGGCCTCTTCACTCCAAGCATACTCATGCAAATCATATTTTATCTTCTGTTTATCTAAAATCCGACACGCATTTGTCTTTTTATTCAAGTCTTTCACCTCGATTTATTTGAAATTATGTACATATTATGACACTTTTTGTAAAATAGTTGGCATTTTAGCTCTCGTTCTGTACAATGAAATGGAATTCAAATAAGAAAGGGAGATTTACTAATGAAAAAAGGGTTATTTAGTATGGTTCTTATGCTTGCAATGGTACTTGTATTAAGTGCATGTGGCGGCGCATCAAGGGTAGAACCAAAAAAAGCAGGAGAAATCACTGTTAATGCCGTAGTTTACAATAAAGATACGGATAAAGTAAAAGATGTATATGGTGAAGATGGTTCTAAATTCGAAAAAGAATTTGAAACTAGTTTTAAAGAAAGCTTTATCAATACATTTACAGCAAGTTTTTCTAGTGATGTAAACTTAGACAAACAAGTGGATGAGTTTTATGATGCACTTCGCAAACAAGTAAACGAAAAAACTTCGTATACTACTAAAGTAACAAATGACGACAAAGAAAGTCCAGAAATTCAATTCGCTGTTAAAGGGCTTGATATGAAAGGCGTTCAAACAGAATTAGTAGAAGAATTAACAAAAGCGGCAACAGCTGACCCATCTCTTGCAACAGATGATCAAAAAATGGCTGAAAAAACAATGGAAATCTATACGAAAGCTGTTCAAAATGCAGATGCAGTATCAGAAGCTAAAACAGTTACACTTAAATTGAAAGTAGATCCAGATGACGATTCTTTATGGAAAATGGAAAACGATATGGCATTCATGCAAGCACTAACAACAGCATTCTTTATGGGTGGTATGTAAGTTTTTATATGAATAGACACCAGCAACTTTCGGGTTGTTGGTGTTTTTTTGTTTCCAAGAATAAATGTTATAATAACATGAAGATTTACTAATGGGAGGCGCTATATGACTACTATAAAAATCGCATTAATCCAACAAAAAGCAGTACCAAATAATAAGGAAGCCAATTTAAAATTAGCCATTAAATATATAAGAGAAGCACATAAAAAAGGGGCAGATTTAGTACTTTTCCCAGAAATGTGGTCAAACGGTTATGCGCCACCTTTTGAAGATGCTTTTAATCATCCACTAGCTACTGGGTTTGGGGCAGAACGATTCAAGTGGTTAAATGAAGCAATCGAAGCAGACAGTGCTTATGTTTTGACACTGAAAGAACTTGCCAAAGAGCTACAGATTGGCATTTGCGCTACGTATTTGTCTAAAACGGAACAAAAAACACAAAATGCTGCTATTATTATTGACCGTAAAGGAGAAATAATTTTAGACTATGCCAAAGTCCATACGTGTGATTTTTCTTTAGAAATATTACTACAAAGTGGCGAGGAATTTAAAGTTTGTGAGTTTGATGGTATTAAGCTGGGGGTCATGATTTGCTATGATCGCGAGTTTCCAGAAAGCGCCAGAGTTCTCATGTTAAAAGGTGCAGAAATTATCCTCTTTCCAAATGCTTGTGGTATGAATCCAGCCAGACTTAATCAACTAAATTCTCGTGCTTTTGAAAACATGGTTGGCGTAGCGATGGCAAACTATCCTGGCGAAAAATGGGGCAAATCCACTGCTTTTTCCCCGATTGTTTTTGATGAAAATGGGGATTACCGCGATAATACGATTATGGAAACAGATGACGTTTCAGAAGGTGTTTTTATTGCTGAATTTAATTTAGACGAGATTCGAAATTACCGGGAAAATGAAACGTGGGGAAATGCCTACCGAAAACCACAAACATATACAGAATTAATAAGTTCAGATGTAAAAGCGCCATTTAAACGAAATTAAAAAAACAGAGAAGAGCAATCTCTGTTTTTTTCTTTTAAAAATAGTAAAGTCCAGTAACAATCAGCGCAACGACCAAAATCCCCGGAACCAGATTCGCGACCCGAATCTTTGTTAAACCAAGTAAGTTGAGTCCAATCGCCAAAATCATAATTCCACCTGTAGCCGTTAATTCTTTTATAATTAGCGCCATCAGGTCTGCTGGAACGAATTGATTAATCTGGGTTGCGAATAATGCGATAATACCTTCAAAAAGGAACACTGGAATCGCAGAGAGCATAACACCCCAACCAAGTGTCGTACTAAGAAGAAGGGCGATAAACCCATCCATTACTGATTTCGTATAAAGCACATCATGATTTCCGCGAATGCCACTATCAAGCGCACCGATAATTCCCATCGCACCAATCACAAAAATAAGGGTAGCTGTTACAAAGCCTTTTGAAACATTACTTTTTCCTTTGGCACCGACTTTCCGTTCAATCCAGTGCCCAAGCTGATTCAGGTGATAATCTATATTAAGCCATTCCCCAATAACGGCTCCAAAACAAATACTTAAAATGACAATAAGCGAGTTGCTCGTTTTAAATGCCATTTGAATGCCAAGGACGATAACGGATAACCCCATCCCTTTCATGACTGTGTCTTTCATACGTTCAGGGATATTATGTAATTTCATGCCAATAACAGAGCCAATCAAAATCCCAAGCCCGTTTACTAGCGCACCAAGTAGAACCATTTTCTTCCTCCCTTTTTTTCATATAGCAATAGTATACAGGAAGTTTTCGCCAATTGGGAGTTTTATTTCGTACAAAAAAGTCGAAGGATCAGAGTGATCCTTCGACTTTAAGTCTATTTTCCGGCTACTGTAAAGCGTTCATTTAAGTGATTAGGTCGTTCAATTTCATCTAAAACAGCAATCGCATAGTCTTCCATACTGATAAAACTATTGCCATCGCTACCAAACAGGAGATGATCTTTTCCTATTTGATAGTCTCCAGTGCGTTCACCGGGCTCAAACATAGCAGAAGGGCTAATGTACGTCCAACTGAATTCTGCTTGATGTGATTTTAAATGCTCTAATTGTTTTGCTTGCGCACGTGCAGTTGGATAGTAAGGCGCTTCCCGAAGGCCTTTGGACTCTAAAAGAGTGTTTCCGTCTTCATCAATTTGAAGACTAGCTGCTCCACCAACGACAAGTAAGCGCGGAGACACAGTTCCATTTAAAACAGAAATCAAGTGATTAAGGGAAGTGACATGTTTTTCTGCTTCGTCTGGACTAACGCCATAAGCATCAACAACGACATTTTGGTCGGCTAAATCTGAAAGGGTTAAATCAAAAATATCTTTTTGCAAAATATTAATATCTTTGTGTGTTTGCGTGATTTTTCCGGCGTTTCTAACAATGGCTGTTACTTCGTGACCACGATTTTTTGCTTCTTCTAAAATTCTCGAACCAGCTCGGCCCGTAGCACCAATAATACCAATTTTCATGAAAAAAGCCCCCTATTCATTTTTATGGAATAGATTCTCGTTTGATAGAAGAATTATTCCCGAAAGAGGGGACTAGAAAACATTTATTTTTTTGTGGCGTTTGCTAATTGTTTAATTTTGGCTGCGGAATAAATGTGAGAAACCGTGAAAATAATAAGTGCTAACCAAATGAACATGAATGCAAACAATTGGATATGATCGAAACTTTCTTTAAATAGTAATACGCCGAGTGCAAGCATTAATGTTGGTCCAATATATTGCAGGAAGCCAACCATCGTATAGCTGATTTTTTTCGCAGCAGTGGCAAACAGAAGTAGCGGGATAGCTGTAACGACACCAGCACCAACTAAAATAATATTGGTTTCTGCCGCGTATTGCATTAATCCATTGGTTGCGAAAAAGATGACATAAATCAGTGCGAATGGCGTAATAATCATTGTTTCAAGCGTTAAACCCGTCCAAACAGTTACGGAAACAACTTTTTTTATTAGTCCATAAAGCGAAAAAGTAACAGCCATACCGATTGCCGCCCAAGGAACAGATCCAAGATGCCATGTGAGGATTAAAACACCAATTGTTGCAGAAATAACAGCAATAATTTCGCCACGACTCAAGCGTTCTTTTAAGATAACTGTTGCGAGAAGTACGTTTACAAGTGGATTGATATAATAACCAAGACTTGCTTCGGTCACATGCCCACTATTCACCGTATAAATGAATAAATACCAGTTCGCTGTCACTAAAAAAGCTGCCGCAATAATCGCAATCAGCGTTTTTGGTTTAAGCAATACGTCCTTTGTTTCTTGAAAAACCATCGAAGCTTTTCGCAAACAAACGATCAAAAATAACATAAAAATAAAAGACCATATAATTCTATAGGCCAAAATTTCCATTGGTGGGACATTGGTGACTAGCTTCCAGTAAATCGGAAGGACACCCCAAAATACATAAGCGAGAGCACCAGCGATAATGCCGCTTAGCTGTCCATTTTGTTTATTTTCCATAGTGATGTGAGCCCCCTTTTTTAAACAATAGAACTATTTTAGCTTAAAAGGGGGAATAAAGCTACAAAAAAAACCACGAACAGGCTAGCTATTCGTAGTTTTGGTAATTATTTACTTGCTTCGATTTGGATGTTTAATTTCACTTCGTCGCCGATAAGTACGCCGCCAGTTTCTAATGCAGCATTGTAATTTAGGCCAAAGTCTTTACGGTTGAATTTACCTTTTGCTTCAAAGCCAGCTACCATGTTACCAGTGTTTGGATCTTTTCCAGTACCTTCATAGCTTACTTCTAGTGTAAGAGGTTTGGTTACGTCGCGAATCGTTAAGTCACCAGTCACTTCGTATTCATCATCGCCGTCAGCTGTAATTTTTGTTGCTGTGAAAGTCACATTTGGATATTTTTCTACATTAAAGAAGTCTTCGCTTTTCAAATGTCCATCACGCTGCGCTTGACGAGTGTCAACAGAAGCTGCTGCAACGGAGAAGTTTAATTTTGCAGAAGTTAAATCTTCTGGATCCATTTCGATATCCGCTGTGAAATCACTAAATGCCCCTTTTACTTTTGATACCATCATGTGTTTTACTTGAAATTCAATTGAACTATGTGCTGGGTCTACGTTCCATTTTTCTACTGTCATTGTTTCATTCCTCCAAATATGTTTTTTATAAAAGCATTCTCTTATAATCTAGCCTAAATTCTAAGAAATTAAACCTGAGAATAAATACTTTTACGCCTTAGAAAAGCAATTGCTTAACTGTTTATAAGTAAACTATATCATACTTACTTTTAATAAGCAACTATAAAATTGTATTATAAATATATTTTTTTCGTAAATATGATTGAGTTTTTCGGCTAAAGTGCGTAGAATAGGTTACAAGAGGAGGTTGGATGATGGTAGGAATTAATACAGATACAGAAAATATTAGTGAACTATTAAAAACTTATTGGTCAATCCAGCGAATTTCAGCGGGATATGCCGATCAAAATGCGGCGAGTTTAGGATTAACTATTCAACAACTTGCCATGATTAATGTGATTTACAGCACACCTGGTATTTCAGTGGCGGATTTAACGAAACGATTAATTATCACTGGAAGTTCGGCTGCAGCTAATGTTGACGGGTTAATTAGCCTAGGCTTAGTAGTGAAATTAAACAAAACAATTCCAAATGACAGCATGGATTTAACACTTAAGCTTTCGAAAAAAGGAGAAGACTTATCGAAACGCTCTACTGCAAACGCTTTTATGTATAAAGCCATGATGAAAGTATTCGAAAACTTGACCGAAAACGAAATAGAAGAATTAATTCGCCTAAATAAAAAAGTCGAAACCTTACTGAAAAAGAGTAAATAAAAACATCTCCTGTATCATTCAAGTAAAAATGAATGAACAAGAGATGTTTTTTTATTTTTGATCAAATTTGCAGTCTTCCAGTGGAATAACTTTTGTTTTATTTGTAAATTTAAAAGATAGCCAGAAAACTAGAAAAATAGGAAGACCGATATAAGAGATACCGATTTTTTGCCACCAAGCAGGGTTCGTAAATTCTGGTTTCAAAAATGCCGCGTAATCTTGACCGACAATAACTAAAATACATAAAATAAGTGCTAAAATAGGCCCAAATGGGAAAAATTTCGCTTTATATTTTAGTTCACTTAAGTCATGTCCTTGTTTGATAAATGCTTTTCGGAAACGGTAATGACTGATAGCGATGCCGACCCAAGCGATAAATCCAGTTAAACCAGAGGCAGAAAGTAACCACGTATAAATCACTGTGCCATTTTCTGTTAGCGTTGTAATGAATGTCATTGCACCAACAATCGTCGTAACAATTAAAGCTGCCATCGGAATACCACGACGGTTTACTTTACCTAAGAATTTAGGTGCTTTTTTATCGCGAGCCATCGCCCAAAGCATTCGTGTGGAAGCGTAAAGACCTGAATTACCAGCAGATAGAACAGAAGTCAGGATAACCGCATTCATCACGGAAGCCGCAAATGCAAGACCAGCTTTTTCAAATACAAGTGTAAATGGACTAATTGCCACATCTGTTGCCTCGGCACTAAGTAAATTAGGGTTAGTATAAGGAATAATCATCCCAATAATGAAAATCGCAAAAATATAAAATAACAAAATCCGCCAGAATACTTGTTTAATCGCTTTTGGCACGCTGGTTTCGGGAGTGGCACTTTCCCCAGCCGCAATACCAACCATTTCTGTACCTTGGAAAGAAAATCCAGCAATCAAGAAGGTACCTAAGATGGCAAAAAATCCACCTTTAAACGGAGCATCGCCAGCTGTAAAGTTAGAAAAGCCAATAACTTCGCCGCCAAGAATTCCGACAATAGTAAGCACGCCGACGATAAGGAAAATAATAACCGTGGCCACTTTAATAATCGAAAACCAATATTCTGATTCTCCGTAAGCTTTTACCGAAAGCGCATTTAAGCCAAAAATCAAAATTAAGAAAATCGCGCTCCATAGCCAAGCAGGAGTGTTCGGTAGCCAAAATTGAACAATAATAGCCGCCGTGGAAATATCAACCGCAAGTGTAATGGCCCAGTTAAACCAATAATTCCAACCAAGCGCAAAACCGAAAGCAGGGTCAACAAACCGACTAGCATATGTACTAAATGAACCAGATACAGGCATGTAAGTAGCCATTTCACCTAAACTAGTCATTAAAAAGTAGACCATAATTCCAATCGCAATATAAGCAACCAAAGCGCCACCAGGACCTGCTGTATGAATTGCATTACCACTCGCTAAAAATAATCCTGTCCCAATGGAGCCACCTATGGCAATCATGGACAAATGCCTTGTTTTCAAGTCACGACGAATCTCGCCATGTGTTTCTTTTTTCACTATAAATCTCCCTTTCTATTATCAGAGGAAGTGCGCAAAAACAGCCAATCTGCAAGAAATTGGCTGTTACGTATTTTACCAACATCATTTTGTCAGATAGCACACCTATAAGAAATTTCGACAAATTCTTATAGCAGTCCAGCCCCTTTAGGAAACTGTCCCAACAACTATTTCTAAACAAAGAGAAAATAGTCACTTCGGCGATCAACCTGTTCATTTTTTGTCGTCGGCGTCTTTGTTTCACCTCGAAAAAATTACTAGTGCATCTCGCAACCTCTACCTCACCATTTGGATGAGGGTTTATATTTGATTATTTACCCATAATAACGGAAAACGGGCTATTTTGCAATATCTTTTAGTAAAATTGTAATGCTTCTTTGATTGTACTGTAAGTAGTTAAGCTGGCTAGGTTTTCTTCGTAACGAATTAATGTCATGGCGAATTTTGGCGATATTCCAGTGATGATGAGCTCTACGCCAGTCAATTTCATAAATCCGTGGAACTTCACAAGATTCATTACCGCATCTTCATTAAATTCAGCTAGGCCGGAAAGGTCCATAATTAAATAATCTTCTTTCCCGTGGTCCATGTATTCACTTACATATTCAGACATATGCTGAAACCGGTCATGTGTTAGCGAGCCTATTAGTGGTAATACACAAATGTTTTCTCTAATCGGTACAATAGGCGTAGAAAGTTTCTCGATTTCTGTTAATGACTTCTCGAGTTCTAGCTGATAGTCGTGCTCTGTTGTCACATCTTTTTGAATACCAACAAAATACAAATGATCATGATCATCGTAAATCGGTTCAATCGTAAGTTCATTCATAAAAGAAGTGCCATCTTTTCGGTAATTTTTTAGTAAAACATTCGCAGTTGATTTTTGGTTAATAGCATGACGGATTTTTGCAACTTCTTCTTTGTCAGTATCATCTCCTTGTAAAAAGTGACAATTGGAGCCAAGTGCTTCTTCTTTAGCATAGCCGGTAATATTTTCAAAACCAGTGTTAACAAAAATAATTGGATTATCTTTTTGCTCAGGATCCGTGATAATTACTCCTACACTAGACAAATTTAATGCTTTTAAAATAACATCGAATTGTGGATAAGCGGTCATCTGCGTGTTTCTCCCCCTTTGTAAATACATTTCTATCATACCACGCAAATGAACGAAAACCCAATGTCTAATTTGTGAATTTAATCGTATGTGAGCAGTACGGAAGGAAAGGTGGAAATGTGGGTGTATAATAGAGTTAGAGGTGATAAGTTATGTATATAACATTTACTGATAGCGCTAAAAATCGGCTTGCGGCACTACGATCGAATTTAGCAGGGCGGCTGCATTTGTATTATGATACAGAAGGCTGTTCCTGCGAAAATAGCGGCATTTTCACATTACGACTAGTAGATGAAAAAACAGCGGAAGATGACGAAATTGAATCAAACATTGGGCCAGTGCTAATTAAGCGATGGACAGAAATGTTTTTAGAAGAAGCGCTAACTATCGATTACAACGACACAGAAAAAACGATGATTCTAAAAAGTGATGGTCAGTATTACAATCGTAATCTACTGCTGGTCACAAATACAGATGAAGTAATTAGTTGCCCCATAACTTCATAATAATAGAAGAAAAGTCTAGAATAATTTCTTATTCTAGGCTTTTTTATGAAATTTTCATGAGAAACTGGTGAAACTTTAGACATATAGTTACACTGATCTCCGTTTTGTAGTAACATGGAATAGGAAGTTTATACATATGGAAGGAGTGTCACCATGGAACAACCATCAGTTGATGAACTGAAGAACTGGCGAAATGTTATGCTTCTTCACCGTTTTGCGTTAGAAGAAGTCAACACGAAACTTAAGATATTGAATGAAGAATTTCAATTTATTCATGATTATAATCCAATGGAACATTTGAAGTCACGTGTAAAGTCACTAGAAAGCATCGGGGCAAAATTAGAAAAGAAAAAGGTGGATATCACGCCAGAAAATGCACTAAAATATGTACACGATATTGCGGGCATTCGAATTACTTGTTCTTTTGTTTCAGATATTTTTAGAATTCATGAAATGCTTGCAGGACAAAGTGATATCACTATCAAACGAGTAAAAGACTATGTTACGAATCCCAAACCTAATGGCTACCGGAGTTTACATTTACTTTGTGAAGTACCTGTATTCCTGACAAATCGTTCCGAGAAAATGACCGTGGAAATCCAAATTCGGACAGTTGCCATGGATTTTTGGGCGAGCTTGGAGCATAAAATTTATTATAAATATCAACAAGAAGCACCAATTGAGTTAGTGAATGAATTACAAGACGCCGCACGAATTATCACCCATTTAGACGAAAAAATGAAAAACTTAAATGACCAAATTGATCAATATAAAAAAGAAAAAGAAAATTAATCTAATAAGGAGCTTTATTTCTTTGCAAGTGGGATGGATGCAAAGAAATAAAGCTGTTTTATATTTGCGAGATAGTTCATTTTGCTTCATAATAATATAGGAGAAAAAACGAAAGGGGACGATACATATTGGAGATATTTTTATATGTTTTAGCATTACTTGTGGCCATCTTTATTTCTAATTTACTCAACCGATTTGTTCCCTTTGTCTCGGTACCGCTCATTCAAATCGGTCTTGGTGTATTAATTGCGATTATGCCGATTACGTTTGATTTGCAACTAAATCCGGAACTTTTTCTAGTAATGTTTATCGCTCCTTTACTATTTAATGATGGCAGACAGACGGATAAAGCAGCTCTTTGGGGTATGCGAATGCCGATTTTAGTATTAGCGCTTGGACTTGTATTTGCAACGGTTGTCGTGATTGGGTATTTTGTTCATTGGATGATTCCAACGATTCCATTAGCAGCTGCATTTGCCTTAGCAGCAGCTCTTGCGCCAACGGATGCCGTAGCGGTTAGTTCCCTTTCTGGGCGGATTAATTTACCAAAACGGATTATGAACTTACTTGAAGGTGAGGCATTAATTAACGACGCATCAGGACTAGTGGCATTCCAGTTCGCGATTGCAGCAATGGTGACCGGTGTATTTAGTTTGATGGATGCGAGTATTAGCTTTTTTGTCATTGCGATTGGTGGTATTTTAGTTGGGCTCGTTTTGAGTTGGTTAAAATTCCGATTGTTAAAATGGGTTCGCGGTCTTGGGATGGAAGATGTTACATTTCACATGCTTATCCAAATTTTAACACCTTTTATTATTTACTTAGTAGCAGAAGAAATCCATGTTTCTGGGATTTTAGCAGTTGTTGCAGCCGGCATTATGCACTCGATGGAACAGAAAAAAATGGATCCTCAGTCAGTAAAATTAAATGTGGTTTCACAAAGCACTTGGTCGGTTATCATTTTCGTCTTAAATGGCTTAGTATTTTTACTATTAGGTACGCAACTTCCTGCAATTACAGAAGTAGTTTGGAATGATTCTGGAAGTAGTAATTTACAAGTAATGGCTTACATTTTGTCTATCACGGCAGCCTTAATTTTACTGCGCTTTTTGTGGGTATACATATCGTGGAGCATCGGCGCGAAGCAAAGGCAGAAACAAAATAAAAAAACACAAGTACCTAAATTTAGACCCGTTGTCCTCACATCGCTTTCAGGTGTTCGCGGGGCAGTTACGCTTGCCAGTGCGCTTGCAATTCCGTTTTTCTTAGATGACGGATCACTATTTCCGCAGCGTTCGCTAATTATTTTTATTGCATCCGGTGTTATTCTTTGTACGTTAGTGATTGCGACGTTTATTTTACCGTTACTTGCCAAAAGTGAAGAAGTGACAACGGAAGATGAACGAGCTGAAATTGCAACGCGGATTCGAATTTTGAGAAACGTGATTAGAGAATTAAAAGAACAGACGCTACCTGAAACGAAAGCGGCAACAGATGAAGTAATTGAAGATTATCGCAAAAGAATTTACGATTTACAGCAAAATAATAGTTCGAATCGAGGCATGGATGAAAGAGAACGTGCGAAACGATTAGAAATCATCCAGTGGGAACGTGAAAACACCCAAAAAATGACCGATGAAGGACGCATTGTTGCTACAGATAGCTATCGTTACCAACACTATCTTAATATGATGGAACAAGCGATTAAACAGCGCTTCCGGACAAAAGTAAAAACAGCATGGATGTTCTTTTATCGTCTAATAATGCTTGTCATTCACCCGAAAAAATGGGGTAGAATAACGCATAAAGTGAAGAAGGGGATCCCTAAAGACAGCGAACGATTCCAAGCAATTCGCCAACTGAGAGAAGATAATGAAATACTCATAATTTCTAAACTCAAAGAACAGTTAACGAAAGAAAATGCCGATATCATTGGACCACTAATTACCGAACATACTATTTTCTTAGAACGCGTGCGAAAAGAACATAGTCCAAGAGGGAAACGAGCAAAATTTGAACAGAAAAAACGCGAAGTCCAAGTGGTGGCTTTCCAATTAGAACGTGATATTATTCAGAATATGTTTGAAAAAGGTGGAATCTCGAGAGAATTGGCCCGTGACTTACGCCAAAATTTAAATATGATTGAAACGTATTTATATGATGACTTTTTAGAATAAGAAAAGCCCCAAGAACAAAACAATGTTCTTGGGGCTTTCTATTTAAGCTTGTATTTTTTTTAATTGTTCAGCAAGACTTTCTATTTCCAAATGGAAGTTCTTTCTGCCATTTTTGTGAACAATGGCGGCATTTCGGAGCTTAATTTTTTCTTCTTTCCCTGTTTCTAAGTTAAGAATATTGATAGTGTAATAGGGAAGAAAAGAAATGGTCCGACCGTGCAACAGAGTATCACATTCCAGCATATATTGACTAAAAGGATATTTTTTATCCGAAAATCCTCTTTTGTAAAATAGCGCGCAATTATTAATCGAGACAGTACCATTAACATAAGTGGAGAAGATGTTAATAGTTGAAATAATACAAACGGCATATATAAGCAAAAATTGCCAAACTAGCAGGGCCTCATAAGTAATAAATAAGTAGAGACCAAGGCCCAAGATAGCTAAGGCAACGATAAACGTAAAAAAGTTTTGATATTCATATTATATTTGAAGAAAGGATAGTTTTTCATATTTGTGTACCACCGAGGATGTGTCTTTATTGATAATAACCATTCGTTAATAAGGCATTGCTCTCGCACCAGAGCCCCTAAAGTGAATTAATTTTGCATCACATTCGATAATGTATTTGCTATAGGGATAGGCTTTTTCTTTATAGCAGAAAGCTTCCTCACTAACAGTCACTTCTCCTGGGAAAAATTTCTTGAAATTAAAAAAGCAAACGGTGACTAATGCTAAAAGAATAGCATAAAATTGCCATAATATGGAAAGTATAATGGCAATGATAAATGATAAAACAGAAAAAAGCTAACTATAGCAAAAAGTGTCACACTACCTACATTGATATTGAATTTTGAAAAGCGATATTTTTGCATGGATGCTTGTCCGCCTATGTTGAATTTATAACCAAATTTTAGCACTAAAAACAAACGTTGTCTATCTTAGGAAAAATCAAAAAAACTATTGTTCATGTGGAAGCTTTGTTGTATAATGTAGCTTGCTGTAAGTAAACTTTGTGTTTAATATTAGTAAACTTCTATGACTTGATGTTTACTATCACTAAACTTGAAAGAAAGGACATTAACATGGATATTGGCAAACGCATAAAAAATCTTAGGCTCAGTAAGAATTTGACACAAGAAGAATTAGGCGAACGAACGGATTTGACGAAGGGATATATTTCTCAACTAGAGCGAGATTTAAGCTCTCCTTCCATTGAAACGTTATTTGCTATTTTGGAAGTGTTAGGTTCTACTCCGAAAGATTTCTTTGATGAGGAAGAACACAATCAAAAAGTAATTTACGGAGAACTAGAGCATACTTTCTTTGAAGATGAAGAAAAAGGTTACAGAATAAAGTGGCTTGTTCCAGAATCGAATGAAAAAGAAATGGAGCCAGTACTGCTTGAAATAGAGGCAAATAGCTGTTTTAAAAGCTTCGAACCATCACTTTCAGAAACTTTTGCTTATGTATTAAAAGGGGAAGTGACCGTGCTGCTTGGTCGAAATGAGTATGTAGCCAAAAAAGGGGAAGCAATTTATTTCCACGCCGCAGATGAACATCAAATAATTAATCGATCGAATGAACAAGCGATACTCATCTTAGTAGCGACAGATTCATATTTATAAGGGAGGTAAATGATTGTGACAGAAACAATTATTCGTTTTGAAAACGTAACAAAACAATTTGATAATGATCCACCAGTGCTTGACAATGTCAGCTTTGAAATAGAAAAAGGGAAGTTTTATACTTTGCTCGGCCCCTCTGGTTGCGGAAAAACAACCATTTTGCGCTTAATTGCTGGATTTTTAGAAGCTTCAGAGGGACAAATTTTCCTTGGAGAAAAAGTAATTAACCAAATTCCAGCGAACAAACGGCCGGTAAATACCGTTTTCCAAGATTATGCTTTATTTCCACATTTAAATGTGTATGAAAATGTCGCTTTTGGACTACGCATTAAAAAGTTGAAAAAAGAAGCAATTGACGAAAAAGTAAAAGAAGCACTGCGCTTTGTTAACTTAAAAGGCTACGAAAAAAGAGAAATTAGCGAAATGTCTGGCGGACAAAGACAACGTGTCGCGATTGCTCGGGCAATTGTCAATGAACCAGAAGTTATTTTACTGGATGAACCACTATCCGCACTTGATTTAAAACTACGTACAGAAATGCAATATGAATTGCGCGATTTACAAAAACGTCTTGGGATTACGTTTATTTTTGTCACGCATGACCAAGAAGAAGCACTTGCGATGAGTGATGAGATTTTTGTGTTAAATAAAGGCGAAATTCAACAAAGCGGGACGCCAATTGATATTTACGACGAGCCAATTAATAAATTTGTCGCAGATTTTATCGGCGAATCGAACATTGTTAATGGCAAAATGATACAAGATTTCGAAGTGGAATTTGTGGAAAGACGTTTTGAATGTGTCGACCAAGGTTTCCGTCCAAATGAAGTCGTGGAAGTAGTTATCCGTCCAGAAGATTTAGAGATTACTTCGGCTGAAAAAGGTCAACTGCAAGTAACCGTAGACTGGATGCTTTTCCGTGGTGTGCATTATGAAGTAGGTTGTATCGACATTGATGGAAATGAATGGCTTGTTCACACAACGAGAAAAGTTCGTGTGGGTGATAAGATTGGCTTAGCGTTTGAACCAGAGGCAATTCATGTTATGCGTCTTGGGGAAACGGAGGAAGAATTCGATAAGCGGCTTGATAGCTACGATGAGGTGCAGTAATGAATAGACGCACCCGTACAGTTTATCTTGTTCCTTATGTTCTTTGGATCTTACTTTTTGTTGTTGCACCGATTTTATTGATTGTGTATTATTCTTTTTTTGATGTGGACGGCAATTTTACGGTAGATAATTATATTCACTTTTTTACACCTGTATATTTAAAAATGACGGCTAGTTCATTCTGGTACGCGTTTTTAATTACAGTTTTTACCTTGCTGATTTCTTATCCAACGGCGTATCTTTTAACAAAATTAAAGCATAAACAATTGTGGTTATTACTCATCATTTTACCGACTTGGATTAATTTGCTGCTTAAAGCGTATGCCTTTATTGGGATTTTTGGGACATACGGCGCGGCGAATCAATTTTTAGAAATACTTGGAATTGGCTCGAAACAGATTTTATTTACAGATTTTAGTTTCTTATTTGTATCAACCTATATTTTTATTCCATTTATGATATTACCAATTTTTAATGCAATTGAAGAAATTAATCCAACGTTGATTCAAGCCTCGCGCGATTTAGGCGCATCGAGTTTGACGACATTTAGACGGGTGATTTTCCCACTGACTGCTGACGGTGTGAAATCGGGGTGTCAGGCTGTTTTTATTCCAGCGTTATCACTCTTTATGATTACACGACTGATTGCAGGAAACCGTGTGATTACGCTTGGAACAGCGATTGAAGAACATTTCCTTGTTACGCAAGACTGGGGAATGGGTTCAACGATTGGCGTATTTTTAATTATTGCGATGATTTTAATTATGTTCCTAACCGGTTCGAAAAAGAAAAGAGGTGCGCGTAAATGAAGAAAAGTAAATGGGGTACGATTTATTTAGTGCTTGTTTTTGTGATTTTATATGCGCCGATTTTCTATTTGATTTTTTACTCGTTTAATAAAGGCGGCACGATGCATAATTTTAGTGGCTTTACGCTTGGCTATTATAAAGAAGTTTTCCAAGATACGCGCCTACTAATTATTGTTTTAAATACGTTTGTAATTGCGCTACTTTCTTCGGTGATTGCAACTATTATCGGCGTTTGCGGGGCGCTGGCGATTAAATTTATGCCAAAACCTTTTGCGAAAAACTCGCTTTTAAGTTTGAATAATGTGTTGATTGTTAGCCCGGATGTTATTATCGGTGCTAGTTTCTTGATTTTCTTCACAATTTTAGGTGTGAAATTAGGTTTTATTTCCGTCCTAGTTTCGCATATTGCCTTTAGTATTCCGATTGTCGTATTGATGATTTTGCCGAAATTACAAGAAATGAGCCCGACGTTAATGGATGCAGCGCGCGACTTAGGTGCAAGCCAGTGGCAAGTTCTTTCAAAAGTTATTTTGCCGTATATTATGCCAGGTGTTTTAGCTGGATTTTTCATGGCATTAACTTATTCGCTAGATGATTTTGCGGTAACATTCTTTGTAACAGGAAATGGCTTCTCAACTTTAGCGGTAGAAATTTATTCCCGAGCAAGACAAGGGATCTCGCTTTCTATCAATGCTTTATCGACACTGATTTTCCTCTTCACGATTATTCTCGTGATCGGTTATTACTTTATCAACCAACGTAATACAAGTAAAAATATTCGGACGGGGGCGACGAAAGAATGAAGCAACTGCTGAAAATTTTTGTACCAGTCATTGTCGTCGCACTCCTAATGATGCTACTTGCAACAACGATGAACCGTTCGGAGGGCTATGCTGGGAGCAATACACTGACAATTTATAACTGGGGGGATTACATTGATCCTTCGCTTATTACTAAGTTTGAAAAGGAAACAGGTATCAAAGTCATTTACCAAACATTTGATTCTAACGAAGCGATGATGACGAAAATCGAGCAAGGTGGAACAACTTTTGATATTGCGGTGCCAAGTGATTACGCGATTAGTAAAATGAAAGAAGAAAATTTGCTGATTCCACTTGATCATTCCAAATTACCAAATGAAAAATACCTTGATCCGCGTTTTATGGATTTGTCGTTTGATGACGATAATAAATATTCGATGCCTTATTTCTGGGGAACGCTTGGCATTATTTATAATAAAGAAATGTTCCCGGACAAAAATTTCGATACGTGGAATGCGCTATTTGATCCCGAATTGAAAAACCAAATTTTGCTGATTGATGGGGCCCGTGAAGTGATGGGGCTTGGGCTGAATAGTCTCGGTTACTCACTGAACGATACGAATAAAGCACACCTACAAGCTGCCAGAGACAAGCTAGAAACGATGACACCGAATGTAAAAGCAATTGTTGGCGATGAGATTAAACTTCTTATGGCGGACAATGAGGCGGGTGTCGCGGTTACTTTCTCCGGAGAAGCGGCGGAAATGCTCAGTGAAAATGAAGATTTAGAATACGTAATTCCAAAAGACGGCTCCAATTTATGGTTCGATAACATGGTCATTCCAAAAACGGCGAAAAATGTCGATGGTGCGCATAAATTTATTAATTTCATGCTAAAACCAGAAAATGCCGCAATTAACGCTGAATATGTCGGCTATGCAACACCAAATGAAAAAGCCGTCAAACTATTACCAAAAGAAATTTCGAGTGACGAACGTTTTTATCCGGATATGGACGAACTAAATAATTTAGAAGTATATGATAACCTCGGTAAACGAATGCTGTCGTATTATAATGAATTATTTTTGGAGTTTAAGATGTATCGAAAATAAAGCCACCAGTATCTTCACGCAAGTTCACACCAAAGTCAAAACACGAACATTAAGCAAATTACTTGTGGAATAGATCAGCTATCCGCTAAAATAATGTTACGCAATTTTTTTCGAAAAGGAGAAATGGTTATGACTAAGGAGAAAGTGTTATGGGGTTACGATGAGAAGACTGGGCCAGAAATGTGGGGGCATATCTGCTCTGACTTTGAAATCGCACATACTGGAAAGGCACAATCGCCAGTAGATATCGAACAAGCTGACGTTGTGAAATTAAAACCATCAACAATGAAGTTTTACTATAAAGAAACAGACTATACGATTAGAAGAATTGAACAATCGGTACATGTTTTTCCGCATGACAAAGAACAAGGGTTACGCTTTAATGGCGAGTATTATCCACTTGTATCGTTCCATGCACATATTCCGGCGGAGCATTTGCTTGACGGTTATGTATATCCGATTGAATGGCATTTTGTTCACGAAAAACCAGACGGCACAACACTTGTAATGAGTGCTTGGATGGAAATTGATAATACAAATAATGTCGAATTCAAAGATTTACCAACCTATTTCCCAGAAGTATTTGCTGATTTTGAAACAGAACGGGAAATCACTTTGGATGTAAATGAATTTATGCCAGAAGAGCGTGTTTTCTATACGTACCAAGGTTCACGGACAACACCACCAACCGTGGAAGGCGTGACTTGGATCGTGTTGAAAAATGCGAAGACACTTGGTCAAGAAGATTTCACTGAATTTGAAAAAGCAATTGGTAACACAAGTCGACCAGTACAAGATTTAAACGGTCGTGAAATTACTTTTTACAATTAAAAAACTAGAAAGCCTCGCTCGAATCTTGTATAGTATAGACATAGATTCTGAGTGGAGGCTTCTTTTTATGTATGAAAAAGCGAGACAGATGATGATCGAAGCGCATAGTGGCCAAGTTCGCAAAATTACTGGCGAGCCTTATTTTTCGCACCCTTTGAACGTAGCGAGAATTTTGCGCCGTGCTGGTTTTCGTGAAGAAGTTGTTGTCGCGGGATTACTGCATGATGCCGTTGAGGATACGGAGATCACCGATGCGGATATTCGCGGAACATTTGGCGCTGAAGTAGCCGATTTAGTAGCGTCTCATACAGAAAATAAAACCTTATCCTGGGAAGAGCGAAAAGCACACACAATTGAACAAGTCCGTACCGGAAATTTAGAAGAAAAAGCGTTAATCGTGGCGGATAAGCTAGACAATTTAACCTCCGTCAAATATGCCTTAAGCTCAGAAGGAAAGTCTGTCTGGAGCTATTTTAAACGCGGCTATGATCTGCAAAAATGGTACAACCAAGGCATCAAAAATAATATGGAATACGGGTTGAATCCATCCGAAATCCCTCCATTTTTTGATGAATATGCGCGACTTGTGAAGTGGATTTTTAAGAAGTAAAATTTTGCGTTAAAATATCTGTTAAATTAGGCATTTTGAATTAAAATGATAAGTTTTTAGAAAATAAGTTTCTTTTTCCAGAAAACTATTGTAAAATGAAAGCGTTATAAAACTTACGAGAAGGGAAGTTTTTTTGAATGGTTTATGGAGCAATTGAAGCAGGTGGAACTAAGTTTGTTGTAGCAATCGGAGAAAAGTCAGGGAAAATTATTAAACGCGAGAGCTACCCAACAACGGAGCCAGCAGAAACAATGAAAGCAGTCATTCAATTTTTTAAACAGTATGAGGATGAATTAAAAGCAATTGGGATTGGCTCATTTGGACCGATTGATATTCGAAAATCAAGTGCTACATACGGTTATATCACGCAAACACCAAAACTTGCATGGCGCAATTATGATATCGTTGGTGCAATGAAAAAAGAATTTAATGTACCTATTGGTTTTACGACGGATGTTAATGCAGCCGCTTTAGGAGAGGTAAGTTTAGGCGCGGCAGCAGGTTTGGATAGTTGTATTTATTTAACGATCGGAACAGGAATCGGCGGTGGAGCAGTTGTTTCTGGTAAAATTCTAGAAGGTTTCTCTCACCCAGAAATGGGGCATATTATGGTGCGCCGTCATAAGCGCGATCGTTTTACAGGCAGCTGCCCGAGTCATAGCGACTGTTTAGAAGGTCTCGCAGCAGGTGGAGCAATTGAAAAACGTTGGGGTCAAAAAGCAGCAGAACTTGCGGATAATGAAGAGGTGTGGAATTTAGAAGCGCATTATATCGCTCAAGCTTTAATGAATTATACACTTATCTTATCCCCAGAAAGAATCGTGTTAGGTGGAGGCGTCATGAAACAACGCCAACTTTTCCCACTTGTCCGTCAAAAATTAAAAGCGCTCGTTAATAATTATGTACAGCTACCAGATCTAGATGAATATATCGTTCCTCCAAAACTAGAAGATGATGCTGGGATAACTGGCTGTGTCTTACTAGCAGTGGATGCTGAAGAGTCTAATTAATGGCGAAAAACAGCTCTAGTTTATAGGGCTGTTTTTTGATATACTAAATTGTGATAAAACAAACAAGAACGCAGGAGGAAAAAGATGTCCATTACGAACTTATTAAATATTAAATATCCGATTATCCAAGGTGCAATGGCTCAAATTGCCAAAGCTCCACTTGTAGCTGCTGTGTCTAATGCAGGCGGTTTAGGAATTATCGCTTCTGGCGGAATGACTGCCGACACGCTACGCGAAGAAATCCAAAAAACAAAAGCGCTGACAGATAAACCATTTGGCGTCAACTTAATGCTAATGATGACCAATATTGCCGAATTAACCGAAGTAATTATTGAAGAAAAAGTGAGAATCGTTACGACCGGAGCGGGAACGCCAAAAACGTTCATGCCAATTTGGAAAGAAGCTGGAATTATTGTGATTCCCGTTGTCCCGTCCGTGATGATTGCTAAGCGTATGGAAAAAATGGGCGCAGATGCAGTTATCGCAGAAGGAACAGAAGCAGGCGGACACGTCGGCGAAACAACAACAATGGCGCTTTTACCTCAAATCGTGGATGCCGTTACTATCCCAGTCATTGGCGCAGGTGGAATTGCAGATGGTCGCGGAATCGTCGCAGCGCTAGCTCTAGGTGCAAAAGGTGTCCAAATCGGTACACGCTTCCTAGCAACCGATGAATGTCCAGTACACCCGGACTTTAAAGCAGCCGTGATTAAAGCTTCCGACCGCGACACAATGGTTACCGGAAGAAAAGCTGGCGCACCAGTCCGCTCGATTAAAAACAAAATGATCAAAGAATACATCCGTTTAGAAGAAGAAAACGCCGATCGCGACACGTTAGAAGAGCTAACTTTAGGTTCTTTACGAAAAGCAGTACAAGAAGGCGACACAGACAACGGCTCCGTCATGGCCGGTCAAATCGCTGGCTTAATTACAGAAATCAAACCTTGTAAAGATGTTATCGAAGAAATGATGACAGATGCTAAGAATGTGATTGCTGGGTTAGAATTATAAGCTAAAAACAGTTATTTTCTGCTTAATAAAGTAGAGAATAACTGTTTTTTTGTAGTTGAGATGTTGTTTACAAAGGTAAAGTCAAAAAATGCACTAATTTGTTCTGTAGTTGGCTATATTTATACACAGAGGTTCACAAAACGCTCACAAAATGGAATCGTTGCTGGTGCTATAATGGAAGGGTGGAAAATTAGACATAGAGAGGAATCACCAAGATGAGAGAGATAAAAGTCAACGAAGCAATGTTCCAAAAACACGCCTCGAACTTAGACAGCAAAAGCGCGGGAAGCTATTTGCCGTTAAAAGGTGGAAATATGGCATACTCACGAGCGAATTCTATCAATCAGTTACGGTCTGCATTAATTGATTTGGTCGATGTGGTAGAAGATTTCCAAGCCGTGACAAAGCAAGATGCGGGTAGATTAAAGAAAATGGGCATGGCCTATGCGAAACAAGATCAAGCGATGGGACAGAAAATAAATCAGCTGGAGATGCGATAGATGGACAGCACGCACAGCCGGTTAGAGCAGCAACTACAACAAGTGAAAAAAGCGCAGGATGTTTTACAAGATAATCTGAGGCAGACTAAGCGCAAACAAGTGGAACAAGAATGGTTAGAAGAAGATAGTCACCAATTAGAAATGGAGAAACAAGGATTATTGGACTTCTTGCGAGGCGGTTGGCAAGGGGAGGAAGCGAATGGTTTCCACCGCTTTCTAGAAGAACAACAACACGAAGAAGCGATGGCATGGCGAAAAGATTTGTCGGAAAAACGTGTTCATTTGGAAGAAGAAGCGCGGACTACTAGAGCAGAAATGCACGATATAGAGACCAAACAAGCCTCCTTGCGAAAGGAGTGGAACCAATGAGTCGAATCGACATTGCAGAACTCAATGGCTTTCTTCAAGGATTACGAAGCAGTAATGCTGAAGTGAAGAAAATGATACGCGGAATTCAACAAGCAGCAAGCAAGTATGCGCAAGATAAAAGTTTAACAGGACAGGCGGTATCAGCTTCCCAAAGCTATTTTGCTTCCAGTTATCCCTCTATTGCACAAAGTATTTTAGAAGCCTTGGAAGAAAGCGAAGAACGTTTAGCACAATACATACGCGAGTTTGGTAGCCAAGTCGACAGCTCGTCTTCCGCACGAATTGATGCGGAAATCCTTCAAGAAGCGATGGCGAAAGTGGCGAGTTTGAAGCGAAAAGAAGAAGATTTACATCGCCAACTCACTGCACCGAATACGAAACCGGATATGCAACAAGTCTACGTAGTCCAAGCGAGAAGTGCGCACACGCAATTACTGCAAGCTATCGAAAAAGAAGATATACTAGAGAGGTACATCGCCTTTGAACAAAGTCACGCCCAGTTTTTTAGTGCATTAACCGAACTCATTCACTCCACAGGACGAGCGGTGCAAGAGTTGAAACAAAATGTGACCTTCCATGAGAAAACAGGCACCTATGCTGTACCTAAAAGCGTTCATACATCGATTAGTTTGATGAGAAAAGCGATGGATAAAGCACGTAAAGAAAACGCCAAAGATCCCTTCCCAGAAGCATTCGAAGACTATCAGTTATTCGCCTATACGTATGTGAATGATAAAGGCGAAACCGTCACGATGTGGCTATTGGAACGTAATGGCAAACGCGCCAGTAACAAAGAACTCCAAGCTTTTCTAGAGGAGAACGGAGCCGAGTTAGACCCTATTCTGTACACAAATCTTTCCGGTGAAGAACTCGAGCGCAAAGTAAATGACGCATGGAAAGACGGCGTCAACTACTTAAACGGTCAAAAAGTAACCGGGTTTTCCGGAGCGACACTGAGGTCCGCTGCTTATGTAGCCAGCGTGAAGGATGCGATGGATGACGCTGGACTAACTGATATGGCACTAGGATTAGGCTTTGGTATTGCGGCGGCGAGGAATAAAGTAGTTCTTAAAGAAAATATTAAATTTACTACAAAAACGAAGTTGAATCCTCCTGAAACCAAGCAGATAGTATCAGGAAAGAAATGGAATAAGTATTTTAAAGAAAAGTATGGAGCAGAAAATATTCAATGGAAACCAACATCATTTGAAGATATAATAGCCAATCCAGAACGACTGTATGGAAGTACAAAAAAAGAAATCAATGCGATATTGGGACCTGACTGGATTGAAGATACTTATGGTTCTGCTAAAAATGGTTGGAAGTTTATTAATAAGGGAGACGGAATGATATTTTATCATCCAGGAGAAGGAATCCATGTGGGCTCATATTATGGTTTTTCATCTGGAAAAACAGGAAGAGTTAAGGTCATAAAACCTGAAGATAATTATGTTCCCACAATAGATGATGGAGCAACTTTAGTAATAATAAAATAAAGGTGGTAAATATGAAACAATTAACAGTAGGAGATTCATTTAATGGTTTTTTAAATAGTTTAAAAGTAAGGAATGACATAAAAATTATGAGTGACGAAGAACTTTATAATTATATTTTTGAAGTTTTTTTAGGGGATATAGTAGCCTATTTAAGTCCTTATACGTTAGATCGATTGGATGCTGAAGGTATAATTGATAAAGATATTTATGCTATGTCAAAGAATCTAAGAAATGAATTATTGGAGATGATAAATGGTCCTTCATGGAATATCGCTTCAGTAAAAAATTCAGATGAATGGACTAATATATTTGAAGGATTAAAAAAACTAGATGCTCTAGTTCACAAAAAATGGACAGAAGAAGAAATCTCCTATTTAAAAAATATGATTTGAAAATTTTAGGAGAAGGGAGTTAGAAATGGACTGGCTAACTATACTAAATAATCCAAAGAAAAGTAAGCGTGATAAATTGGAAGCGATTGGTTTTATCCGAGATACTTTAGATTATGGGGATATACCAGATGATACTGCGTTAGAAATAGTCAATAACTTAGCTAAGCAAGTTGTAAAACAGAATGATTCAGACATTAAAGAATCCATACTTGATGCTATGCTAGAAGGGTCAAAAGCACCTTTTGTTGAAAAAACAATTAACTTAGCTCCTATCGTGAAACATTTAAACGAATTTAATGAGGTGTGTTTAAGTTATATATTAAGTTTATTAGGAAATTCTGGGAAAATTGCTTACAGAGCTATTATTGAATCTTATAAAACTAATTTAAGTTTAAAAGAAGATGTGGAAGAGGCACTAGCAGAAATGGATTATAGAATTAAAAATAACTTATGAATACATTTCTTACAAAAAACCAGTTACCCACCAAACCCCTGGCGTAACTGGTTTTCTAATCTCACCCAAAATTAAGCTGCCAAAACACCCCAAACCGGTCCGTCACCTGCGCATAAGTCGAACCCCAGAACGCCACTTGCAACTCCATTTCCACTTTGCCCGTAGCACTCAAGAGTTCATAGGCGTACTTAATATCATCCTCTGTTTCAAAATTAATCAAGATCGTCACCCGATTGCCAATTGTAAAACCATCATAAGGCGCATCGGTAATATAAATAAATTCTTCCCCGTTTTTTGCTAAACGACTATGCATCAATCGCTCACCAAAAACGGCATCGCCATCAAAATTGTTCATCTCTTTAAAACGCTGAACGCTTGTAATCTCAGCCTGAAAAACATCCGCATAAAATGTTAGCGCATCTTGACCTTCTCCGTTAAAAACTAAGTAAGGAACTGCAAAAGACATCTCATCATCTCCTATACAATTAATAGCTTTAGTATAAGCCTAATCTACTGCGAAGTCATGTCTCAAAATAATGAGGATTTGTGAATAAAAACAAAATACTTGCAAATAAACGTGATATATTATACAATTACACTAAGAAATCGGATATATTTAAATTAATATTTTTTTGTAATAAAATAAAGTAAGTACTTGCTTTTGGGAGTAAGTGCGTAGGAGGTAGATGTATGCTTTGGGTAAAAGAGTCAATGGAGCAACTTCTCAGCAAACTACACACGAATTTAGACACAGGGTTAACGAAAGAACAAGTGAAACAAAAACATGCAGAGTTTGGGACGAATGAATTTGAAGAGGGGAAGAAAGAATCACTTCTTCAAAAAATTGGTCACCATTTAATTGAAATTACGACGATTGTATTGCTTTTTGCAGCGGCGATTTCCGCTTATTTAGCAATTACAACCGGTTATGGTTGGGCGAAAGTTGTTGTTATTTTAGGAATTGTCGTGTTGAATATGGTGCTCGGCATTTACCAGGAAAACAGCGCTGAGAAAGCACTTGCTGCATTACAAAGTATGAATGCGCATTTAACAACGGTTGTTCGTGATGGCGTGCGAATGCAAGTGGATGCAACGGAATTAGTGCCAGGGGATATTATTGAAATCGTTGCAGGCGATATGATTCCAGCAGATGCACGGATTATTTCTAGCAGTAGTTTGCAAGTTGAGGAATCCGCGTTGACCGGCGAAAGTGTTCCAGTTGAAAAAGACGCGAACGCAGTTGTTTCAGAAAAAGCACCGATTGGGGATAGGCTGAATATGCTTTACTCAGGCTGTCTTGTAACAAATGGTCGTGCCACGGCGGTTGTCGTAGAAATTGGTATGGAAACAGAGATGGGGAAAATTGCTGGACTTTTAAACAGCACCTCAAAACTGATGACGCCTTTACAACTTCGCTTAAAAGAATTAGCAAAACGACTTAGTATTGTAGCGCTTTTAGCAGGTATTTTAATTTTTATCATTGATGTATATGTGTACGGTGAAACGATTATTGAAACGTTGATGATCGCGATTTCTTTAGCTGTAGCAGCAGTTCCTGAGACATTGCCAGTTATTGTGACATTAACACTTGCTTATGGGGTTCAAAATATGGTGCAAAAGAATACGATTATCCGCCGAATTCCAGCAGTTGAAACAATCGGAAATACGTCAGTTATTTGTTCTGATAAAACAGGAACATTAACGCAAAACAAAATGATTATCCAGCAAATTTGGGCAGCAGACCATGCGCCGATAAAAGCAACAGCTGAATTTGATACTGCAGAACAAAAAGTATTAGAAATGTTGAGCCTTTCCAGTAACGCGACGATTGATGTAACAGACGGCGAAGAAACCATCATTGGAGATCCAACCGAAAGTGCGATTATCCGTTTACTAGAAGAAAAAGGAACAACGAAAAAAGCATTGGAAGCTAGATATCCACGCGTGTTCGAACTTCCTTTTGACTCAGATAGAAAGCTTATGACGACGATTCACCAAGTAGAAGACGGATTTCTTTCCATTACAAAAGGCGCGTTTGACCGCATTCCGGTAAATTTTTCAGCGGAGTTTTTAAAAGAGGCGGAGCAAGTGCATGACAGTTTTGCGGAGGATGCACTTCGGGTGTTAGTTGTTGCGTATAAAAAATATTCGGAAATGCCGGCAGACTTGTCTAGTGAGGCGCTTGAGACGGACTTAACGTTCGCGGGAATGGTTGGAATGATTGACCCACCGAGACCGGAAAGTAAAGCAGCTGTGTTAGCGGCGAAAAAAGCGGGTATTAAGACTGTAATGATAACTGGTGACCATATTGTAACGGCATCAGCAATTGCAAAAGAAATTGGTATTTTAACGGATGGGGACAAAGCGATTACTGGGGCAGAGCTGGCGGAAATGTCAGAAGCAAATCTGGAGAAAAACATTCGAGATTATGCGGTATATGCGCGTGTTAGTCCAGAAGATAAAATTCGAATTGTTAAAGCTTGGCAAAAAAATGGTGAAATTGTCACGATGACAGGTGATGGTGTAAATGATGCACCGGCTCTAAAAGCAGCGGACGTTGGTGCTGCAATGGGAATTACTGGAACAGATGTATCTAAAAACGCTGCAGATATGGTGATAACAGACGATAATTTTGCAACGATTGTAGATGCAGTCAAAGAAGGGCGTACAGCTTATGAGAATATCCGCAAAACGATTTATTTCTTATTAAGTACCAACTTTTCACAAATTTTCATTATGTTAATTGCGATTATTCTTGGTTGGGGCGCGCCGGTTGTAGCTGTTCAGTTGCTATTAATCAACGTGGTGTCTGACGGGATTCCAGGCTTCTTCTTGAGTCGTGAAAAGGCAGATGACTCGATTATGGAGCGTAAGCCAATTCCAAAAAATGCAGGGATTTTTGCAAATGGACTTGGGAAGAAAATGGCGACGCAAGCAGTTGTATTTACAATTGTGACACTGGCAGGATTTTATATCGGGCAGTTTGTAACGATTAATAATTCGATTGGTGCAAGCTATGAAGTAGGGATGACAATGGCATTCGTTATCCTAGCATGGTCATCTGTTGCACATATTTTCAACGTAAGAAGTGATAAGTCGATTTTCACCATCGGATTTTTATCTAACCGTGGCTTGTTCTTTAGCGCGATTTGTTCGATGCTGATTATTTTAGGACTTGCGATTATTCCGCCACTAGCAAACATGTTCTTCTTAGTAGAAATGAGCTTGACGCACTGGATTCTCGCATTCATCCTCTCGATGTTCCCACTCCTATTCGTAGAAATTCAAAAGCTTATTCAGCGAAAAAGAGCAAAAGCTTGAAGGAGGATAATAAGATGAATGAAACAGAAAAATTGGTAGCTGCGTCACTAGAACGTAACTTTGGTAAAAATATCGGTACACGCTATCCGGGAAATGAGGAAGCGCAAATGCGTGCCGAGGAAGTTATTGAAGAAATTGCTATCGTTATTACACCCTTGGTAGAAAAATTAGGAATCGAAAGTAAGACTGTGAAAAAGACGATTCCATTCTTATATGAACTTCAAAAAAATCAATTTTGCGATATGAGCGCCTATCCGTATCCGCTACTTTTAGTCAATGGGACGAGTGCGGATACAGAAAAATATTGGCGGGATCTACCAACTTACTGGACCGATGACGCGAATAAAATCGTGCTACCGTATGTTTTAGAACATATTAAAAATAATAAAGTACGTCAAAAACTACTAGCTTTTCATGCTTGGCTTTTAGGGGAAGTAGCAGAAGGGAATGGTCTGCTAGGAGCAGATTTTCGTGTGAAATTAGTTTTCGAGTCAGATATGCGTATTCGGTTACGGATTTATGAAGTAGAACAAATTGCTATCGAAGTGCATTTTTTAGACAATCATGACACAGAACAACAACATTTAGGCTATGATGTAAGTTTAGATGCAGATTTCACCGAGAAAGCAAGACTCTTATTACGCCAAGGTATATTGACAGAAAACCTCGGCTTAGAAGCACTAAAAGCATACATGAAATCAGTTTTACCAATAGCGCATAGCTTGAAAAATTTGGAACGATTAACGGAAGAAGAAACGAAAAAACTGACTAAATTATTAACACAAGAAGAACCTAAAATCATGGAAGATACAGATTTAACAAGTAAAGCATTAGACTTCTTACAAAACGCAGCAATGCAATAAGGATAAAATGCTATTTGGAGGAAAGTTATCCTAATAGCATTTTATTTTTGCAAGTGGGGTAGAAAGAATAGTAAAATGAGACAAAGAAATTAGAAATGAGGATGTAAAAATTGATTCGACAAGCGAAAAAATCAGACGCGCCAAAAATTGCGCCCCTTTTACTCGTTATATGGAAAGATATGGAATTACCTATTTTAGAGGTAGAGACGGAAGAGGCGATTACGAATGCGCTAATCGAAGCAATTCAGACAGAAGATTATCGTTATAGTTATAGACATCTGCATGTTTATGAGAAAGAGGGGGATATTGCAGGAGTTCTGGCAGGATACCCTGGGAAACTTGAACCTGAAATCGACCACGCTTGGAACGCAATTGCAAAGAAACACGGCATCAGATATGAAGAACCAATATTTGCTGATAAAGAAACATTTCCTGGCGAATGGTACTTAGATTCGATCGTTACAAACGAAAAATATCGCGGTTATGGCGTTGGGACAGCGCTTCTTGCTAAATTAACAGAAATTGCTGCAATAGATGGCGAAAAAGTAGTAGGATTAAATTGCGACAAAGGAAACCCACATGCTAAACGGCTATATGAGCGCTTAGGGTTTCATGTAACTGGTGAAACCACACTTAGCGGTCACGAATATGAACATATGCAAAAATAAGAAATGAGGCCAACCAATGAAAAAAATCATAGTCACCTTAGTAATGAGTTTGGCGTTAGTTCTTGCTGGATGTGCCGATGTAACAAATACAGTAAAAGTGGATAAAAAAGGGGAAGCGACCATTTCCTTTGATATCGATATTTCTTCTGTAGCAGGGATTTTCGCCTCAAGTTACTCGGATGAAGTAGAAGCTAAACTGCAGGAAGCTGGATTTACAGTAGATAAAAAATCAAATACAAGCTATCATATCGAAAAGAAACTAGATAAAAATGAAACAATGAAAAGCGATATGAAACCTGAAGATTTTGGGGTGAAAATTACCAATACCAAGAGTTTCTTCACACAAAAAATCAAAGTAGATGCTACTATTGACATCGAAAAAATTTGGAAAAAAGAAGTGATAGATGTTCCGTTTCCAAAAGAAATTTTAAGCCAAGTCGATTATACCTTTATTTTAGATTTACCGATTTCCTCAATTGGAGAGAACAACGCTAAAAGCGTCGATGGCGGGAAACTCACTTGGGATGTGCCACTCGACAAAAAATCCGAAATGTATTTTGAAGTTACCGTACCAAACGTAAAAAATATTGCGATTGTTGGTGGGATTTTACTTGTTGTAATCATTGGTCTAGTTATTTATCTTATTAGAAAACATCGGAAAAAGAAAAAACAACTATAAAAAAGTGTGGATCAGTTAGCTAAACTGGTCCACACTTTTATTTACTGCTTGTTCTAACTCTTCGTAGCAAGCTAATTTTTTCTCAATTTTTTTAAATGCTCGGTCTAGCTCTGCTTGCCGGCGGTACATATCAGCTTGATGTTCTTTCAGTACAGCGATGCGCTCGGAGACAGTGCCGTCACCACCTTTAGTTAGTTCAACAATTTCTTTTTGTTTAGCAAGGGGCATTCCGGTGACGCGTAAACAGGTGAGTAATTCAAGCCAGTGCAAAGCCTCGTTATCAAAAATCCGGTTATTATTTTTATCGCGTGCTAGAAAAGGGATTAATCCTTCTCGTTCATAATAGCGAATCGTATGGGCGCTTAAACCCGTGTATTCGGAAGCTTCTTTGATTGTTTGTTGCACTAAAACCACCTCTTTTTTTCTTAATAATAGCACCTTGAAAATCGAAAAGCCAAATGTTTGCCTTTGAGTATACTCTAAGGTGTATAGTAAACGTGTTATTACTTTTAGGAGGCGGATAAATTGAACTTAAAAGATACAGTAAAACTTGCAAATGGTGTAGAAATGCCCCGTTTAGGATTTGGCGTATGGAAAGTGCAAGACGGCGACGAAGCAGTAAATTCTGTTAAATGGGCAATCGAAGCTGGTTACATTAGCATTGATACAGCTGCTGCTTACAAGAATGAAGAAGGTGTCGGTCAAGCGATTAAAGAGTCTGGCATTAAGAGAGAAGACTTATTCGTAACAACGAAACTTTGGAATGCAGAGCAAGGTTATGAATCCACTTTGGCTGCATTTGATGAGAGCTTACGTAAATTAGAACTTGATTATGTAGACTTATATTTAATTCACTGGCCAGTCAAAGGTAAATTTAAAGACACTTGGCGCGCTTTTGAAAAATTATATAAAGATAAACGTGTTCGCGCAATCGGTGTATGTAACTTCCACGAACATCACCTAAAAGAACTAATGGAAGACGCGGAAATTGTTCCAATGGTCAACCAAATTGAATTACATCCACAACTAACACAAGAACCTTTACGCAAATTCTGTGCTGAAAACAACATTGTAGTAGAAGCTTGGTCTCCACTAGGTAATGGGAAATTACTTTCTAACCCAGAAATCAAAGCGATTGCCGATGCACATGGTAAATCAGTTGCACAAGTTATCCTACGTTGGGACTTACAAATCGGTGTCGTGACGATTCCAAAATCCGTTCACCAGGATCGTATTATTCAAAATGCCGATATTTTCGACTTCGAATTAACCGAAGAAGAAGTAGCAAAAATCAACGGTTTAAATAAAGACGAAAGAACTGGCCCAGATCCAGACAACTTTAATTTCTAATAGTGAAAAAATCCCTTCCAGCTTATCGAACTGGAGGGGATTTTTATGCTACAATAAACTAAAAAAAGAGGTTAACAGATGGACGCAAAAACAATAATAGAAAACCGCTTTCAAAGTCAGAAATTAATACAAACTGCGTGGTGTGAATCTCCGGAAAGAATTGTTTTTCATTTTGGAGCAATGCAATCACAAAACTATGGTCAGTCGCTCTGGGCTGTTGGGAGTAGAATGACGACGCCAAGTGAACAGGCTGTAGAGCAAGCGATTAATAATGGTGAAATTATCCGGACATGGCTTTTACGCGGAACGATTCACTTATTTTCAGCCAAAGATTATCACTGGATGATGGAGTTAATTGCGCCTTCCATAGATAAAATATGTAAGCCATACCGAGCGAAATTAGGTCTAACGGAAGAGGTTCTTCATAAGGCTACAGAAGTCGTTTCGGAAATTGTTTCAGAACAAGCCGTTACGAGAAAAGACTTGGCGGCTCATTTAGCAACCAAAGATTTACCGAGTGCAGGGATTCCTTTTGCTCAGCTGTTAGTTTATTTAAGCTCTCGGAAAGTCATTTGTTCAGGTCCGAATGAAACTTTTAGAAATACGATGCATATTCCGGCTGATACGAATCATTTCACTCGAGAAGAAGCGATAAAAGAATTAGCCAAACGATACATCCAGAGCCATGCACCAGCTACTTTGAAAGATTTTTGTTTTTGGTCGGGATTAACTGTGACCGATGCCAAAATAGGATTAGCGGATATGCCTAAAATGGGCGATTATTACATAACAACATTGGCTAGAAATGACGCGGTAACTAGTACAATTCCACTGGCTGGTTTTGATGAATGGATTATCGGCTACCGAGATCGCTCAGCCATTTTACCAGAAAGATGGCACGATGAAATTATGACAAAAAACGGGATTTTCAGACCGGCGATTATCACAGAAGGTCAAGTAGTCGGGAAATGGGAAAAACCAAAGAAGCGTGCTGAATTAGAAGGAGCTTTCTGGGACCGTTACATCCAGTTTCGAAATATGCTATAGTCAAGTAGAGGTATAAATTTTAATTTGAGGTGATAAAGCTATGAATGCTTTTGATAAATTTTATAAAAAAACAGTAGAAGAACGACATGCAATTTTGGCGGAATATGCAGGCCTAAATGAAGAAGAACAAGCATTTTTAGCTTCTACAGGGGCGCTTTCTTTTGATAAAGCGAATCATATGATTGAAAATACCATTGGCATTTATTCGCTGCCGCTCGGATTAGGAATGAACATGCTTTTAAATGATAAACGTTATGTGGTACCCATGGCGATGGAAGAGCCTTCTGTTGTTGCGGCCCAAAGCGCTGGGGCAAAACTTATTGCACAAAATGGCGGGATAACTGGAAGTGCAACAAAACGAAAAATGATTGGTCAGATTGAGTTGATTTCTGTTTCTGATATCCAAGCAGCAAAAGAAAACATCATCGCGAACGAAGAACAACTAATTGCTATCGCTAATCAAGCTCATCCATCGTTACAAAAGCGTGGCGGTGGTGCAGTTGAAATTCAAGTCAGGACAGCACAAACAGCCCATGACGAAGCGTTATTTATTGTTCATTTACTCGTAGATACCCAAGAAGCAATGGGCGCGAATATGGTCAACACCATGGTCGAAGCGCTAGCACCAGAATTAGAAATGTTGACGAACGGCATAGCTAATATGCGTATTTTATCTAATTTAGTAGATGAAGCGACCGCAACTGCTGTTTGTCGGATTAATCCAGAAAGCTTAGCAACCAAAAACCAGAGTGGCGAATGGGTTCGTGATAGAATCATTGCCGCATACGAATTTGCCGATGCAGACATTTACCGAGCAGCAACACATAATAAAGGAATAATGAATGGTATTGATGCGGTAATTATGGCGTTTGGGAACGATTGGCGCGCGGTAGAAGCGGCAAGTCACGCCTACGCAGCTAGAACAGGAAGCTACAAACCGATGTCTAAGTGGTCAAAAGATGCGGAAGGGTACTTGGTTGGGGAATTAACGTTACCAATGCCAGTAGCCTTTGTAGGCGGTTCTATTGGTATCCACCCAATTGCAACACTTTCGAAAAAAATTGCTCGCGTTGAATCAGCGAAGGAATTAGCAATGTTAGTATGTGCCGTTGGATTAACACAAAATTTATCAGCTTTAAAAGCACTCGTAACAGAAGGCATTCAACGCGGTCATATGTCACTACAAGCAAAATCACTAGCCATGACGGCTGGAGCAGAAGCAGATGAAATCGAAAAAGTAGCCACATTTTTACAAGAAAGCAAACAATTAAATGTAGTTGCTGCAAAAGAATTTATTACCAAATTACGCAGTGGAAATTAAAATAAATTATTAAGCCTACCTTTACAAAAACTTAACAATACATTCGGAACGTGATAAAGCCTTTAGTATCAACAACTTTCAGAGATTTACTTGGACTTCACTTTACAAAATAAAAAAAAGTTATTTACGTTGCTTTTACTTTCTTTTATGATGAAAAAAGAGTGAAATTACAAGATTACAAACAAAAAGGAGATATTCATGGGAGACATAAATATTCAGCAGATGATTTTTCAATTTATCGGAGGACTTGGAATTTTCCTTTTCGGTATAAAATACATGGGAGACGGACTGCAAATGGCAGCCGGCGATAGACTCCGTGATATTTTAGATAAGTACACAACGAATCCTTTTATGGGTGTACTTGCCGGGATTTTAGTTACTGTATTAATTCAAAGTAGCTCAGGTACAACTGTTTTGACGGTCGGACTAGTAAGTGCCGGATTTATGACGTTAAAACAAGCAATTGGTGTTATCATGGGGGCGAACATCGGAACAACCGTTACCGCCTTTATTATTGGGATTAAGCTATCCGAATACTCTTTACCAATAATTGCTGTTGGTGCAGTACTTTTATTCTTCTTTAAAAATCATAAAGTGAAAAATATTGGCCAAGTATTCTTTGGTTTTGGTGCCTTATTTTATGGACTAGATTTGATGGGGCAAGGGATGAAACCTCTTGCTGGAATGGAATCTTTCCATGAATTAACTGCTCAAATGAGTACGAATCCATTTTTAGGTTTGCTAATCGGAACGATCTTCACGGCAGTTGTGCAGTCATCGAGTGCGACTATCGGGATTTTACAAGAATTATATGGGCAAGGTGCGATTGATCTTCAAGCGGCCTTACCGGTTCTATTCGGTGACAATATCGGAACAACCATCACAGCTGTTCTTGCAGCGATTGGTGCGAGTGTAGCCGCGAAACGTGCAGCAGCGACACATGTTATCTTTAACTTAATCGGTGCCGTCATTTTCATGCTGATACTTCCGTTATTTACCGCACTGGTTTCCTACTTACAAGGACTGTTTGGACTAAATCCAGAAATGACGATTGCCGTCGCGCACGGGACATTTAATATTACGAATACCTTTATTCAATTCTGGTTTATCGGTGCATTTGCATGGCTTGTTACGAAGCTTATTCCAGGTGACGACTCGCGAATTGATTATAAAACCAAACATTTGGATACGAATTTAATTGACCAATCTCCTGGTATCGCTCTTGAAATGGCACGTGAAGAAACACTACGTATGGCGGATTACGCGAAATTTGGGTTGCAAGAAGCGAGACAATATCTTGTGAACCGGGAATCGAAGCATGCGGAATCGACCATTCAAGTGGAAGAAGCTGTAAATAATTTAGACCGAAAAATCACCGAGTATTTAACGAAAATTTCTTCCGTGGCCTTGACGAACAACGAGACAGAAGAGCACGCATTAATGCTTGATACCGTTCGTGATATTGAACGCGTTGGTGATCACATGGAGAATATCGTAGAAAATATCGATCAACTAATTAAAAATAAAGCGAAAATGTCTGAAGAAGCTTCCGAGCAACTTATCGAAATGTTTGAGATGACAACCGCGAATTTTGAACGTGCAGTGAAAGCGATGCACAAAAAAGATCGCACACTTGCAGAAGAAACTATTTTAGTAGAAAAAGATATTGATAAAGCAGAGCGCCGATTACGCAAAAATCATATTCGCCGCTTAAACGAAGGCAAATGCCAAGTCGTTAGCGGAATTCTATACATTGATATCGTCAGTGATTTAGAACGAATTGGTGACCACGCGAATAACATTGCTGAATCTGTTTTAGAATTAAACGAATAATTATAAAAGAAACTAGCTTAATTTTACAGCTAGTTTCTTTTTTTTGTTAAAAATCTACACTTTTACTAGTCCTTGTGAAGCATTGAGTATAAACGAATAGTGGTGTAAAATAAGAATGATTATAAAACTAGAATGACTGGAAGTGTTGAGTCTTATGCGAAATAGAAAAACGATGGATGGAAACACGGCCGCAGCTTATATTTCTTATGCTTTTACTGAAGTTGCAGCAATCTATCCGATTACCCCTTCCTCCACCATGGCTGAACTCGTGGATGAATGGTCAGCAAAGAACAAGAAAAATTTATTCCATGAACCCGTAAAAGTAGTAGAAATGCAATCAGAAGCAGGAGCGGCAGGAACTGTTCACGGATCACTTCAAGCTGGCGCACTAACAAGCACATACACAGCGAGCCAAGGGTTACTTTTAATGATTCCTAATATGTACAAAATTGCCGGTGAACTATTGCCAACTGTTTTCCATGTTTCCGCAAGGACGATTTCGGCAGCCTCGCTAAATATTTTTGGCGACCATAGTGATGTGATGGCAGCGCGTCAAACAGGCTTTGCGATGTTAGCAGAAGGTTCCGTTCAAGAAGTAATGGACTTATCTGCGGTTGCTCATCTGGCTTCACTAAAAGGAAGTTTGCCATTTTTAAATTTCTTTGACGGCTTCCGGACAAGTCATGAATTACAAAAAGTCGAAGTACTCGAATATGACGAATTAGAAAATTTGCTCGACAAAGAAGCATTACAACAATTCCGAAATCGGGCGATGACACCAAATAATCCTAAAACATTAGGTTCGAATCAAAATCCAGATATCTTTTTCCAACAAAGAGAAACAGTGAACGGCTATTACGAGGATATCCCTAGCATTGTTCAAAATTATATGCAAGAAATCAATCAGCTTCGTGGCACGGATTATGACTTAGTAAATTATTACGGGGCAGAAGACGCAACAGATGTCATTGTAGCGATGGGCTCTGTAACACCGGTTATTGAGCAAGTTATTGACTACTTAACAACGCAAGGCAAGAAAGTAGGATTAATCAATATCCGTTTATATCGTCCTTTCCCAGCAGAAAACTTTTTAGCAAAACTACCGAAAACAGTAGAACGCGTCGCTGTTTTAGACCGGACGAAAGAGCCAGGATCAGGGGGCGAACCACTTTTACTTGATGTGCAAAGTGTGCTTTATGATTGTGAGACTCGTCCTCTAGTGATTGGCGGTAGATATGGCTTAGGTTCAAAAGATGTTACACCAGACCAGATTCTTGGTGTTTATTCGCACCTAACGACAGAAAAACCAAAACCACGCTTTACGATTGGAATTACGGATGATATTACCAACCTTTCTATTGAAAATACAGGACCAAGCGATTTAACTTCAGAAAAAACGTTCCAATGTAAATTCTGGGGATTTGGCTCAGATGGGACAGTTGGGGCGAATAAAGCCGCAATCAAAATTATTGGCGATAACACCGATTTATATGCTCAAGGTTACTTTTCCTATGATTCGAAAAAATCGGGCGGGCTAACCGTTTCGCATTTGCGCTTTGGTGAAAAACGAATTCGCTCAGCCTATCTAATCCAACAAGCAGATTTCGTTTCCTGTTCCACCTCGGCCTATTTACGTTCGTATGATTTATTAAAAGGTCTAAAACCAGGCGGAACCTTCTTACTCAATACTATTTGGGAAGGCGCGCAATTAGAACGCCATTTACCAGCTGCAATGCGCGAATATATTGCGAAAAATAATATTCAGTTTTATACGTTAAATGCGATGAGAATTGCGGGAGAAGCAGGACTTGGTAGAAGAATTAATACGATTATGCAAACAGCTTTTTTCCAAGTGACCGATATTTTACCGTTCGAAAAAGCACTTGCTGATTTAAAAGAGTCGGCTATCGCTACTTACGGAAAAAAAGATATGGCAGTTGCGGAGAAAAATATTCTCGCGATGGACCAAACTGTTGCTAATTTGCATAAAGTAGAAGTTCCTGCAAGCTGGGCAAGTCCAGTTGTAACAGCAGAAACAAAAGCAATGACTGAAAAACCAGCTTACGTACAAAATATCCTTGAGCCAGTGAATCGCTTAGAAGGCGACAACTTGACTGTTGGTGATTTAATTTCTAATGGTATGACAAGTGGTGCGTATCCTCCGGGAACTGCTGCTTATGAAAAACGCGGAATTGCGCTCGAAGTCCCGGAATGGATTTCTGAAAACTGTACGATGTGTAATGAATGTGCCTTTGTTTGTCCGCATGCTGCCATTCGTCCAATTTTAACAGATGAAGAAGAAATGGAATCTGCTCCAGAAGGCTTTATGACACGTGAAATGCGCGGCAAAGATGGCCTTCGTTACCGTATCCAAGTTTCTCCGATGGACTGCACTGGTTGTAACTTATGTGCGGAAACGTGTCCGGCGAAAGACAAAGCACTCGTAATGAAACCATTTGAAGAAGTGGCAGCTAAAGAAAATCCGAATTGGTCGTTTGCGATTAATGTGAAACCGAAGAAAAATCCTGGGAAGAAAAATACTGTACCGGGAAGCCAATTTGAACAACCGTTACTAGAGTTCTCTGGAGCTTGTGCAGGTTGCGGTGAAACTCCTTATGTTAAGTTATTAACGCAAATGTTCGGCGATCGGATGATGATTGCTAATGCCACTGGTTGTTCCTCGATTTGGGGCGCATCTGCACCGGCAACGCCTTATACTGTTAATGATAAAGGGCACGGACCAGCATGGGGCAATTCCCTTTTAGAAGATAACGCAGAATACGGTTATGGTATGTATTTAGCAAACCAAACCATGCGAAAAGCTTTAAACAATAAAGTGACAAAAGCGCTCAGGGACGAAGCCATGTCAGAAACGTTACGCGAGGCGCTTGTTAACTGGCAAACGCAAATGGATGTTTCAGAAGATACACGAGAACGAGCAGAAGCATTACAACTTGCGCTTCTTAGTGAGATGGAAGGAAAACCTGTGCTTGAATCCATTTATAATGACCGAGAATTATTTATTAAACGATCGCAGTGGATGCTTGGAGGCGACGGCTGGGCTTATGATATTGGCTTCGGCGGAATTGATCATGTTTTAGCATCAGGCGAAGATGTGAATATTTTCGTAATGGATAATGAAGTATATTCCAATACAGGCGGACAATCGTCGAAAGCTACACCAACTGCTGCGATTGCCAAATTTGCTTCAGGTGGGAAATCTGTCGGCAAAAAAGATCTTGGCATTATGGCGATGAGTTACGGAAATATCTATGTGGCGCAAATTGCGATGGGGGCGAACAAACGTCAAACCTTAAAAGCCATTGAAGAAGCAGAGGCATATCCAGGTCCATCACTAATTATTGCTTATACGCCTTGTATTAATCACGGTATTTCAAGTGGTATGAAAACAATGCTAAGTGAAACGCAAAAAGCAGTGGAATGCGGCTACTGGAGTTTGTATCGTTATAATCCAGCACTAGAAGAAAAAGGGAAAAACCCAATGACAATGGATTATAAAAAAGTCGATTTCGATCAATTCGAAGACTTCCTAAAACGCGAAACACGATACTCAGCGCTCTATAAAGCAAATCCGGAAGTTGCTACAAAACTATCCGAAAAAACCCGTTTAGATGCAGAAAAACGCTTTAAACGCTATGCGACGATGGCTGGGCTTGATTTAGAGAAAATTTTAAAGAAAAAAGAAGTAGCGGAAGAAGTGAAAGCACCTGTGGATGATGAGCGGGCAGCTAGAAAAGCTGCGCGTGAGGCTAGAAAATTAGCCCGGGAGCAAGGGAAATAAAAAAAGAAGGTCCAGCATTAGCTGGACCTTCTTTTTTGCTTTTGATCTGTGGGAATCAGAAGCAATGTGGGAATGAATAGATATTCTCTTATGAAAGTTATAAAGAAATAACTACTATTTAAATATAACTTTTTTTCTTAGAAGATGCACGAGGAAAATTAAGCGAGATATATTCAATTAAGTGCTAGTGGTTGCAGCCCAAGCCATTTGCCACTTGTGAAAGTTTTATGACAATAATAAACCTATTAGTTAACGATTTTCATGTAGCAAACCATTACGGTAAGCATCTAGCAACATTTTTAAATCTTCTGCTTGCTCACTTAGTTTCGTGCCAATATCGGTATCTCTTACGCGTTTACGGTTAATTTCCATTTCGATAACTTGGCGGGTAGAGAGAATGTCTGTTTCATTTTTAATCGCGTCTTCTTTCGTGGTAAAGGGTTGATGACTGACTAATTGTAAGCCGTAACTGTTGAAAAGTAATGTATATCCAGCCAAACTTGTTTCTTTGTGATAAGCTTTGGCAAATCCGCCATCAATCACGAGCATTTTGCCACTTGCTTTAATAGGACTTTCCCCTTTGCCTTCTTTGACGGGAGTATGGCCGTTAATAATATGCCCACACTCCCCATCAAGACCGAATTCTTCCAAGATTTGTTTACAAATCACTTCATCATTGCGTAATTTGTAATAAGGATTTTTTTCCTCTATATGTGTTTCTTTTTCAGCAACAAAATAACGTTCAAACGTAGTCATCTCACTTTTCCCAAATAGGGAAGAAATGGCACCAGTCCATAAATACCAAACGATATCACACGCATATTTCTTTTCTTTTGTTCCTGGTGGGCGGACGTATGCTTCCCGAGTGAGTATTTCAAATTGCTCTAAAAGTGCGCGACCGGCATATTTCTTCCCGCGCAATTTCATTTCCATAAAAGTCCCATTTTCATGAAGCGGAATGCAGCCGTGATACAACAAATTACCGTTATAAGTTAAAAACATGCTCCCTTTTGAATATAAAAATTGCACATGTTTTTGTAAGCGACGACAATTTTTAAAAGAGGCAGTAATTTTTTCGATAAGATCTTTCTCTGCATCGGTAAGGGTATACGGGTCTTCTGGGTCAATCGTTGGGAAGTTTGTGTCTAGAAGCTGGTATTCTTTTCCTTTTAGATGAATGATACCTTTTTTGTAATCGATAAATTGAAGTAATAGCCGGTGCTCCATATTAAATTCTTTACGCCGATTAATAATTTCACCTTCTAGTTTAAACTGTATAATCGAGATGGCTTTGTGCATTCTAGCTATTTGAGTGATTTCCGCGTTACTGTAGTCCATATTATCTTCATTTTTTGGTTGGAAATATTTACAAGGGTCGTCTTTATACACTTCATCCGCAAACAGTGCGAGAGGGCGAAGGGAGATGCCGTAACTATCTTCTAAAATATCTAAATTTAAATAACGGGCAGAAATCCGAATAACATTGGCTGCACAAACTCTGGAACCACATGCTGCGCCCATCCATAAAATATCATGATTGCCCCACTGGAAATCGAGTGAATGATAATTCATCAAAGTATCCATGATTTTATCCGGATAAGGACCGCGATCGTAAACATCACCAACAATATGCAGATGATCTACAACCAATTGTTGAATAAGACGCGAGAGAGCACTAATAAATTCTTCTGCACGACCAAGTGAAATAATATGTTGTAAAATTTCTTCATAGTAAAGTTTTTTGTCATCTTCATTGTAGTTTTCATGAAGCAACTCTTCTAATATGTAGGCAAAATCTTCTGGCATGGCTTTTCTAACTTTGGACCGCGTATATTTAGAAGCGACATACTGACATAGTTCAATTAAGCGAAAGAGCGTAGTGCGGTACCAAGCATGCAAATCTTCCGTCTCACTAGCAATCAAATCCATCTTTTCTTCCGGATAATAAATCAGCGTACTTAGTGAATTAATCTCCGCATCATCTAATTCTGCTCCAAAAATATCACGAATTTTTCGTTTTACAACACCAGAACCGTTACGAAGCACTTGTTCAAAAGCACTATATTCCCCGTGAACATCACTTAAAAAATGTTCAGTTCCTTTTGGAAGATTCATAATTGCTTCTAGGTTAATGATTTCCGTAGCTGTTTTAGCGATAGTGGGATATTCTTTTGCTAATAAATGTAAATATTTCATATCTAAAGTATTCATCACTCGACGGCCTCCTTTTTAATTGGTATAGCTATTATATTTCTTAAATGTTAGTAAGACAAACGTTTTGTTTTATAATTGGTCTATACAAAAAAGGCGAGCTAGAGCCCGCCTTAGAAAACTGGATGAAGAAAATAGAGTACAATTGGCAACGTAATAATACTTAAAACAGTACTAATAAACGTAGCACTGGAAACTAAATCTGGTTTCGTATCAAATTGTACAGCCATTAATGTTGTATTGGCTGCAGTTGGCATCGCTGCGAGTAAAATCATGATTTGTTTTGTCATTTCATCCACCGGAAGAATCAACGTTAAACCAAAAGCGATAATTGGCGCAATGAGTAACTTGAGCACTAGGGCAATACCAACTTTCGTAAGTTCAATTCTTCTAAACGAAATCACGGCTAATTGCATTCCAAGTACAATCATAATCGTTGGAATAGCCGCATCCCCAACCAGTTTTACACAAGTCATTAAGGCAGAAGGGAGCGAGACATGTAGCAATTGTAGTGCGAGTCCAAGTAATGCCCCGTAAGCAATCGGCATTCGAACGACCCGCTTCATAACGGTTTTCATTCCGTTCGCATCCTTACTTCCTTTTGCAGCGAAATAAATGCCAATTGTACTCATAGCTAGTTGTTGCAGTACCATTAAAACAACTGCGATATCAAGTCCCACAGCCCCAAAAACAAGCAATACAACAGGGGTTCCATAATTCCCATTATTCATAAACGCACTAGCCAAAATGAGCGCGCAACGATCTTGCAAGTTGTAACCAAGCAGAAAACTAATCAGACTGACAAGCAAAATTAAACTCAAACAAAGCGCAAAAATATAAATCGCCAAATAAACATAATCCATCGTAAGCGGATTGGTATAAAAAGTATTAAATGCAAGAAACGGCGACATTAAGTAAAGCGTGAGTTTAGACAAATTAGGAATATCAAATTTTAATGTCTTTTGCCCAATAAATCCAATAGCGAAAATTCCAAACACTGGCAGTAAAATAAGTAGAAATTCCATAGCAGTCCTCTTTTCTATGTATATTGTAGCTTATTGTACCATAAATGAAAAAAAGCTAATCAATAAAACACTTTTATAAGAAAAAAGCTAAGCGAACGCTATATATTAACCAAATGGAAGTAAAAATTACTTAAAATAGACCAGTGGAGAGAAATATTGCTATGATTTATTGATTTATTAAGAAAAATGTATTTTTCAATCGATGAAGACGCTTTATTTACAAGCTTTTTTGCTAATATAATGCATCTAATTGAGAAAGGAACTTGACTATGAAGATGGCATTTTTGCTAGAGAATAATGCTTGTTTTGCTAAAAAAGTGCTAATATAATAGTGAAATAATGGAGAAGTCTTGCTGATTTCACTGAACAGACATCAAAACGTCATTTTTTAGCCATAAAAACAATCAAAAAGGTCTTTTTTTAGTATAAAAAAGGAGAAGAATTCTATTATAATGGTTATGTTGAACTTGAAATATTTCTATATCTAAAAAGTTTTTAGGTATCAGTTATCTTTACTGAAAATCAAAGGAGACAATACAGTGAATTAGCAGAGAGAAGCGAAACAAGGGGAAGTTTTTACTTTTCTCACTCACTAAAAAAGTATGAAGTCATTTCGTTGAAAATAGAACAACTTAATTAAACAGTTATCTGGGAAACTTACTTTATATGAAATACGCACAAGAGAGGAACTGTTCATGCCTACTAAAAAATATACCGAAAAATTTAAAATTAGCCTTGTTTACTTACACTATAAAGGAACACCTAAACAAACATTATGCAATGATTTCGGTGTATCTATTGCATCGCTTTCTAGATGGATTAAAGGATACGATCCAACGAGCGTAGACTTAAACGAAGCCGCTAATATTTTACAAATGTACGAACTAAAAAAACAAAAAGCAAAATTAGAAGCCGAAGTTTTAGCACTTTCAAAAGCAATTAAACTTTTTAATTCTGATTTAAATCCAGTTTAAAAACAAAGACTACTCAAATAAAGTGAATGAGTAGTCTTTTTTCGTTTCCAATGTGATGTTTTTGTAAGTTTTATTTTAAAAGTAAAAGCATTCAACTACTAAAGTAACTATACCAGAATAGCAATAATCGCTTCTTCCAAAAGTAGTAGCTTATATTTTCTGAAATTGGATTTTCGTGAAGGAGAACGAACATAGTTGCTTATGGAGAATTAATTCGAGAAGTACGACTTTCAAAAGGTTTAATCCAAAAAGAAGTCTATATCAGAATTATTTCGAAGTTCTATGCGATAGTTTTTTACCAGAAAAAGCTGCCTGAACAATCTCTGGGCGCAGAAAATCCGTTAGATCCAATTATTCCTATAACATCTCAAGTAGAAACTCCTACGGCAGAAATTGCAAAAAACTCGTTTTGTCAAAAGAACAAATCACACCACCAACAGCGAAAAAAACGAAAGTAGCGCTAAAAAACAAATATCTAAAGCAATATTGCCTAAAACTGACGATAGCTCGGTAGACTTATAGGTACATGCCTAGATATTATAGCCATTTCTTGTGGAATTTATTTAATCGTACAACAAGCTCGAAAGCGGCGTCGTAAGGAATAAGCAATAAAAGAGCAATCCGAAAGAAAACAAACCGGATTGCTCTTTTAGCCCTCTCGCTTGAGCAACTTTGTATTAGCTAAAAATAATGCAGCGACTAGGAGCAAAATCGCGCCTGAAAGTATCAGCGTGGAAGTTGCGCTAGAATGATCGACAATAATAAATCGAATAATCGCTGTGATGCCAATATAAATAAAGTAGCGCAGCGGGAAATGAAAATGAGATTCGAAATATTTTACAATAAGCGCAATAAATTCAAAGTAAAGGAAAAACGTTAAAATATCTTGTGTCATATAATAGTAAGAAACATCTGTATCTAAGAAGAAAATATTATTGAAAATCGTAAATGCCTCTCTAATTAAAAAAGCAACAAGGGTAAAACCGACCATAATAAGTGCCAGATTTAGGGTGATTCGTAGCAGGATGGGAACAATAGAAGAAATTTTTTCTAATCGTTTCATCAGTTGCCTCCTTTCCAAAAACAATATCGCTTTTTTAGTCATTTTACACTATAATGGGAACCATGACTATTTTTAAGGGGGGATTGTTATTCTAAAACGATTTTTTAGTTATTATAAACCGTATCGAACACTTTTTATCATTGATTTTGGTTGTGCCGTTTTAGCTGCTATTTTGGAGTTGGCCTTTCCTGTCGCGGTTAACCACGTGATTGATACATTACTTCCAGGAAAAGATTTTGGGTTGATTATTACTGCGGCACTCGCCTTATTATTCTTTTACATACTTAATACATTTATGCAGTACATTGTCACTTATTTTGGCCATATGCTTGGTCTTAACATAGAAACAGATATGCGGAGAGATTTATTCAGTCATTTGCAAAAACAACCATTTGGCTTTTACGATAATCAGAAAACCGGGAAATTGATGTCGCGAATGACGACTGATTTATTTGAAATTGGTGAAGTGGCGCATCACGGTCCCGAAGATATTTTTATTTCGATTATGTCCCTTTTTGGTGCCTTTTTCTTAATGTTAAATATCAATGTGAAATTAGCGATTTCGACCTTTATTCTAGTGCCGATTTTGACTGTTTTAATTGTTTACTTCAACAAACGAATGACCAAAGTAACAACCGGGATTTTTAAAGATTTAGGAAATTTTAATGCCGGCGTGGAAAATGCCATTAGCGGGGTGCGGGTTGTGCAAGCATTCGCCAACGAGCCACATGAAAAAGGGCGTTTTAGCGTGCTCAATCAAGCGTACCGTCAGTCAAAACTAATGTTCTACAAAGTGATGGGCTTGAGTTTTTCGTTTAACTATTTTCTAATGCGATTGATTAGTTTATTTGCTCTTTTATTCGGAGCTTATTTTACGATTAATGGCGAAATATCTTATGGGGAGTTTGTCGGATTTATTTTGCTAACGAACGTGTTCATCCGACCAATCGAGAAAATCAACAACGTAATCGAAAGCTATCCAAAGGGCTTTGCAGGATTTAAGCGATTCCTAGAAGTAATGGATACAGAACCAGCAATCCAAGACGAAAAAGGTGCGAAACCGGCCGAAGCGTTCCGCGGTGACATTGCATACAACCAAGTATCTTTTGAATATAGTGATGGGAAAAAGGTTCTAAATCATATAAATCTTTCTATTAAAGCTGGAGAGACTGTTGCATTTGTTGGGCCAAGTGGGGCTGGGAAAACAACGATTTGTAATTTATTGCCACGTTTTTACGATGTATCAGCTGGTGAGATTACGATTGACGGTGAGAATATTAAACGATTTACTTTACCATCCTTACGAGCACAAATCGGTGTCGTGCAACAAGATGTCTTTCTGTTTTCCGGTACAGTTCGTGAAAATATCGCGTACGGAAAATTAGATGCTAGCGATGAAGAAATAGAGCATGTCGTGAAACTCGCGCATCTTTCCAAAGTAGTAGAAGAAATGCCAGATGGACTTGACACAATCATTGGTGAGCGGGGCGTCAAACTTTCTGGGGGACAAAAACAACGGTTAGCTATTGCGCGAATGTTTTTGAAGAATCCGCCGATTTTAATTTTAGATGAAGCGACGTCAGCACTGGATACCGAAACCGAGCAAGTGATTCAAGCTTCATTAGAAGAACTAGCAGAAGGGCGTACGACATTAATTATCGCGCACCGACTTGCGACCATTAAGCATGCTGACCGAATTATCGTTGTAAATGAAACGGGCATCGCAGAAACGGGAACTCATGATGAACTTTTAGCGCAAGATAATGGCGCCTATAAGCGATTATATGATGCCCAGTTTAATACAATTTAATGAATAAAAACTTTCGGGTTTTAGGAAATATTTACTAAAAGGAAAGCAGGAATTATTTGGGAATCCCAAGATAATTCCTGCTTTTTTGTTTTCTGCATGATAACAAGTGTTAATGACGGAAAGAGTGTATCCGGTTTATATTTTTAGCAGCGCAAAAGGGGAAATAATGCATTTGGACAGCAGAGGTGATGGCTTTAGAAAAATTGGTAGACTTTATGTGGAAGCGTTTGCGTAATATTATTCATCGCATTTTAAATTTGGAAGGAAGATTACACTTGAAAGGAAAATTATAATGTCATTATTCAGTTTAAAAAGAAAGAACCATTTTGTTCCACTAGAAATTCAAAGACAACAATGGTTCAAACACTTTATCGTTGCATTTATGTCTGTATTTATTTGTTATCTAACGGTTTACCTTCTAAGGAATAACTTTAAAGCAGCTCAGACGTTGTTAATTGAGCAGAACCATTTCAGCACCACAGAACTAGGAATGATTGGTTTAGCTTTTTCTGTTATGTACGGAATTGGAAAAACGATTTTAGGGTATGCCGTGGATGGAAGAAATGCTAAAAAAATAATGAGTTTTTTATTAGGGATTTCTGCTATTATATCAATTATTATTGGAATACTTTTAGTTACAAAGCAAGCAACAGTAGGTATATTGTTTATCCTTTGGGGAGCGAATGGATTTGTACAATCACCAGGTGGACCGGCTTCCTATTCAACTATCACTCGCTGGACGCCAAAATTGAAAAGAGGAAGATGGTTAGGTTTTTGGAATGCCTCGCATAATATAGGTGGTGCTTTAGCGGGAATTGTTGCTTTTTGGGGTGCGACTACTTTCTTTAATGGCGGAGCAGGAGGAATGTTTATCGTTCCGGGTATCATTGCGATCATCATTGCAATTATTTGCTTCTCTGTGGGCCATGATGAACCGGAAGAATTAGGATGGAACTCTGCGGCCGAAATTTTTGAAGAACGAGAAGAGCAAGGAGAATCCGAGACAAAAGACCTTTCTAGATTTCAAATTTTTTGTCGATTTGTTATTAATAATCCGTGGGTATGGACTTTATGTGTCATAAATATATTTATCTATATTGTTAGAATTGGTATTGATAATTGGGCGCCAGTTTATTGTATTCAAGCGCTAGGATGGGGCACAAAAGATGCTATTATGACTATTTCTTTTTTTGAAATTGGAGCATTGTTAGGTTCATTATCGTGGGGCTGGCTCTCAGATATTATGAAAGGCCGCCGTATGCTCTGCTCGATTATTGCAGTTGTCATTGAATTTTTCATGTTAATTAGTTATTCGCAAGTTACAAGTGTTTATGGCATGTATACGGTATTATTTATTTTAGGATTCTTAGTATTTGGTCCCCAACTTTTAATTGGCGTGTCGGTGATAGAGTTTGTTCCTAGAAATGCTTTAGCTGTAACAAATGGCTTAACTGGAACGTTTGCATACTTATTCGGAGATTCTTTTGCTAAAGTTTTTCTAGGATATGTCGCAGACCCAACAAAAGCAGGTATGCAAATATTTGGCTATACATTACACGGCTGGGGAGCAACTTTTACCATTATGTTTACAGCTTTAATTATCGCAGGCTTAATGATGATTCCAGTTGCATTAAAACAAGAGAAAATCATACGACAAGGAAAAGTTTTACATCTATAAGTTAAACTAATTACTAAAAAGGTATCCTTATTAATAGTATAGGGATACTTTTTTTATCGCAAAATGGTTTGTTAAGTACGAAAAACATTATTTTACTAAAGAAGTCTTTTGGTAAAGGATAAAAAGTGCAACAGTTATTAAAAGGACACCCATAACAGCAGGAGCGGCATGGCCAAGTGTAACATAAAGTTGCCCGCCGATAATTGGTCCGATAACACGCGCCACGGACTGAATGGCTTGGCTCCCTCCTTGAATCCGACCTTGTTCGCTAGCACTGGCAGATTTTGAAACCATTCCGTTAAACGAAGGTCCGAAAATCGAATCACCAAAACCAAAAACAAACATGCCAATAACGAGTAGCGGTGCAAGTGTGAAAATCGAGGAAGCTGCAATTAGCAAATAGCCAATAATTTCAGCAATCATCCCCAAAATAGAGATTTGTTTGTCAGTTAACTTGAGTAGTAATTTAGGCATAACGAAAGCTTGTGACAGGATATCTTGAATACCCATAATCGAAAACATCATCCCGATTAACGCGGGCTTCCAACTGAAGCTATCAATGGCGAATTGAGACATCACCGCTTGCAACGAGCCATTCGGAACCCAAATGAAAAATCCAGCAATCAGTAAGCGCCCTAAGTTTTTGATGGTCAAAATAGTAAGCAACTGGGAAAATGGATTGAGTCGCATTAGCGGAATTCGTTTTAAACGATTTGCTTCGTCTAAACTCTCAGGCATGTAAAAATAACCGAATAAAAAGTTGATGAAAGTAATTGCGGCCCCAAAGAAAAACGGCGTAGCATAACCAAAGTGGGCAAGCATTCCGCCAAAAGCCGGACCAAGTGCAGCGCCCGCACCAGCTGCAGCACTAACCCAACCAAAGTATTTCGTCCGCTCCTCTTGAGGTGTAATATCCGCAAAGAAAGCAAACAGTGTACTTATACTCCCACCAGTAATACCTTCAATAATTCGACCAAGGAAAAGCACCCAAAGCGCCCCACCAAGACCGAAAACCAACTAACCAATCGCAGAACCAATAAAACAAATGAGTAAAACTGGGCGTCTACCAAAGCGGTCACTTAAAGCACCGAGTCCAGGCGCAGCAAAGAATACGCAAAGCGCATAAACAGATGTGAGCAGTGTCACCATAAGCGCTTGATCACTAGCGTTTGTTACATAAGGTGTTACGAGAAATGGCACAACGGGCATAATAATACTAAAGCCCATTCCACAGAGGAAAACAGATATAAGACCGAACAGTAAAGTTTTCTTATTAATAAAAGATTTAGTGGATAACATGTAATACTCCTATCGAATGATAATTAGTGTCCTAGGAAACATAAATAGCTTAACTCCTTTTTGTTTCCTTGTCAACAAAAATGAAAAAATAAAAAACAGCCTAACTTGAAAAATTAGGCTGTTACTAGGTTTATTCGGTTTTTTGATTATAAACTTTCTGCATTTCATTATCTAAATGACGACGATATTTTTCCACAAATTTTAATACTTCCGCATATTGTGCATCTGATACATCTTCGAAAACTACCTTGTCACGATCGAGGAATTCTTGATGCAAATTATCGTGGACTTGGTTAATTTCAGCGCCTCTAGCTGTTAAACGGAAATAAATTTCTTTCTTATTCTCCGTTTTTTGATAACTTTCAATATAGCCTTTATCCATCAGCTTTTTTGTGATTTTGCTAATCGCGCTCTTTGTCATATAGAAGGCTTCCGCGAGTTTTGTTACATTAGGATCTTCATTTTTGGCAATATATTCGATGCAGTGGACTTCAGAAGGTTTATATCCTTCCAGCGCTTTTTCCATCTTCACTTTATTAATCCAAGCAAGCTTATTAAATAAATCTCTGACGTTCGCCATGACTTCTTCATTTTTATCCATGTCATGCCCTCCTACTCTATCTGCTTGTAGTATAGCTGTTTTTTGTGTCCGGTTCAACTATTTATTGCCTTTAGTAGCTAAAAGGGATACTTGAAAGCGCTGTTTGTTAAGAGTGTGTAAATTTCCAGTGTTATCAATATTATTTCACTGTTAAGATTTGTTATACTTAACACATAAATTGTTTGGAAGGGGCTGACATGATTGGAGATTTACCGCAAAAGCGCGGCAGAAACATTTGAACAACTAGAAGCGACAGAACAAGGCTTAACAACTAGTGAGGTAACAAAACGACAAGAAAAATACGGTTTTAACGAACTGAAGAATAAAAAGAAAGATCCACTTTGGAAACTTTTTCTTGAAACATTTAAAGATCCAATGGTTATTGTTTTAGTCATTGCTGCCTTAGTGCAGTTGGTTTTAGGCGAAGTAGTTGAATCGCTTATTATCTTTTTAGTGCTTATTGTCAACTCGATTATTAGCGTAGTTCAGACGAGGAAAGCAGAAAGTTCGCTCGATGCGTTACGAGAAATGTCTGCACCCGTCGCCAAAGTTATTCGCGATGGTTCTAAGCAAAGCATTCATGCGCGTGAACTTGTTCCAGGCGATGTCGTTATTTTAGATGCGGGGGATTTTGTCCCAGCAGACGGCCGCTTGTTTGAAAGTGGCTCTTTAAAAATTGACGAAGGGATGCTTACAGGGGAATCAGAAGCGGTCGAGAAATATATTGATACCATTCCAGATGAAGTAGGGCTTGGCGATCGTGTGAATATGGTTTTCAGTGGTTCCCTCGTTGTATATGGTCGCGGAATGTTTGTTGTAACAGGCACAGCGAGCGAAACAGAAATCGGAAAAATCGCCGGACTTCTTGAAACAGCAGAAGCAAAACAAACACCACTACAAAGAAAGCTAGAATCATTTAGTAAAAAGTTAGGGATTGGTATTTTAGCACTCTGTGTACTTATTTTTGCTGTCGAAGCTGGCCGCGTATTACTTGGCGACAATTCAGCGGATATGGCAACGGCGATTTTAAATGCCTTTATGTTTGCCGTGGCAGTAGCAGTAGCAGCCATTCCGGAAGCACTTTCTTCTATTGTAACGATTGTACTTGCGGTCGGAACGAACAAAATGGCGAAGCAGCACGCGATTATTAGAAAGCTCCCAGCAGTTGAAACACTAGGCTCCACAAGCGTTATTTGTACAGACAAAACCGGAACGTTAACGCAAAATAAAATGACGGTAGTCGATTACTATTTACCCGATGGAACAAAAGAAAATTTCCCGGAAAGTCCAGAAAATTGGTCAGAAGGGGAACGCCGTTTAATTCATATAGCGGTACTTTGTAATGACTCAAATATTAATAGTGAAGGTAAAGAACTAGGCGATCCTACCGAGGTAGCGCTAATTGCCTTTAGTAATAAAAACAATCAAGATTACAATGAAATTCGCGAAAAATTCATCCGTGAAGGCGAAATTCCCTTTGATTCAGATCGTAAATTAATGTCAACACTACACACCTTTAATGACAACAAAGCCATGCTAACAAAAGGTGGTCCAGACGTGATGTTCGCACGTTGTAGCTATGTTTTCCTTGATGGGGAAGAAAAGCCGATGACAGAAGAAATTTTAACGAAACTAAAAGCAACAAACGAAGAATTTTCCAATCAAGCGCTTCGTGTCCTAGCTTACGGCTACAAACGAATGCCAGCTGATACAACCGAATTAAAATTAGAAGATGAACAAGATATCGTGCTAGTTGGCTTAACTGCAATGATTGACCCACCACGTGAAGCCGTATATGCATCCATTGAAGAGTCAAAAAAAGCCGGCATTCGCACGGTGATGATTACCGGAGACCATAAAACTACAGCACAAGCAATCGGCCGCGACATTGGTTTAATGGATGCGGATGATATCGCATTAACTGGTCAAGAGCTCGACGCAATGCCAGAAGAAGAACTCGACAAAAAACTAGAACATATCGCTGTCTATGCCCGAGTTTCTCCAGAAAATAAAATCCGTATCGTCAAAGCTTGGCAGAAAAAAGGTAAAATCACTGCTATGACTGGTGACGGTGTCAATGATGCACCTGCTTTAAAACAAGCCGATATTGGTGTCGCAATGGGTAGCGGAACAGACGTTGCGAAAGACTCAGCTGCAATGATTCTAACAGATGATAATTTCGTTTCGATTGTGGATGCAGTTGGCGTTGGTAGAACCGTTTTTGACAATATTAAGAAATCAATTGCTTATCTATTTGCAGGAAACTTAGGAGCGATTATAGCGATTTTATTCGCGCTAGTACTGGACTGGATTAACCCGTTCACAGCGCTACAATTATTATTTATCAACTTAGTCAATGACTCTTTACCAGCAATTGCGCTAGGTATGGAAAAAGCAGAACCTGATGTAATGAAACGCAAACCGAGAGATATTAACGAAGGTATTTTTGCCGGTGGAACGATGCGTGCCGTTATTAGCCGCGGTGTCTTAATCGGTATCGCCGTTATCATCTCACAATACATCGGTATGCAAATTTCACCAGAAATGAGTGTTGCAATGGCATTCACTACACTTATCCTAGCTCGTACATTACAAACATTTGCAGCCCGCTCGAACGTCCAAACCGCATTTGGCGCAGGATTCTTCAGCAACAAATACGTAATCGGCGCGGTATTACTTTGTTTCGTCCTATACGGAATTACCGTACTACCAGGAGCTCGTGAAATCTTCTCGATCCCAGCAACATTCGGCTTACATGAATGGTCGATTGCAGCTGGCTTAGCGCTCGGAGCAGTTGTGATGATGGAGATAATTAAAGTGATTCAGAATAAATTTTTTAAAGAAGCATAAAAAAACAGAAATCCCTTTTTGAAGAGGGGTTTCTGTTTTTAATATTACATAAAGTACTTTGTTTATTATATACTGACTATAGATTCTTAAATTAACACGGAGGAGCTAAATGAAAAAACAACATAACTCAAAGCTTATTTTATTACAAGAAATTCATTCAACAGAACTAGAAATTCCACTTAAAGATTGGGAATATGACCCCGAAAAAGACCTTTACCTTGTTGTTGATTTGTTTATTGGAACAAATGATGGCACGAAAAGAGGCAATTATTTTCATGTTCCAGTGGTAACACCAGCAACTTTGTATAAACTTCCAAAAGGGAAACGAAAAGCAATCGTATTGGAATATTATCGTTATGATTTACTTTTGGATAAAATAGAATCCATTTTGGAAAAATGTACAAAAGAGAGCTGGGATGATTCTTGTGAAGCGCTGCAAAATTATTTCTTTTGGGAATATGAAAATTACAAAGCTTAAAATTTAATGGAGATTAATACAACCACCAAACCAAAACCCCAACAGTCCAAACCATCGCAAGCGGCACTAAAATACGGAACTTCGGCTTTTGGGTTTTATGGTGAAACAACTGCATCGACATCCAACTGCCAAAAGCCCCACCGAGAAAAGTGGTGAAAAGCAGTACAGATTCGGGTATCCGGTAAGCGTGTTTGATTGCTTTCCGTTTATCAATAGCGAATAATAGAAAAGAAATAAGCGTTATCGCGATTAAATATATCGTTAAAATCATTCAAAAATCCCCCTTCATTGCTAAAACAAACATGATTGATTAGAATAAAAGCATACCATAAAAGAAAGCAGGGATAAAATGGCAAAAGAAATTATTCAAACATCATCAGCCCCAAAAGCACTAGGACCATACTCGCAAGCTGTAAAAGTGAACGGACTTATTTTTACATCAGGTCAACTTGGTATTAACCCAGAAACTGGAGAATTAGCAGAAGGCGCAACAAAACAAGCCGAGCAAGCTTTCAAAAATCTAGCAGCCGTGTTAGAAGAAGCGGGCTCCGGACTAGAAAAAATCATTAAAGCAACTGTTTTTTTCAAAGATTTAAAGGAATTCACAGCCGTAAATGAAGTTTATGCCACATTCTTTTCCAGTGATTTCCCGGCAAGAAGTGCTTTCCAAGTAGCGAAATTACCACTTGATGCTGAAATCGAAATCGAAGTTATCGCAGAAGCATAAATATTCAGAAATAAATTTGACAACAACGAGAAACAAACGATATAATAAAAACCAATTACATAGCAACTTATCAAGAAAGGTGGAGGGTTCTGGCCCTGTGAAGCCTTGGCAACCGGATGTTTCACGGTGCCAAATCCAGCAGGTAACACTGACAGATAAGGCACGCGAATCAGGTAAATTCACTTTCCCTTAAAAGCTGTCTTTTGAGGGGAAGTTTTTTTGTACATAAAAATAAAACGAATTGAGGCGAAGAAAATGAATCAAGTAGCACCATTTTATGCAGATCATGTTGGAAGTATTTTACGAACAAAGGCAATTAAAGACGCGCGCGAGAAATTCCAAAACGGTGAGATAACTGATGCAGCGTTGCGGGAAGTGGAAAATACGGAAATTAAATACATCGTTGAAAAGCAAAAAGAAGTCGGCTTAAAATCGATTACCGATGGCGAATTTCGTCGTGCTTGGTGGCATTTTGACTTCTTGGAGAATTTGGATGGGGTAGAAGGGTATGATGCGGCTGGAGGTATTCAGTTTAGCAAAGTCCAAACAAAATCACATTCGGTAAAAATTACCGGGCCAATCGATTTCACCACACATCCATTTATAGAAGATTTTATTTTTCTCAAAGAGACTGTTGGGGACGAGCATGTTGCGAAACAAACGATTCCAAGTCCGGCGATGCTTCATTACCGCGGTGACATCGAGTATCAGCCATATTTAGATGATGCGGACAAATTTGCCAAAGATTTAGCTGTTGCGTATCAAAAAGCGATTCAAGCATTTTATGATGCTGGTTGTCGCTACCTGCAATTAGATGATACATCGTGGAGCTACTTATGCTCAGATGAACAGCGCGAAGTCGTACGTCAAAGAGGTTTTAACCCAGATACTTTACAAGAAACATATAAAAATCTTATCAATGAAGCAATTAAATTTAAACCGGCTGATATGGTTATTACGATGCACATTTGTCGTGGTAATTTCCGTTCCACTTGGATCGCAGAAGGCGGTTATGGCCCAGTAGCAGAAACGTTATTTGGCAAACTAAATATCGATGGTTTCTTTTTAGAGTATGACAATGAACGTTCTGGAGATTTTGCTCCACTAAAATATGTGACGCGTAAAGACTTGAAAATCGTTCTTGGTTTAATTACATCTAAGACAGGCGAATTAGAGGATGAAGCAGCCATTAAAGCACAGATAGAAGAAGCAAGTGAAATTGTGCCGCTGAGTCAGTTGCGCTTAAGTCCACAATGTGGTTTCGCCTCAACAGAAGAAGGCAATATTTTAACGGAAGAAGAACAATGGAATAAATTACGCTATGTTGTCCAACTTGCGAAAGATGTGTGGGGCGAATAGCCAATAGGAAGAACTAGCTAACAAGTTTGCGCTAGTTCTTTTTGCGTCTTTACAAAAAGGGTGACTAGGGATAGAATAGATGTTCTAGAAGGAGGGGAAGCCCTTTGGACGACAAATTACAAAAGAAATTGACCTTACTACCTGAATCGCCAGGTTGTTATATTTATAGAGATGAAAATAACGAAATTTTATATATTGGCAAATCTAAATGCTTGAAAAATCGCGTAAAATCTTATTTTCATAGCAAACAAATTGGAAAAACAGCAAGACTTGTTAGGCAAATTCGAGATTTAGAATTAATAATTACAACTTCCGAAAAAGAAGCTTTACTACTCGAAATGATTTTAATTCAAAAATACCAGCCACCCTTTAATATTCAACTAAAAGAAGGGACGAGCTATCCATATATCAAGATTACGAACGAAAAAAATCCGCATATTGAAGTTGTATTCGAGGTAAAGCGAGACGGCGCCCATTATTTTGGCCCTTATCCAGGTCGTTTTTCCGCAAGACAAACGGTAGATTTGATTGAAAAATTATTTCCGCTTTGTAGATGTTCCGGAAAGCCAGGTCGGCCATGTTTGTACTACCATCTTGGATTATGCTTAGGTCCATGCCAGGCAGAAATTGAACCTGCTGTTTATAAAAAGCAAATCCACAAAATTAGTCGGTTTCTTGAAGGGGATGTTAAAAATGTGAAAGCAAAACTACAAGAAGATATGCTAACGGCGACCGAAAATCTGAAATTTGAAAGAGCAGCAGAGCTTCGAGATAAAATACACGCTATTAATGAAACAATTGAGAAACAACATATTATTTTCCCTGGACTAAAAAATCGTGACATTATCGGCTGTTATGAACAAGATAATCATTTAAGCGTCTTTGTTTTCTTCGTTCGAAATGGCGCAATTAATGGAAGTAAATGGCACGTTTTTCCAATCGAAAAAAACCTTCAAGAAGATTTAGCTAAATTTCTCAATCAGTTTTATGAAGATCCTAATAACATTCAACCAAAAGAATTGTTAATCGCTGAAAAAATAGATAAAAACTTGCTGAACGAATCACTTAGAAAAGCGTGTTTATTCCCACAAAAAGGCGGTAAAAAGAAGCAAATTGAGCTGGCAATCGAAAATGCTAAAAGTGCTTATATCGCCTACGCAAAGATGAAAGAATATGATTTTGAAAAGCAAATAACGAATCAATAGAAGCTAATTCATAAGGATTAGCTTCTTCTCTTTGTCGTGTTGAAAATCTTATCATAAATAACTATGGTCAATAATCTACCCTTATGGTAAAATCTTACAAGTACGGAAAAAAATTAGGCTACATAAAATATTTCATTTAAGCTAAACACATATAGAGGGAGGACACAATATGAAGAAATTTTCACGCTTTATACTAATGATGGCAATCGCTTGTGTTGCCACGTTTATTTTCACAGGAAACGGGTTGAATGCAAAAGCTGCGGAAGAAACTTACTTGATTGGTACAGACACAACCTTTGCACCTTTTGAATTTGAGAAAGATGGAGAGCATGTCGGAATTGACATGGACATCCTAAAAGCAATTGCAAAAGACCAAAATTTTAAATACGAAATCAAAGCAATGGGATTCAATGCAGCGGTACAAGCACTAGAAGCTAACCAAGTAGACGGTGTTATCGCTGGGATGAGTATTACAGACGAACGTAAACAAAAGTTCGATTTCTCTGATCCGTACTTCGATTCTGGTGTCGTTATGGGGATTTTGAAAGATAATGACGAAATCAAGACTTACGACGACTTAAAAGGAAAAAAAGTAGCTGTTAAAACAGGTACAGAAGGCTATGCATTCGCAGAAAAAATCAAGGATAAATACGGCTTCGATATCGTTGTCTTTGACGACTCAGCACAAATGTATGATGATGTTAAAACAAGAAATTCTGTAGCATGTTTTGATGATTATCCCGTACTAGCTTACGGCGTTCAAACAGGAAATGGCTTAAAGATTGTTACGGATAAAGAAAAAGGAAATTCCTATGGTTTTGCTGTCAACAAAGGCAAAAACCAAGAACTTTTAGAGAAATTCAATGCTGGATTAGTTAATATTAAAGCAAGCGGCGAATATGATAAAATTTTAGAGAACTATTTAGGCGATAATGCGATTAAAGAAAACACAACCGAAAAAGGTTTTATGGGGATTATAAAATCTTCTTGGCCTGCACTATTATCCGGTTTATGGTTGACGATTAGATTAGCTGTAGTTTCACTAATAATCGCCTTCATTATTGGTATTACATTCGGATTTATGAAAGTGAGCAATAGCAAAATCTTGCGCGGGATTGCGACTGTTTATGTCGATATCTTCCGTGGAACACCATTAATTGTACAAGCATTCTTCTTCTACTTTGGTATTCCAGCAGCGCTTGATTTCAGGATGCCCGTATTCTTAGCTGGGGTTATCGCGCTAAGCTTGAATGCTGGTGCTTACATGGTAGAAATCGTTCGTGGTGGGATTCAATCGGTCGACAAAGGACAAATGGAAGCAGCAAGAAGTCTTGGTTTACCTCATAAAAAAGCAATGATGAAAGTTGTTCTACCGCAAGCAATTCGAATGATGATTCCGTCATTTATTAACCAATTCGTTATCACTTTGAAAGATACATCGATTATGTCAGCAATTGGACTCGTCGAATTAACTCAATCAGGTAAAATCATTATGGCGCGTACATTCGAAAGCACATGGACATGGCTAATCATCGGAATTATGTACCTTATCGTTATTACTATTTTAACGAAAATATCCGATCGTTTAGAAAGGAGATTACGAAATGACTAAACTTAAAGTAACTGGCCTGAAAAAAAGTTTTGGCGCAAATGAAGTGTTAAAAGGCATTGATATAGAAGTAAAAGAAGGCGAAGTAGTTTGCGTCATCGGACCTTCTGGCTCTGGTAAAAGTACATTTCTTCGTTGTATGAATAACTTGGAAGAAATTACTGCGGGTGATGTAGTTGTCGATGATTTTAATATTACGGATAAAAAAATAGACATTAATAAAGTTCGCGAAAATATCGGCATGGTTTTCCAGCATTTTAATCTTTTCCCACATTTGTCTGTTTTAGAAAATATCACATTGGCACCTGTTGAATTGAAAAAAATGGACAAAGAAGCCGCGAAAAGTAATGCCTTACATTTACTAGAACAAGTGGGCTTACGAGAAAAAGCCGAAGAATTTCCTAGCCAACTTTCTGGTGGACAAAAACAACGGGTGGCGATTGCAAGAGCCCTTGCGATGGATCCAGATATTATGTTATTTGATGAACCGACTTCTGCACTCGATCCAGAAATGGTTGGTGAAGTTTTAGGGGTTATGAAAAACTTAGCAAAAGATGGCATGACAATGATTATTGTTACCCACGAAATGGGATTTGCTCGTGAAGTTGGTGATCGAGTTATCTTTATGGATGGTGGCTATATTGTCGAAGAAGGCAAGCCAGCTGAGATTTTTGATAATCCAAAGAATGAAAGAACGATCAGTTTCTTAGATAAAGTTTTATAAAAAACAAAAATGCTTTGGTAATCACCAAAGCATTTTTGTTTTTTTATTTACTTGTTAAATTAGGGCTTTTACGATTTTTGGATTGTTGTTCGTAGGCATAACCCATATTTAATAAAGAAACATCACTATTCCTTGCAGAAATAAAGGTTAAGCTAATTGGTTCGTTCGTTTCTTCGTCATAACCAGCAGGAATCGTCAGCTCTGGATTACCAGCAATTGGAGCAAGGAACGTGACAGAACCTCCCATACCAATAGTAACCGCAGCATCAAGTCTATCTTTTTGTAATACAGAATCTAGTTCAGTTTGTGTTATTTGAATAAGCTTATTTGCTAAAGTATCCGCTTGTGCTTTTGTTGTGGTACTTTGCTGGGCTCTTACTAGTTCTGCTTGACCATATTTCATATTTCTACTTGGATTTGTTTTATTAAAAGTAATGATAGATTCTAACGTTGACATTGGCGCACGATTATTTCCTAAAAATTGATTAAGATCGTGTTTGAAATCAGCGTTTAATAAAATAGAGAAATTTTGATCAACTTCCTCAAACTCACCAATATTAATACTTTCTACAACAGTTGCTCCGGCATTTTTTAAATCTTGCTTGATTTTTTTTATTACAGCTGTTTCTTCGGTACTTTCACTATCTGCTAAGATACCAATTCGTTTGCCCTTTAATGCATCTTTGGAGAGAGAGGCTTGAGTCGTTAGATTAGTAAAAGTGTTTGCAGTAAGGTATGCATCTGTCACTGATCTTGTCAGTGGTCCAGGCGTATCGAATCGACTAGAGAGAGGAATAATTCCAGCATTATTTACCAATCCTCTGCTTGGCTTATATCCAACAGCAGATTGAGCGGATGCGGGTAAAATAATGGAACCATTTGTTTCTGTTCCGATAGCAACTGCCGCAAAATCGGTCGTAGCAGCCGTTGCAGAGCCAGAACTAGAACCAGAAGGATCGAGTTCAGAACTATATGGATTCTTACTATTTCCTTTTTTGCCAGAATAACCATTAGGAACACCATCATCCATTCCGGCGGCCCATTCTGACATATTCGTTTTGCCTAAAATTAAAGCGCCATTGGCTTTGAGGTTTTTTACGATTTCTGCATCTTCACCAACTATCCAATCTTTAAGCGCTACAGTTCCTGCACTCGTCGGAATAGTAACGGTTCCAATATTTTCTTTTAAAACGACAGGCATTCCATATAAAGGAGATGTATTTGTTTCAGCTAATTTATCAAGTTGCTCTGCCTCCGCAATTATAGACGGATTAATTTCGCTGATAGAATTTAAAGTAATGCCATTTTGATCATATTTTTTAATTCGGTTAAGGTAAATACCAGCTAATTCTTTGTAACTAAGTTGTTTTGTAGCGATTAAATTTTGTAGTTTTGTTATATCAGCTCCCACTACAAGGGGTTCCTTTTCTTCGAGTACTTCCAAGTTTAAATTAGCTAACTGTGCATTAATCGGAGCCATTACGCGTTCCTTATCATAAAAACTCATATTTTTATTAGGAGCAGTGTCTGTTTTACTTTCATTATTTGGAGTCGGATTTGTTGATTCTTTATTTTGAGACTCTGGTGTAGATTTACTTGTCTTTTTTTGAGTATCTTTAGTAGGTTGGATTTTTATAACAGGGTTTTGATGAGAGCCTTCTTGAGACACTTTTCCTGTCAATCTATTAAATTCTAAAATTTTACTACCAAATTCAGTTTCTAGACTGATATTATCTTTGTCTAAGGCGACTTTCTTTTGATTTTCTACAGGTGTTGATTCTTTTTTTGCAGGCGTAGATTTTTGGGAAGTAGCAGTATTTCCTTTTGGAACTGAGGTCTTTTGATTTGTTAAGAAAAGATAGGTTCCTATAACGCAAAAAGCAGTAAAAATAGTAATGCTTATAATAATAATTCGTTTTTTCATGTAAGTCCTCCGATGTCTAGTTTGTATATAATTATATAGGACTTTTGAAAGTAAATCAGTGTCGGAAATGTGAAATATAAAAATTAACTGTTGGAAGGATTAGCCTAGTTAAATAGGTGTTTGGGGTTAGAAATGAAAAACAGAAAATATTTTGAGATTTTAATATTTCACATTTCTGTCACAAATTAATTTGTTTTTTGCACTTTTTTCACAATTTTTCTCAATTATATTCTATAATTATACATAATCAAGGTATAAATTTACATTTGTTAGAATAAAATGGTTTTCTTGATAATTCCTAATTATTATCAAAAAAAATTCGGATTTCAAACGCTTTCTTGAAAAAAATAGGTGATTTTGGTTATTTTTTTGATTAATAGGGTATTCTTAGTAAAGATAATATGATAAAGTAAGGAAAGAGAGAAAAACAAAAAGAATGAAAACAAATTTTGAAGATGGAGTGATGAGATTGGATAATAATCAAAAAGACTTGAATCAAGTAATCCGTCAGCTCAAAGAAAAAGGAATTGTTGTTGAGAAAACAAAATCACGAAAAGATATTTGGAAATCAGTTAGTAGTAAAGCGATGCCAAATATGACACTTCGATTACAGTAAATCGAAAAGTGAAGTTTTTATATGTTATTCTGTGCGACTTTGAAGTAACTAAAATGACTCAAAGTACCATGATTTACATATAAAATAACTTCACTTTTTTTCTTTGTCATGAATTAGTCATTAAGTTTTGATGTTTCTGTTATCCTTTTTACGTAAAAATGTTGTATGATGGAGTGGAAGGCTTTTGTCATAGAAGAAAATAGAGATATAGTGAGGCATATACATGAAAAAAGAAACGGATAACCAACAATCTATTTATGTGCATATTGATCACGTCATTAACAATGTGGCGACAAGCGGCATTTCTTTTTGTGATTTCTTAAATGGTGTGGGGCAACCACCTGAAAATATTTTGTTAATTAAGCACAATATTGAAGATGCCTCCTACAATGCACACACAGCTTTTCACTACCTAGAGCCAGGCGATTTAGCCAACATCTCCAAAGAGAATTTTAATCCACTATGTTGGATTGATTTTGAAGATGTGGAACTATTGAACCAACTAACACCACAAGAAGTAGCGGAGATGCTTTATCTCGCGCATACGGGACGCCATTTGCGTTCTCCATTTTATTATAAATTACAAAATAATTTTGTTTACTTAACTAGGGAAGACGGTCGTTATAATAAAGTATATTACCGGAATCTTAATCATTTTTATATGTTATTAAGCTACGTCATTGCACGCAAAACAGCTGAATTAGTTAATGAGAAAAGTATTTTTTCATTTAGTAAGAAAAAATATGTTGCGGAGCCACCAGTAGAACTATTGAAAAAAATGGCGGATCATTTTAAGGACGGAGCTTGTATTGCGCTCGATGATGTCGTGAGAACGCGCACGCAAATCGAAGTACCAATAGGACACGGACTAACTGAAGAGATGACCGAATTAGAGATTTCTTCCAAAATTTATTATGAAGAAGAAGTCGCCAAATTAGTCTATGATTTAAAACAAAACGAATGGAATTATATCGAAAAATAAAAAATCAAACTTTTCCCTTTACGTTTGGTTTTTTATTTGCTAGAATTTAACTAATGAACGTTAGTTAGGAGGTTGCTTTATGACGAAGAAACGGATTAAAGAAGTAGCGTTAACCCTTTTTGCGGAAAAAGGCTACGATGGGACGGCACTTTCGGAAATCGCGAAAGCTGTTGGAATTAAGACGCCATCGTTATATGCCCATTTTGTATCAAAAGAGGCTCTTTTTTTAGAAGTTTATCAAGATAGCATCCAGATGGAATTAACAGAACTCGGACGAGTGGCGGAGCGAGAGGATTTAGTTGGGGAAGAAAAGCTACAAGCTATTTTCTTTGTGGCAACAGATTTTTCTAGCAATCCTAATGAGAAGAAATTTTTCCAGCGCGCCGTCTTTTATCCACCTAAGTCACTTTTTCAAGAATTAAAGGAAGAAACAAAGACATACGAACAACTGACGAATCAGATATTGCGCGAAACATTAGAAAAAATAGTATCCGGAGAAGCGCTTATAAGGTGGATGCACGTTTTTTATGCACTGCTTGATGGACTGAGTGTGGAGCACGGCATTTATGATGAAACGGAATTTGAGTTGCGAAGAAAATCTGCTTGGGCAGTTCTCGCAAGTTTACTCAAATGAATGGGAGGTAAGGAAATTGGCTTGGTTTTATTTAATTATGGCAGGATTATCAGAAATTGTTTGGGCATTTGGACTGAAAGAATCGCATGGTTTCACAATGTTAGGATGGAGCCTTTTGACAATAGCATTTTTGATTGTTAGTTTTGGTTTATTTTCGATTTCCATGAAGTCCATTCCGATTGGGACGGCGTATGCTGTTTTCACTGGAATTGGGGCTGCTGGGACAGCGATTATTGGGATGCTTTTCCTTTCAGAAGGTGTTTCGTTTTGGAAGATTGTTTCGCTTATCGTATTATTAACAGGGATTATTGGTCTGAAACTAGTGGATGGCAATGAGTCTGAAAAGGAGGCTAAATAACGATGGATTGGATATTTTTACTCGTAGCAGGTTTATGCGAAATGGTCTTCGTTGTCATGCTGAAATTATCAGATGGCTTTAAAAAACTTGGATATGCGATACTGACGATTATTTTTATGTCGGCAAGTTTCTTTTTACTATCCCTCGCGCTTAAGACGATTCCGATTGGTACAGGTTATGCGATTTGGACAGGAATTGGCGCCGTTGGTAGTGTGACACTTGGAATGATTGTTTTTAAAGAACGTAAGAGTGTTGGTAAATTGCTCTTTATTACAATGATTATTGCCGGCGTGGTCGGCTTGAAATTAACATCTGGTGTTTAATAAGCTAGGTTGAAAAAGTCCTTTTTGGAATAAGCGTGCACGTTTCTTATTTAAAAAAGAAGATTTTTTCAGCCTATTTTTTAGTTATACCTTTTCATCCTGTCAAAACATGGTAAAATAGATAAAGCGAATAATGACGGAGGGGTATTATGAAAACCAAATTAATTTTGTTATACGGTGGGAAATCTGCTGAACACGAAGTTTCCTTACAAACAGCATTTTCAGTTATCAACGCTTTGGATTTAGAAAAATTCGAAGCTGCGCCAATATATATTACGAATGAAGGGGAGTGGATTCAAGGACCACTTCTTTCTGGAAAGTTAGATTTTGTCGAACAATTACGTTTTTCGGCTACAGATACAATAAAACTTGCTACAACTGAATCAGAAAAATCAGAAGGGGAAGCGATTAGCCCGGCCGTTTTAGAAGCGGACGGACAAGAAACAGTCGTATTCCCACTTTTACATGGTCCAAACGGAGAAGATGGCACTGTCCAAGGATTGTTCGAAGTATTAAACATTCCATATGTTGGTAACGGTGTATTGGCTTCTTCTGCTGCAATGGACAAAATCGTTATGAAGAAAATTTTTGCAGATGCTGGCATTCCGCAAGTTCCAGCAGTTGCAGTGCGTTTAATTGATTGGAAAAACTATCAAGCGGAAATGATTGCGGAAATGGAAGAGGTACTTACCTATCCAGTCTTCGTAAAACCGGCAAATCTTGGTTCAAGTGTTGGTATTAGTAAGGCAACAAACAAAAAAGAATTAGCGGACGCAATGACAGAAGCATTTTTATATGATCGTCGTGTGGTTGTTGAACAAGGTGTCGTTGCACGCGAAATCGAAATGGGCGTACTTGGAAATGATACGCCAGTTTGCTCTGTTCCAGGTGAAATTTTGCCAGAAGGTGCAGTTGCTACGTTTTACGATTACAAAGCAAAATACCAGGATAACAATACTGCGTTAATTATTCCGACTGAAGTAGATTCGGAAATCTTGGAACAAATGAAAGAATATGCAGTTCAAGCATTCCTAGGTCTTGATGCAAGCGGACTCGTGCGAGCGGACTTTTTCTTAACGGAAGATAATCAGTTATTCTTAAATGAAGTGAATACAATGCCAGGTTTCACACCGTACAGCATGTATCCTCTTCTTTGGCAGGAAACGGGCTTACCGTATGGAGCGTTAATTGAACGATTAGTCGATTTAGCGAAAGAACGCCACGCAGCCAAAAATGCACTTAAATATAAATTAGAAGACTAAAATAAACAAGAAAGCAGTTTTCATATGCGGAAGCTGCTTTTTTATGGAAGAGAGAGATTAATTTGAAAAAAACAGTAGGCGAAATAGTAGCAATGTTAGATAGTTCCATTCATGTAGATGCATTTCGCGATGTCGTCATTACTGGCGTTTGTTTTGACACAAGGCAAATAAAGTCAGGTGATTTATTTGTTCCGTTTGTAGGGAATGTGCGCGATGGACATGAATTTGTGGGGCAAGCACGAGAAATGGGTGCTGTAGCTACTTTCTGGCAAAAAAATGTACCAAATCCACCAACGGATTTCCCGGTTATTTTAGTAGAAGATACTTTGCTCGCGCTTCAAGAACTAGCGGCAAAATATATCCAACAAGTAAAGCCTAAAGTTATTGCGATTACCGGAAGCAATGGTAAAACGACGACAAAAGATATTATGGCTGCGATTGTAGAAACAACGTACAAAGTGCATTATACTGGTGGGAACTTTAATAACCATATCGGCTTACCATATACGATTTTAACGATGCCAGAAGATACGGAAGTTGCTGTACTTGAAATGGGCATGAATCATCGTCATGAAATTGAAGTACTTTCCAAAATTGCTAAACCCGATATCGCGATTATTACGAATATCGGTGAGGCGCATATTGAATATCTTGGTTCGCGCGAAGAAATTGCCAAAGCAAAACTGGAAATTACTGCGGGGCTTAATCCCAGTGGAATTTTAATTTATCCACATGAAGAAACTTTACTGCTAGGGAATATTAATGGTGATTTTAGACAGCTCACTTTTGGTAAGTCGGAAGCTGCGGAAATTTATCCGTTAGAAATCCAGGCGGAAGCAGAAGGTACTTCTTTTATAACTAATTGGGAACCGGAACTAGAAATTTTTGTCCCTATTATTGGTGAACATAACGTTTTCAATACAATGGCAGCGATGCTTGCGGCAAGAGAAATTGGAATTGAAGGCGAAAAAATTCAATCTGCGCTGAAAAATATGGAACGTTCTAAAAGTCGTTTAGAATGGATTACAACGAAAAGTGGCGCGCGTATTTTGAATGATGCTTATAACTCTAGTCCGACAGCGCTCAAAACGGTTTTAAAAACGTTCATGCATATGGATTCGAGCGGCAAACCAAAATATTTGGTCCTTGCTGATATGTTGGAGCTTGGTGATTTGTCGACAAAACTACACCAAGAATCAGCTGAGGTGTTAGAAAGTGACACGATTGAGAAAGTTTTCTTATATGGTGATGCGATGAAAGCATTTGGAGAAGTAGCGGAAGCGAAAATTGGTCAGGGAAAAGTTCATCATTTTGACACGAAAGAATCGCTTGAGACGGCGCTTCTTTCTGAAATAAAAGGAAATGAGTGGATACTGGTCAAAGGTTCTTACGGAATGGGCTTGAAAGATGTGGTAGAAAATCTTATTATTAAGTAACGACTAAAATTGGACAGAACATATTACCGCTTAAATGGTAATAATTTGGACAGGAGGAAAGGCATAATGGTTGCTTGTTTGTGTATTCATGGTTTTACTGGTTCGCCGTCCGAGGTGAAGCCGCTCGCTGACTATTTGCGAGAGCATACAGATTGGGATGTTTTAGCACCCACATTACCTGGCCATGATCACCTGCGCCACTTAAAGAATGTGACGTATAAAGATTGGATTGTTTTTGTAGATAGTATTTTAAGCCAAATGCTAAAAGAAGACGATGAAGTATATATTATTGGTTTTTCTATGGGGGGATTACTCGCTGGATGGCTCGCGAGACATTATCCGGAAGTAAAAAAACTAGTACTTCTGAGCACAGCCGTAAATGCAATGGAATGGCCGCAACTTGTCGAAAATTCCAAGCAAGTATTAACGGAAGCGAAAGAAGTCACGCTCAAAAACAGCCCGATGTTCAAACGTTACCAAAAGAAAGTAACGGAAACGCCTTGGACTTCCGCGCTACAATTCAAAAAAATGGTAGCTTTAGCAAAGCCAGTTTTTGAACATATTGAAATTCCAACTTTTATTGCACAAGGCAGTGCCGACCAAGTAGTTCCTGCTGAAAAAAGTGTTAATTTCTTAATGGAAAGTATTCCTGGTCCAAAAGAATTATTTATTTTAGAAGGTTCGAAACACGTGATTTGTCAAGATGAACAAGCGGACAAATTATTTGCAGCTGTTTTAACGTTTTTGCAAAAAGATGTCGCTGTTTTAAATACCAAATAAAGAAAACCGATTCAGCTCTCGCTCGCTGAATCGGTTTTTTTATTTTCGCCAACAGAATCTCGGGCTATTAAATTAGTTGCAAGCGCCAGATGAACAAAACCTTCATCTGGTTTTCTTATGCGATTATACATCAGTTCGACAGCTTTCTCACCCATAAAACTAAGGTTAGTACACATCGTTGTCAGCTGCGGATTACTTAGTACAGTAAACTCGGTATTATCAAAGCAAATAATCGATAAGTCTTTCGGGATATTATAGCCTTTCGACTGCAAATAAGTGTTGAGAATAAATCCAAGACCTGAGTTGACGCAAAACCAAGCAGTAGGGAGTTCGTCCAGTTCGTCTAAAGTTCTATACAATGTAGTTTGTTCTTCTTTGATGCGAGTGATGGCATATTTTTCGTTAAAAGGAATGTGATAGTACTGCAAAGCTTTTTTATATCCTTCTAGCCGCTCTTCATAACTTGGAGAAAAAGTAACATCACCAAGAAAACCGATTTTCTGATGCTTATTGTGAATTAAAAATTCTACGGCCATAAAAGCGCCGTCTTTGTTTTGGCTAATAACCGCGTCGGCTTTTAAATGAGGATCATGGTGATCTATCAGTATTACTGGTATGCCGAGGTCGATTACTTTTTTACTATAATCGGTGTTAATATGCGACAGCAAGAAAATTCCAGTCCAGTTCTCACTTGTAAGCTGCTCGGGCAATTGATTTGTTGCCGCTTCCTCATCCGTAACTGGAAAAATAATAAGTTCGGCTTGGTGGGCGATAATACTTTGTTTCATATTATCAATAATTTCGCCAAAAAAACTGCGCTGCGAAAGGGCGAAAGAAGTTGCTAAAAGCGCAAATTTTTCTTTGACAACCTCACGTGCGATTTCTCTTTTATATTTATAACCTAATTCATCAGCCATTTTAAAAACCGCTAGTTTAGTTTGTTCGCTAACCCCATTTTTATTGCCTAAAGCTTGTGAGACTGAATTTTTGGTTATATTTAGCCTGTCAGCAATATCCTGCATCGTAACTTTCTTCATGGTTCCCCTCCGTTTTTCTCTATTTATTCTATTATAGAAGTAAATTCACAAAATAGCAAAAATTTTATAATTGAAAAGTAATGTAAAAAGTAATTCTTTTTGTTTTTGGTGATAAAACAATTAAAGCTTAACAATATCAGGTTTATTAAAAGTAATTATTGACATTACAAAAATGTAATGTGATAATGTAATCGTAATCAAGCGCTTACAATTACAAAAAGTGGAATTAGGAGGATTATTGATATGAAGATTAGAAAAATTGCTATTGCAGCTCTTAGTGTTGTGGTTGCTGGGTCATTACTCACTGCTTGTGGCGGTGGAAACAGCAAAGGCGATGATAATGGTAAAACAAAAGTAACGTTTTGGGCAGCTCCAAATCCAACACAAGTAAAATATTGGGATGAAATGGCGAAAGCTTACGAAAAAGAAAATCCAGATGTAACGATTGAAGTTTCCCAAATGAAAGAAAGTCCATCATCGGAAGCAACTATCCAATCAGCTATTGCCTCTAAAACGGCGCCAACAATGTCTGAAAATATCAATCGTAGTTTCGCTGCGCAATTAGCTGACAGTAAAGCGATTGTTCCTTTGAACGATGTAAAAGGACTTGATGATGTTGTCAAAGAACGAAACATGAGCGAAACAATGGATTCTTGGAAATTCTCTGATGGAAATCAATATGTGCTGCCAGTTTACTCCAATCCAATTCTTTTTGCTTGGCGTTTAGATACACTGAAAGAACTTGGCTATGATGCACCGCCAAAAACATATAGTGAAGCGCTAGAAGTTGGTAAAAAACTAAAAGCGAAATATCCAGATAAAGTGCTTTGGGCGAAAGGGGATTTATCTGATCCAACTGCTTGGATGCGCTGGTTTGATTTCTTCCCGCTTTATGATGCAGCTTCTAAAGGAAATGCATTTGTAGAAGATGGCAAATTAGTAGCAGACGATAAAGCAGGAACAGAGTTATTAACATTTATGTCCGAATTACAAAAAAACAAATTACTTCTTGCAAGTAAAGCAACAGATCCATTTGAAACTGGAACAAGCATCATGGCAGATAATGGCCCGTGGACTTTCCCTAACTGGGACGAAAAATTCCCGGAACTTAAATATAACGAAAACTACGCAATCACAGCGCCACTAGTACCAGACAGCATGGCGAATGAAAAAAATATTGCTACATACGCTGATTCGAAAGGCGTTGTAATGTATGCACAAGCAACAGATAAAGAAAAAGAAGCAGCAATGGATTTCTTGAAATTCGTTTATAACGATGACAAAAATGACTTGAAATTCTTAGAAACAACTAACTTAATTCCTGCGCGTGATGATGCAACAGAAAACGAAACTTTCACAGCATTCTTTAAAGAAAATCCAGAACTCGAAGTTTATGCAGCTAATGTACCATATAGTATTCCTGCAATGGATGACGCAAAATACAATGACATTCAACAAATTCTTGGTGAAGAAGCATGGAACCCGGTTGTTCGCGGGGAGAAAAAACCTGCTAAAGCATGGTCAGATATGAAGAAAGCGGAGGACGGGGTGCTTCAAGAATGAAGCGGCGAAATAACAAATTGGGCTGGTCATTTACCAGCCCGTATCTCATATTCACTGCGATATTTTTCTTAGTGCCACTTGTTTGGTCAATATGGTTATCCGTGACTGATTGGAACATGATGAGTCCAGAGATCAATTTTGTAGGCTTTGATAATTTTATTAAGGCATTTACTAGTCCGGCAGTAAAAGCAGCCTTTTTTGTTACTTATAAATTTTTAATTGTGTTTGTTCCTATGGCGTTAATTATTTCGATGATTGTCGCTGTGTTAGTGAACGGCTTGCCGAAGTTTAAAGGGCTTTATTTGGTGGCGTTTTTCCTTCCGTACTTGTCTTCAGGTGTTGTAACTTCTCTTATTGTACAAGGTTTACTTTCTTATAATAGTGCGCTAAATGTGTTTTTACGTGGGCATTTTGGTTGGGATATTGATTGGCTGGGGACGCCGATGTCAGCACTCGTTATTATTTCCTTGATGATTGCTTGGAAAATGTCTGGTTATTATGCGCTTATTTTAATTTCTGGTCTTGCGAGTATTAATCATGAAATTTATGAAGCGGCAGCGATGGACGGTTCTGGTCGATTTAGAACATTTTGGAAAGTGACTGTGCCGATGCTTTACCCAGCTTTATTTACCGTGATTGTTTTAGCGGTTGGCGTGAGTTTTGGTATTTTTACCGAAGTTTACCAACTGACTGGCGGTGGACCAAACTTTGCAACGAACACATGGCAAATGGAGATTTTCAACCAAGCGTTTGTTAACTTGAATTCTGGTTATGCTTCAGCGATTTCTCTAATGGCTGCTACTGTAACGTTTGCATCAATTGGTGTGATTAAGAAAATGCTTGAGAAATGGGGTCAAAGAAATGGTTGGACATAATAGTAAAGCGGGTAAAATTGTTCGCTATATACTGACAACATTACTCATGCTGATCATGATTTATCCGTTTATTTATTTGGTTTTAAACTCATTTGCTGCTTGGGATCAAGTAGATAAAAAGTTGATTCCGACAGAATTCACTACTCGTTCGTGGGATTGGTTATTTGGTAATTCAGTCGTTGCGGCACCGGCACCATGGATTCATGCGTTTATTAATACAATTATTGTTTCCACCATTGCGACAGGCTTGATGCTGCTTTTCGGTCTAATGGTTGGTTATGCACTTGCAAAAGTGGATTTTAAGGGCAAAAAAATTGTTAATAATGCGATTTTATTTCAAATGTTTTTCCCGGCAATTATCTTGCTGATTCCGCAGTTTTTAATGATTACGGATTTTGGATTATTGGATACCTATGCGGGAATGATTATTCCAACGATGCTTAGCTTATGGGCTGTATTCATGTATACCAACTTTTTCAAAGCGATACCAGACACATTAATTGAAGCTGCCAAACTGGATGGGGCGAGTGATTTGAAGATTTTGTTTCGGGTTGTTTTGCCAATGTCTAAATCAATTACGACCGTTATTTTCTTATTCCTTTTCACAGACAGATGGACGAATTTACTTTGGGATATGCTTGTAACGAAGAGTGATGGAACGGTCACGTTGAATGTGCTTATCTCACAAATGTTTGGCCCGTATGCAACCTATCCAGGCCCAATGTATGCGGCTTCGGTACTGTTAACACTTCCACTAATCATTCTATTCTTATTCTTCTCGAAGAAATTCCAAGAAGGAATGCAATTTACTTTGAAATAAAAGGAGCGACTAAACTTGGAGTTTTGGCGTCGTAGTGTGTTTTATGAAATTTATATGAAATCATTTCAAGATAGTAATGGTGATGGTTTGGGTGATTTTAAAGGTTTAACGAGCAGGTTAGATTATCTAGTGGATTTGGGAATTGATGGTATTTGGCTGACTCCATTTTATCCTTCACCGCAAGTGGATAATGGTTATGATGTGTCGGATTACTGCGATATTAACCCGGATTACGGCGATATGACTGATTTTCGAGCATTTATGAAAGCGGCAGATGCGAGAGAAATAAAGGTTATTATCGACTTAGTATTAAATCATTCGTCAACAGAGCATGCTTGGTTTAAGGAATCGCGTAGTAGTAAGACGAATCCTAAACGAGATTATTATATTTGGCGAGAAAAGCCAAATAATTGGGAATCGTTTTTTGGTGGTTCTGCTTGGGAAATGGATGAACTTACTGGCGAGTATTACTATCATAGTTTTGCAAAAGAACAAGCTGACTTAAACTGGGCGAATAAAGCTGTTCGCGCAGAAATGGAGCAAGTTTTAGCGTTTTGGTTGAATGAGGGAGTGGCGGGATTCAGGTTAGATGTTATCAATAATTTAACGCTCGTGCTTGAATTTCCGGATAATCCAGTCGTATCTAGTGAAATGGAGCATGTGTATGACCGTAATCAGAGTGGATTAGAACAAGCGTTAGAGGATATCGCTTCCTTTTGTCGAAAAGAGCGCGACGTCTTTTTAGTAGGCGAAATTAGCTCGGATAAGTTACCTGAAATTGCTCGATATAGCTCGAAAAAAATGCTAGATGTCACGTTTAATTTTAATTTTGGCAGTGTTAATCAGCTAGATGCAAAATCTGTATTTACGACATTGAATGAGATGGAAACGGCATTAAACGAAGGGCAGTGGCCGACGCTTTTCTTTGGAAGTCATGATATGAGCAGGTTCAGAAGTCGCCTCGCATCTGGAGACATAGTAAAGACCCAGTTGCTCGCATTTTTAATGTTAACTGCGAAAGGCGTGCCGTTTATATACTACGGAGAAGAGGTGGGTATGCCTGATTTAACGTTTTCTTCCGTAAAAGAGATGCGCGATATTCAAGGAACAGCAGCGTACTATCAAGCTTTACAAACTGGTACAGATGAAAAACAAGCACTCGAAATCGCTATTGAAAAAACGCGTGACAAAGCACGTGGGCCGATGATTTTCCCAGATGGAAAGCCATTTACTCTTGGTGAATCGTGGATTAAAATGGCGATTTTGCCGGAAGAAGAAGCACGGATGATGTGGGATTTTTATCAAGCATTACTCGCATTTCGTAAAGAAAATGATTTTAAAGAGATGGAATATACTTTTTTGAAGTTGAATGGAGAAGTACTCAGTTATCAGCGAGGTGATTTTATCTTTTTACTTCATTTTGGTGAGAAAGAGGTAACTTATTCGCTTCAGGGGAACTATCGGCTTGTTTTTGGAGAAGCGATGATGGCAGAAAATGGTATTAGAATGGGCGCGCATACTGGAATCGCGCTTAAAGTGGAGGGATAAAATGGACTCAATCGAAAAATTGCTGCAAGTTTATCGGGAAAATAATACTGCGTTTGGAACTCGTATTCTGCTGAATGGTGCTGGTGACAAAGATGTATACAATATTACGGCACCATTTCATTGGCTGGGGAAAGAATATATTGCAGGTCGAGTGGAATCACGTGATAGCGAGTTTTCGGAAGTACGCTTTTTTGAAAAAACAGAGACGAACAAATATCAATTAGTTGAAAATACAACTGTTTTAGCGCTACAAGATCCATTTGTTACATTTGTTCGTGGCGAGTTAATTATTGGCGGGGTGGAGGTTTTTCCGAAAGAAACAGACCCGGCTATGTTAGATTGGCGTACTAATTTATATCGAGCAACCTCACTTACTGATTTCGAGCAAGTTTTTTCTGGGCCAATTGGTATGAAAGATTTGCGTATCAAAGAATTAGCAGATGGGCGTGTTTTAGTATTAACAAGACCTCAAGGTGAAAAGGGCGGTCGAGGTAAAATCGGCGCAATCGTTACGGAATCACTGGCAGAATTAACTATAGAGAAAATTGAAGCTGCACCACTTTTGAAACGGAATTTTTCAGGAGAGGAATGGGGTGGTGGAAATGAGCTTCATTTGTTAGAAGATGAGAGAATTGGCGTGCTTGGTCATATCGCTTGTTTTGATGAAGCGGGTAATCGTCATTATTATGCATGTTCTTTTCAATTGAATGAAGATTTTTCACAAATCGAGCAAGAAAGAATAATTGCGGAACGTGCTAATTTTGCACCTAGTGAGCCGAAAAGACCTGATTTAGCGGACGTTGTATTTAGTGGTGGTTTAATCAGAAATTCGGATGGTACTGCGACACTTTACGCGGGAATTGGCGATTCTGATGCGCAAAAAATAACAATTCCCGATCCGTTTAAAAATAACTAATAGTAGGAGTTTTGAATAGAAATGAACATTTATCGTTATGAAGAAAACCCATTAATTACACCTTTAGACGTAAAACCAATCCATGAAGGTTTTGAAGTGATTGGCGCGTTTAACGCCGGTGTTGCCGAGTATAACGGCGAAGTATTGCTGCTTCTTCGTGTGGCAGAACAACCAGTCAGTGAGGATCCAGAAGTAGTCCTTGCACCAGTTTATAATGCGAAAAGTAAAGAATTAGAATTACAACCATTCCGATTAGATGATGAAAATTATGATTTTGAAGATCCGCGAATGATTCGCAGCAAAGCAAAATTAGAAGGTTTTTCGTATTTAACATCTCTTTCGTATATTCGAATTGCTCGTAGTAAGGATGGTCATCAGTTTACATTAGATGAAAAACCATTTTTATATCCATTTAATGAGTATCAAACATTTGGGATTGAAGATGCTCGCGTGACGCAAATCGAGGATACTTATCATGTGAATTTTAGCGCGGTATCTGAGTTTGGCGTAGCAGATGCATTAGTGACCACAAAAGACTTCGAAAATTTGGAGTATCAAGGAAATATCTTTGCTCCTGAAAATAAAGATGTACTAATTTTTCCAGAAAAAATTAACGGGAAATATTATGCCCTACATCGTCCAAGTTTGAAAAGTATTGGTAATTTAGATATTTGGATTGCTTCTTCCCCAGATTTGCGCAGTTTTGGTGATCATCGTCATTTGCTTGGTATTCGTCCTGGTGAATATGATAGTGGCCGAGTTGGCGGCGGATGTGTGCCGATTAAAACAGAAGAAGGTTGGCTAATTTTGTATCACGGAGCAACAGAAGAAAATCGTTACGTAATGGGTGCGGCGCTTCTTGATTTAAACGACCCAACGATTGTATTAAAAAGAACGAAAACGCCTATTTTAGAGCCAGTTGCAGATTATGAGAAAAATGGTTTCTTCGGTGATGTTGTTTTCGCATGTGGGGCCATTCAAGAAGGTGATACGCTGCATATGTATTACGGCGTGGCGGATACTTCTATGGCGGGCTGTGACATGAAAATCAGCGAAATTTTACATCAGTTAGAAGTGGAAGACAAATGACTTGGCAACAACATTTGAACGCTTGGCAAAATGCCGATTTATCAGATGAGTGGCGCCGTGAATTACAACAAGTGGAACAAGAGCAAGAACGTTTTGACGGTTACTTAACATTTGGTACTGGAGGGATGCGCGGTAAAATGGGTGTTGGAACAAAGCGCATCAATCTTTTTACCATTAGACGAGTCGCGAAAGGTTTGGGAGATTATGTTGTCGCAAACGGAGGAGCCGAAATGGGCGTTGCAATTGCGTATGACTCCAGACATCATTCGGGTGCTTTTGCGAAGGAAACGGCAAAGGTCCTGGCTGCGCAGGGAATCAACGTTTATTTATCCGATACGATTCGCCCAACACCAGCGCTATCTTTTTGCGTTCGAGAAAAGGGAGCATTCGCTGGCGTGGTAATTACCGCAAGTCACAATCCTTCTATCTATAACGGTTTCAAAGTATATGATAAAAATGGCTGCCAAATCACATTAGGTGTAGCGCAGGAGATTGCTAGCTATTTAGAAAACATAACGGATATCTTTACCATACCAGTGCGCGAATTACCCAATCCACTCGTTATGACGCTAGGAAAAGAAATGGACGATGCTTATTTAAAAGCTTTAACAGCAGTCATTTCTCGCCCTAATTTACTTGCTGATTACGGGAATGAACTACGGATTTGCTACACGCCGCTTCATGGTGCTGGAAAAGAACTTGTCATGCGCGGACTTTTGGAAAATGGTTTTTCGGAAACGACCATGGTCGCCGAGCAAAGTGAGCCTGACGGAGAGTTCCCGACAGTCATTTCCCCTAATCCGGAAGAAGAAAATAGTTTCGAACTAGCCAAAAAGCAGGCGAAAGAAATACAAGCCGACATTATTTTGGCGACAGATCCGGATGCTGATAGACTAGGGGTAGCTGTTTTAACCAAGCAAGCTACGTACCAAATTTTAACGGGGAATCAGCTAGGAGCACTACTTTTACAGTATATTTTAGAAGCAAAAACGTCGGTAACTCAGGCAGATACGATGATTAATACGATTGTCACTGGGGACTTAGGTGGAAGAATCGCTGATGACTTTGGAATTAATCATATCCAAACGCTTACTGGATTCAAATACATCGGTGAGAAAATAGCCGAAATGGAAGATACGGAAAAAAACTTCCTTTTTGGATACGAAGAAAGTTACGGTTATTTAATCGCGCCATTTGTTCGAGACAAAGACGCCGTGCAAGCAGCATTACTGACAGCAGAAATGGCCCTTTTCTATAAAAAAGAAGGAAAAACACTTCTTCAAAAGCTAACCAATTTATATGAAAAGTTCGGCTATCATAAAGAACACTTGCACACGATTACGCTAGATGATAGCGATGGAACTACTAAAATGAATCAAGTAATAGACGCTTTGCGCAAAGAGCCAACTTTTATTCCCGGAATAACGGTTTTAGAAGACTTTCTAACGAGTAAGCGAACCAATCTTTCAACGATGGAAATGACAAACATAGAGCTACCAAAAGAAAATGTTTTAAAATTTTACTTAAACGATAACGCCTGGTTTGCAATACGTCCTTCTGGAACGGAACCGAAATGCAAAATCTATTTCCAAACAATCGGTGAAACAGAAGAAATAGCGACAAAAGCTATGGATGAGTTGAAAAAACGCGTTTTAGCCAAATGGGATTAATAAAAAGCTGGAAATTGTTTTCGGACGATTTTCAGCTTTTTTTAAAAGATTTATCTATAAAAATTGCTGAAAAACCTGAATAAGCGCACATTTAAAAAGAATTAACTTTTTTTATTCGATAATAGCAAGGAAAGATGAGCTTTTGACGTTGAAAAGAAATAGTTAGTGTGTTATGATGATAGATGGAAGTTTATTAGGTTTATATTTAGCCTAGTGATTAATGAGGGCTTTTTTATTTGATGCGTTAGAACTGCTATAATGGCAGAGAAATTTTCTGATGCCGTGAATCATTTTGCTTGGTGCGCCCAGGCTTTTCTATTGCAGAAAAATGAAAATGAAAGATAGCAGTTTTCATAAAAACAACTGCAAATGAACAGACAAACAATCGTAATAAGCGTATTGTGATGAATTATAAAAGTAGCTCTCCTACCAAACTTTAAACAGGTAAAGGAGAAATGACATTGACAAAATTTTCGGAGTTCGGACTGGACGAAAAAATTGTAAAATCAGTAAATCGGATGGGGTTTGAAGAAGCAACACCAATCCAAGAAAAGACAATTCCACTAGGACTAGCAGGTAAAGACTTAATCGGGCAAGCACAAACAGGTACTGGTAAAACAGCCGCTTTTGGTCTTCCAATGATTCACAAAATTGACCAAAAGAGTAACAACGTACAAGCTTTAATTATTGCTCCAACACGTGAACTTGCAATCCAAGTTTCTGAAGAGCTTTATAAACTTAGCTATGACAAACATGTACGTGTGCTAGCGGTTTACGGTGGTAGTGATATCAGCCGTCAAATCCGTTCACTTAAGAAAAACCCACAAATCGTAGTTGGTACGCCAGGACGTATTTTGGATCATATTAACCGTCGCACACTGAAACTAGATCACGTGGAAACACTTGTACTAGATGAAGCAGACGAAATGCTAAACATGGGCTTCATTGATGATATCGAAACTATTCTAAAAGAAGTACCAGCAGAACGTCAAACTTTACTATTTTCTGCAACAATGCCTGATCCAATTCGCCGTATCGGTGAACGTTTCATGCATAGCCCAGAACTTATTCGTATTAAAGCGAAAGAAATGACTGCACTATTAATCGAACAATTCTTCGTAAAAGTGCATGAAAAAGAAAAATTTGACGTATTATCTCGTTTATTAGACGTTCAAGCACCAGAACTAGCAATTGTTTTTGGTCGTACGAAACGTCGTGTAGATGAACTATCTCGCGCGCTTGATATGCGTGGTTACGTGGCAGAAGGTATCCACGGTGACTTAACGCAAGCAAAACGTATGAGCGTACTACGCAAATTTAAAGAAGGAAAAATTGATGTTCTAGTTGCAACAGACGTTGCAGCTCGTGGACTTGATATTTCCGGCGTAACACATGTATATAACTATGATATTCCACAAGATCCAGAAAGCTATGTTCACCGTATCGGTCGTACTGGCCGTGCTGGTAAAGAAGGTATGGCGATTACTTTCGTACAACCTCGTGAAATGGGTTATTTACGTATTGTGGAAGAAACTACGAAGAAACGTATGCAACCACTTCAAGCTCCTACTTGGGACGAAGCATTTGCAGGCCAATTACGCGTAGCAACTGAAAAAATTCAAGAAGCAATCACAGAAGAAAACTTAGCTGACTACAAAACGTTTGCTAACGAACTTCTTGAAAAATACGATGCAACTGACATCGCAGCAGCAATGCTTAAAATGTTAGCGAAAGAGCCAGACAAAACGCCTGTCCATATTACTGAAGAGCGTCCATTACCATCCCGTGGTGGCGGTGGCTACAAAGGTAAAAATGGTAAAGGCGGCAAAGGTGGCGGCTATCGCGGCGGAAGCGGCAAAGGCGGAAGCTACCGCGATCGTAACAACAGCGGCAAAGGTCGTCGTAGTGGCGGCGGAAGCGGCTCTGGCAATCGTGATCGTCGTGGTGGCGGAGAACAACGCAGCGGCGGCAACAAAGGCAACTACTCACAAAAATCTAAATAAGATTATTAGACAAACGGCTACCTGTAAAGGTAGCCGTTTTTTTATGCATATAAGCCATTTACATTAACTTCCAAATATGAGAAAATAGCATGTTGGCAAAATTGCCACACGTGGTTCATTCATACCATCCCACGTAAAAAAACTAGGAGGAAAAATAATGAAAATGAAAATTTTGACGGTGAATGCAATTATCGCCGCACTGTATGTAGTGCTCGGGATGATTGTTGCACCAATTGGGTTTATGGCATTACAATTTAGAATACCAGAAATCTTTAACCACCTAATCGTCTTTAATAAAAAATACTTTTGGGGTATTATCGTAGGTGTTTTTATTACGAATTTATTCTTTTCTGGATTAGGGTGGATTGATTTAGTTTTTGGCGTAGCACAATCGGCTATTTCCCTTTTACTAATGATTGGAATTTCTAAATACGTTAAAGGAATTATTCCGCGGATGATTATTAATACGATTCTCTTCTCGTTAACGATGGCAATTATCGCTTGGGAGTTAGTAATTGTTTTTGACTTACCGTTCCTAATTACTTGGGCAACCACTGCTGCAAGTGAGTTTATTGTAATGGGTGTCGGGATTCCGTTAATGTATCTATTAAATAAACGGTTAAACTTTCGTAAAATGATTGATTAAAAACAGCCATCTTTTTAGATGGCTGTTTTTCCTTAATCGCGGTTTAGAAGAACAATATCTTCGTTTTTTGTCAGCAAAAGATCCACATGATTCTCGCCCCATAAGCAAAGTTTGTTCAAAATCTCCGACAACGATTCGCCGTATTCACTCAATGAATACTCGACTTTTGGTGGGATTTGTTCATATACTTTACGGACAATAACCCCAGATTTTTCCAGCTCGCGCAATTGTTGTGTGAGCATTTTTTGTGTGATGTTGGGAATGAGTCGCTTTAATTCGCCAGTTCGTTTTTTGCCTTCGCGTAAATGGCAAAGGATGACTGGTTTCCATTTTCCGCCTATAACTTCTAGTGTAGCTTCTACGCCGATATTATATACTTTAGTCATCGTAATCCTCCTATAGGCACTTTTTAGTATCTATATGACTTTTAAGTACCTTCTTGTTATTCTGTACGGTATATAAGATACTGTATAACAGAACGAAACAATTTGCAATTTTTTAGGGGGGAACGATGTGGATATGAAAAAAGTAAATCCTAATTTGACACTTTTAGCGCTTGCGATTAGTGCGTTTGGGATTGGTTCAACAGAATTTATTAGTGTGGGGCTGCTTCCGCTGATTTCTTCTAGTATGGGTGTGTCAATTAGTACGGCTGGTTTGACTGTATCGATTTACGCACTTGGTGTGATGGTTGGAGCGCCGGTTTTAACAACTATGACGGCGAAGATGAATCGTAAAAATTTGTTATTATTAGTCATGCTCGTGTTTCTGATAGGGAATCTTGTCTCGGCATTTGCTGTGAGTTTTGGAATGCTCCTTACTGGGCGCGTAGTTGCGGCGTTTGCGCACGGGGTGTTTATGTCGATTGCTTCGGTTATCGCAGCCGATGTCGTTCATCCGAGTAAACGAGCTAGTGCGATTGCGGTGATGTTTACAGGGTTGACGGTGGCGACTGTGACAGGGGTGCCACTTGGGACGTTTATCGGGCAACTATTTGGTTGGCGGATGTCATTCCTGTTTATTGTTGCGATTGGCGTGATTGCGATTATTGCTAATTTTTTCCTCGTGCCGAAAAACTTATCCAATGGAAAAAGTATTTCGTTTAAAGCGATTGGACAATTATTAGTTAATAAAAAAATCGTGATGGTGTTACTCATGACAGCATTTGGCTATGGTGGTACTTTTGTGGTTTATACGTATTTATCGCCGATGTTTAGCGGAATGGGCTATTCTACGAGCATGATTGTTATTTTACTTATTGTGTATGGTGTGATGGTTGCGATTGGGAATACAATTGGTGGGCATTTTGCGAATGAGCGCCCAGCTAAGGCACTTTTCGTGATGTTTAGTTTGCAAGGGATTACGTTATTATTACTTCAATTTACATCGACCAATGCGATTTTTGGATTAATGACTATTATGTTGATGGGATTTTTTGCCTTTATGAATGTGTCTGGTTTGCAGCTATATGTCGTGCAATTGGCAGAGCGGTATTTGCCAGAAACGGTGAGCATGGCTTCGGCGCTTAATATTTCAGCTTTTAATGTTGGGATAGCAATTGGCGCATTTATTGGTGGATTAGTTACGGAATATATTGGTTTGGGGTATACCCCGATTGTTGGATTTTTAATGGTTTTCATCGCAATTATTTTAACTTCCTATATGAAAAAAGATAAATAGTTCAAATAATAGGCCTTTTACAGTGGATGTAGAAGGCTTTTTTTGTGCTTTCAGTAGCTACGACCTATTCCGGCAAGGTTTTTTTCCAGTTATAGTAAAATGGATAGTTTTTTTGTCCCTACATGTCTGACAAAAATAGCTATATAGCTTATTGTAAGCCCTATCATGAAAATGATAAATTGAATTTAGAAAGAGGAGTGATACCTGATGAAACTAAATCAGCAGTGTATTCAAATTTTAGATTTTCTTATGGAGCAGGAAGATTTTAAAAATATTGGTTATATTTCTAACGCGCTTGGATGTTCGGAGCGAAGTGTTCGTTATAGTTTGGAAAAAATCGATATTTTTCTCCATGAGCAAACATTACCAGCTCTTATCAGACATACAAGGAAAGGGGTGCTACTTCCGGAAAAGAATATCGTAAATCCGGTCGTGCGTAAATTTAAACAACAAATTACGCCGAAAAAATATCGTTACAGCCAAGAAGAAGTGCAGCAATTTTTATTGCTCAAACTGCTTTTAAGTGAAGAAGTGCTCCCGGTTACTTATTTTGAAGAAGTTCTGTTTATTTCAAGATCCTCTGTACTTAATCATCTACGTGCTATTGAAGGAGAACTTTTTTTAAATAATTTAGATTTATCACATCAACCTCGTCATGGTTTTCTAGTAACTGGAAATCTAATTACGAAAACATCCCTTTTTGCTAGAAGTTTCTTACGTTTTATTAATATCCGCGAATTTTATCAGTTTTTAGATTCGGAAAATAGCTTATCTAAAAAAGGCGAGTTATTTTTTTATAATCTTTTTGAACTGGAGATTTTGCAGGAGGTGAATCGTGAGGCGCATTCGGTGGAGGAGAATATGACGCGCGCGATGGATGAGCAGCTTTACTTAACGCTCATTGCGATTTTACTGAAGCAACATGAAGCCAAACCGGATTTTCAGTTTACAGCAGATTTTACGATTAAAGATGAACTTGATCAGGCGTTAGAAACTATTATTGGGTCTTTGAAGCAGTATCAATATGGGCGTGAAGATGAGGCGGTAATTGAAGCATTTGTAACAGGTATTTGCGAAAAAATGGGCGAAATTTATCAAGTGGATTTTGTGCATGGCGATACGGATTTTTTCACGCAAATCAAAGCACACATTAAGTTAATGATTAGGCGTGTTCGTGCCGGAGTCACTATCGAGAATCCGATTTTTAATGAATTTATGCGCGACAATCGGGAAATTTTTATGCGTGTGAAGGAAAGCTTGGAAGCACTGAAGCCGTTATTGCCGATTTCTGTCAGCTCTCAAGAAATTTCATTTTTAGCTATTTATTTTGCATCTGAGGTACAACGTAATAAACAAACTGTTGAAATGAAGCCAAATTTGCTGATTATTTGCCCGGAAGGTGTGGCTGTTTCAAAAATGATTGCGATTCAGTTAAAGCGTATGTTTGAGTTTGAGTCGATTCAAACAATTGGCCTCAGAAAGTTCAAACGCGCGATGATGGCTGATTTTGATTTTGTGATTAGCACAGTGGATTTACCAGATATGCAAGACGCGAAAGTACTCCGAATTCACAGCTATTTGCAAAAAGAGGATATGGAATTACTGCAAAAACATTTACGTATGAAACTCGTCAAAAGTGATAAACAGATTATTAATAAGTTTAGCAAGATTTTAGCAATTATTGGCGAAAATACGCAAATTACTAATTTAAGTAAATTAGAATTCGATTTATTGGAAGCGCTTATATCGGATGAAGGTGAAACACCAAAAAGGCTTATACCACCGTTTGAGTTTACAGAAGAAGCGATTGTTATGGAAGAAACATGCCCAACATGGAGGCAAGCAATTAAGCTTGGAACAAAATGTTTGGAGCATTTAGAAGTCATTGAGCCGAGTTATCATGAAAAAATTATTCATAACTTAAAAGCATACGGGCCTTATATGGTCGTTGCACCAGGCGTAGTAATTGCACACGCGGGGGCAAGTGATGGTGTTTTGATGGATGGCATTGGGGTGACGATTATTGAAGATGGCATTATGTTTTTCGATAGATACGAGGAGCCGGTTCATGTCATTTTTACATTAGCTTTAAAAACAAAAGAAGCGCACTTGATCGTGGAACAATTAATGAAGTTAGCGCTGGACGAAGAAAAAATGCAAAAAATTAAAATGGCTAGCTCAAAACGTGATATTTACCATTACGTTAAGTCAGCTATCTTTGAATGAGAGAGGGTTTCATAATGGACATAGAAAAAATATCGTTTTCATTAATTTCACTAGCGGGGGATTCATTTTCTAAATTAATTGAAGCATTACAGGCCGCAAAAGAATCAAATTCAGAATTAGTAGAACAACTTTTAAAAGAAGCAGATGATTTAATGATTGAAGCGCACAAAGTACAAACGGAAATGCTTATTCAAGAAACAAGAGGGGAACAAGCAAATTTCTCTGTTTTACTCGTACATGCGCAAGATACATTAATGAATACTATCTTAGCATCAACTTTAATTCGAGAAATGATTGAAATGCATCAAGAAATGAAGACTTTAAGAAAAGAGGAGGAAAAGTAAATGGAAATGGAACAATTACATGTACTTTTAGTTTGTAACTTAGGTGCATCTACTGGAGTAATGGTTACAAAAATGAAGGAAATCGCTCAAAATAGTGAAAAGCTCACGAATACAGATGTGAAGATTGAGGCGCACCCAGCAGGGGAATTACGCGAACATATTGAAGACTTTGACGTTATTTTAGTCGGTCCTCAAATTAAACACCAACTCAAACATCTAAGTGAAATTGCGGCGGAATATAATAAACCGATCCAAGTCATCGATACGAAAGATTACGGCACGGTTAATGGTGCAAACATTTTAAAAGACGCAATTATTCTTAAAATGAACAAATAAAAAAGTGGAGGGAAACAACATGTCGAGTAAAAACAAACAATCTTTTATGAACCGTTTTATTGCTTTTATGGAGAAATATTTTGAACCTGTCGCAGCTAGAATTGAAAAACAACGTCATATTTCCTCAATAAAAAATGGGATGATTGCTTTGATCTCGGTTTTAATTATTGGATCATTTTCCCTGATTATTTCAGCAATCGGAAATATGTTTCCAGCAGGTTCTGTTGTGAAAGAATTCTTTGTTCAAAATGCAGCAGCGCTTAACTTACCGTTTCAATTTACGTTTGGATTACTATCGATTTATGCTGCTATAACAATTTCCTATAGCCACGCAAAACAAATGAAAGTACCTGTGTTACATAGTGTGATGGCTGCTGTTATGGTGACGCTCATCCTCAATACGAAAATGGTTGACGGGGTGCTTAATACAGAATTTCTGGATTCAAGAGGGCTATTTATCGCCATTTTTGCAGCTCTGATTTCTGTAGAACTTATCGGTTTATTTATTAGAAAAAATATTACGATTCGAATTAAAGGGTTACCAGCGGGGATTGCGACTACTTTTGAAGCAATCATTCCACTAGTAGTACTGCTGTTCAGTGCTGTTGGACTCAGTATTTTAATGCAAAGTGTCACTAGCGGTCAAATTATTCCGGAAGCCTTTACGACGATGCTAGCTCCGGCAATTAATAGTATTGATACGCCTTATGCGGTTTTCCTTATTTGTTTCCTTGAAATGCTATTCTGGTTTATCGGTCTAAATGGTTATGCGATTTTGATTGGTTTTGTGCTGCCATTTATGACACAATATCTAGGAGCAAATGCGGCTGCATATGCGGCAGGAGAACCAATTCCGCACGTATTTGCGCCAAACTTCTGGGATTACTTTATGGGCTTCTCTGGTTCTGGTATTACAGGTGCATTAGTTATCCTTGCGCTATTTAGTAAATCAAGAGAATTAAAAGCGGTCGGAAAAGTGTCCGTTGTTCCAGCGATTTTCACAATTTCTGAACCAGTTGTATTCGGTTTACCAATCTGTTTTAATCCGTATTTATTTATTCCATTCGTACTTGGGACGCCAATTTTAGCAGTAGGACAATGGTTTGTGTTCCACTTTGGTTGGGTGCGTCCACCGATTGCGAATGTTGGTGGCACACCAATTCCACTCGCGCAGTATTTGGCAACAATGGATTGGCGCGCGATTATTTTAATCATCTTTGTTCTCGCGGCAGCCGTTTGCATGTACTATCCGTTCTTCAAAATGTATGAAAAGAGCTTGATTAAAGAAGAAGAAGTTGTATCAGAACGCCAAGCAGCGCACGATGCACTAGACTTGGATTTCTAATAAGAAAGGTTGATTTTAAAATGAAACTAATTATTAATGAAAATGAGCAACTCGTGGCGGAAACAGTGAGCCAAAGAATCATTGAATTGGTAAAGGAAAAACCTGCAAGTTTAATTTGCATTGCTGGTGGAGATACGCCTTTACTAACAATAGAAGCGCTTATTAAAGCGAATCAAGCAGGCGAAGTAGATTTTAGTGAAACGCAATTTGTTGGTTTGGATGAATGGGTTGGCCTTGGACGCGAAACAAAAGGTAGCTGTATCCAAACACTCTATGATGCATTTTTTGATCGTTTGAAAAATGTTTCTAGTGAACAAATTTGCTTTTTTGACGGGAAAGCAACGAGTTTAACGGATGAATGCGCTCGTGTAGACAAGTTTATCGACGACCGCGGCGGAATAGATTTTATTTTGCTAGGGATTGGACTTAACGGGCATATTGGCTTCAATGAGCCATTTGTGCCAGTAGATGTGAACTGTCATGTTGTGGAACTAGACGATGTAACGAAACGCGTTATGAGCAAATATTTTGATACCGATTTGCCACTTACACATGGAATTTCTCTTGGGATGCAACAAATTTTAGCGGCGAAAGAAATATATTTAATAGCAACTGGCGAGAAAAAAATCGATATCGTGAAACAAGTAGTGGAAAAAGAACCGACAGTAGCGATCCCTGCAACACTCGTAAAAGAGTCAAATACAACGCTTGTAGTCGATAAAATTGCCGCAAGTGGGGTGGAATCATAATGGAAAAGATTATCGTTAATGGAAGAAAAAATGGACAAAAAATCGAGATAGCTTGCTCTAATTTAGTGATGGGTGCTGGAGATTTCTTACGGGCAGATAATATGGATTTTGCTGGCCCAGTACTAGATCAATATTTTGAAATGGGCGGGAATATTTTTGATACGGCGCGCCATTATCGTCATAGTGAAAAAGCGATTGGTACGTGGATGAAAGCGCGAGGAAATCGGGATAGTGTTATTATTCAGACGAAAGGCGGGCATCCAGTTCGGGAAGCAAGCGACGTGCCGCGGGTTACTCCGGAAGCAATTCACGAAGATATTTCGGTTAGTTTAGATACGCTACAAACAGATCATGTTGAATTGTTCGCACTTCATCGCGACAATCCAGAAGTGGAAGTGGGTCCTATTATGGAGGCGATGCATAAAGAAGTGGAAGATGGCCGTGTTTATGCTATCGGACTTTCAAACTGGGAGCTCTCGCGTATTATCGAAGCGAATGAATATGCAGTGAGCCACGGTTTGACACCACTAAGCTTTAACAGTCCTAATTTTAGTTTGGCAAAAGTGAATCGACCACGCTGGGAAAATTGTGTCTCAGCAAATGAAGAGATGATTCGCTGGCATGAGGCGACGAATTTGCCACTATTTTCTTGGTCTTCGCAAGCAGGCGGATTTTTCTCTGGTAGGTTTTCTGAGGAAGACAAGAGCGATACGGAAATGGTGGAAGTTTATTATAGTGAGGCGAACTGGGAAAGATACAGTCGCGCCAAGCAACTAGCTAACCAAAAAGGTTGCACCCCGATTCAAATTTCGCTTGCTTATGTACTAACGCAATCATTCCCGACAGCCGCGGTCATCGGTCCAGAAAATGCTGCTGAACTTCAATCTTCTGTTGCAGCAGCCGGAATTACATTAACAGCGTCTGAGGTTGATTGGCTGGATTTAAAGGCATAAGGAAAGGCGGAGAAGCAATGAATATAAAAGAAAAAATAGCAGTCCAACTTTATTCTGTACGAAAAGAAATGGAGCGCGATTTAGAAGGTACACTCCGGAAAATACATGAAATCGGTTTTCGATATGTGCAACTCGATGGTATGCGTGGCAATGATCCTGCGGAGGTACGCCGTTTACTACAAAAATATGAGCTAAAAGTGATTGGCATGCACATCAAGCACGATCGTTTTATGAATGATTTGGATGGTATCATTGAGGAAGCTTATTTCTTTGATTGTAAAACTGTTTTTGACAAATATATTGAAGAAGAGGACCAAACGACAGCGGGTTACACGGCGACAAAAGCGGCGTTAATTAATGCGGCGGAAAAGCTACACCCACTCGGTTTTCGCATTGGTCTTCACAATCCAGAGTATGATTTCAATGAATGCATTCATGGTCGCAGAGTGATGGACTATATTACCGACCCAGTTGACGGTATTTGCATTTATGCAGAACCTGATACCTACTGGATTCGTGCAGCTGGACATGATGAAACAGAATTTATTAAACGCTACAGCGGCCGCGCGCCAATTGTTCATATGAAAGATTTTGTGAGCGGTTTTGAACTAGAAGATATGGATAATAATTTAGTTGAAATAGGAGAAGGTGAAGTGGATTTTCGCGCTATTATTGAATGGGGTGAAGCAAACGGAGTCGAGTACTATTGCATTGAACAAGATAGATCTAAACGAACTATGTTCGAAACACTAGAAGCCAGCTATGAGTATTTATTACAGCTATAAAAGAAAAACGTCAGACTTGTTCTGGCGTTTTTTTTGTGCGCAAAATCATTGTACGGTTTTTAACAAGTATGTTGTGGGAACTATAAAGATAGATGTTTTAAGGGGGAATGAAACAAATGAAAAAAAGATGGTTGGTATTTGCAATTATATGTTTAATTATCATTGGATTTTTAAGTCCAAAAGCAGAAGCTGCAACAGATTACGGGAGCAGTTTTTTTACTAATGTAGCATTACAAAATCAAAACGGGGAACAAGCAACGAATTTTAAGGAAAATAGCAAAGTGCGAGTGGCGTATGATTTTGTCATCACACAGCCCGTTGCAAGCGGAGAAACAATGACGCTTACTATTCCTAATCAGCTAAAATTAATTAATTATGGCGGATTTCCTCTCATGGATTCGCAAGGAAATACTATCGCAAATGCAACCATTGATCAAGCAACGGGAACGATTACATTAACTTTTACCGACTACGTAAATACACATACAAATTTAAGTGGCAGCCTTTATTATAACGCAACTTTTAACAGCAAAAATATTCAAATAGACCAAGTAAATCCCATTCCTTTTCCTGTGAAAAATACGACCCAAACGATAAATGCCTTTATTAGCAAAGTTAATACTGGTGGCGGTACAGGTTCACCAACAATCGTTTTTAAACAAGGGCGAATGGATGATAAAGACTTAAGCATTTTACATTGGACCGTTACTTTAAATAATGCGCTAACACCTATTGATAATGCGGTTTACACGGATACACTTGGTTCAGGGCAAAACTTGCTTGGAAATGCAACAATCAAATACCGCGATGCCAACAAAAAAGTGATAGCCACCAATATCCAACCAATTACACTGGATGCCAATCGGAATTTTGAATTATCTATTGGTACGTTAAATAATCAATCTGTTGTGATTACGTATGATACGAAAATTACGACGAAACAAAAAAGCTATACAAATAAAGCAACTTTATCTGGTGATAACTTAGACCCAGTGTCGAGAAACGCGACAGTGAATGATTACGGTAGTGGTGGACAAGGAAACGGAACACCACCAGTTCCCCCAGTGAAAGAAGAACCACCATTTATCCCAGCTGAAAAGCAACCGATTGAAAAAACAGTCGAAACTGATTTTGGACCACTGGAAGTTGTCAAAGATTCCGAACAAAATGGCAAAATCAAAGTCGTTTATAAAGTAAAAGATGGCGATACTTTACCAGGAGTAGCTAAAAAGTTCGATGTTACTGTGGCAGAAATCAAAGACTGGAACAACCTCACATCAAACACGCTTCAAGCCGGCCAAAAATTACAATTAACCATTGAAAAAACACTCTTATCTAAAATAACCGTGCCACCAGTGCAAAAAGTGGCGAGCACAACGAGAGTAGATGGAGTCGTCGAAGCAACAGGGATTTTGCCGCATACTGGAGATACAAATCCACTTATCCCATTTGTAACTGGGGCAAGTTTAGTCGCACTTGGTTTCATATTTGGACGTAGAAAATAGTGAAAAAAAGAAGCGCTCATTCATATGAGGAGTGCTTCTTTTTTCACTATAATAAATGTCCTTTTTTTCGATGCGTCATTTGTTGGTTTTTAGTTTGATCATGAAACGATTTAGAGCCTTTCTTTGGCTTGTCTGGAAGGTTAATTGTGATGGTTTTGCTCTCGGTTGTCCCATCTGCCATTGTCGCTGTTATTGTCACTAAATTATTTCCAGGTTGCAAATTAGCTAATGTAAATTGATGGTTTTCAGTATGACCAGAAATATTTTGGGTTTGGTTATTTGTTTTAGCAGTGATGGTAGCAACTTCCTCTGTTACAAACATTATCTCTGCACTATTTTTTGTCGTTTCAATATAAGGGTTTTGAATGGAATAAGGTAGAAACATTTCCATTAATTCGCTTGATGTAGCCGTTGTATAGGTACTTCCAGTTGCTTCTTTTTGCGCGTGGGCTATTTCTGGAAGCCAATTTAAAGTTAGCGACAAAAGCGCTATTATTAATAGAACATAACCTTTTTTCTTCATCCTACTCACCTCTTCTTGTTATATTATAAAAAAGAAATATGAACAAACTATGAATAAAACATGATAGATTTAAAAAATCGCTACCAATTTAGCTGTTTTTAACGTAAGATAAAAGAAAAAAGGAGTAGAGCAATGGAACTTGATAATTTAGAAAAGAAATTACCGGAGAAAATTAAAACAGTTTGGCGGCAAACAGAGGGAATTGCTGTTCTTGTTTTTCTGCTTTGTTCGGTTGCAGCGGCAATTATTTTGTATTATACAGGAGTTTCTGTGTGGTGGAGTGCTATCGGTTTTGGATTAACGGTACTTTATGCTGCCTTTATTTACTTATTTATTATTCCATTTCGTTTTGCACGTTGGAGTTACCAAATTAAACCAGACGAAATGGAAATTCAGCACGGCATTATTTTTAGAAGTCGTGTCTTAATCCCGATGATTCGCATTCAACACGTGGAAACGGAGCAAGGTCCACTACTTAGAAGACAAAAACTTGTTTCCTTATCAATTACAACTGCTGCCAAAACACATAAGATTGAAGCGGTAAACGAGTCTGAATCAGATGAACTTAGACATCATATTCTTGAACTTGTGAAGGTGGCGAAAGAAGATGTTTGAAGAAAGGCGCCTCCATCCAATTGCCCTTATTAAAGAAATTATCACGAACGTAAGGCGCAATATTGTTCCTATCGTCGTCGGTTTGTTTTCTGTTTTTCGCGCTGTTAATAGTAACGGTTATTTGCCGGACTGGGCTGTATATTTAATTATTGTCATCGTTATATTACTCATTTTAACCCCCGCAGTCTTAAAATACATAACTTACAAGTACACCCTCGAAGATCAAGGGATTCGCATCAAATACGGTTTGATTTTCCGAAAAAATACATACATACCTTACGAACGCATCCAAACCGTCCAAAAGAAACAATGGTTTTTCTTTATCCCATTTAATGTCTGCCAAATTTTAATCGAAACAGCTGGCGGTAATGGGAAAGCAGAAGCTGATTTAGTCGCTGTACCAGTTGGCGTAGTAGACGAATTAAAAGATTTACGCGATGGTAAAAAAGCGGACATCCAAGAAGCCGTGCCAGAAACCGAGGAAACCACAGTAGAAGTGGCAGAAGCGCCAGAAAAAACGGTCATGCTACAAACAAAACAGCTTATTTTAATGGCAGTAACATCCGGTGGCGTTTTCGGGACTCTCCTTATCGTTCTAGCATTCATGCAACAATTCCGAGAAGTCATTCCGACAGACTGGATGGAAGCCCAAGCAGAACAATTATGGAAAATGGGCATTATCGTGCTAATTGTATTAATCGTCTTAATTCTTTTAGTATTATGGGGAATATCCATTGTGACGACATTGTTCAAGTATTTCCAGTTCAAATTGATGAAATATCCCCATTCACTTGTGGTAGAAAAAGGGTTATTAGAACGAAACCATACAACTATTTCACTTTCGCGCATTCAAGGAATCACCATCATCGAATCACCACTACGACAAATGTTAGGCTTAGTAGCGGTCAAAGTTACTACTGCTGGGAACTCAGGTGATGAAAAACTATCCGGAGACATTTTACTTTTGCCTATTATGAAAAAAGAGTTGGCCTTAAAAACGTTAAAAGAAATGCTACCAGATTATTTATTTGAAATAGAAAAAATGGAACGTGCTCCAAAAGCCAGTTTGCGCAGATTTTTGCAGATTTACTTAATCTGGACAATTATCCCAGCTGCTGTAGCAAGTATTTTATTTTTCCCACTTGGCTTCATTAGCATTATTTTGCCAATTTTAGCAGGGATAAAAGGGATAGCCAGTTACCGTGCGACCGGAGTTTTCACAGATAAGCACACCCTCCTTGTCCAGTCACGCCCTATTTTCTCCAAGTTAACGCACATTATCCGCAAAGAGCGAATTCAAGGTTTGAGCTTAAGACAAAGCATTTGGATGGAAAAAGGCGGATCAAGACACTTAAATGTTTGGCTTAAATCAGGAAGTACGAGCACGGAAGCTTATGTTCGCTATATCAATCAAGATCTGGCTATCAAGGTATACAACTGGTACAGCCCGTCCAAAACAACAAATTAAAAAAGAACACGTCATTTCCCAAAATTCGCTGATTCATAGCGTCTGCAATTTTGGAAATGGCTGTTCTTTTATTTTTTGTTCAATTACCCAGAAATCTGGTAAAATAGATAGAATAAACGAAAGCGTGGATAGAGAGGATTGGTTAAGTAGTGAAACATATAGTCATTATCGGAGGCGGCTTATCAGGGCTGGCAGCAGCGTATGAACTACAAAAAACACATCCGAATTATACTTGGGAATTAGTAGAGAAAGACGAAAAACTAGGCGGGAAATTTGAAACGGTCAAACGAGACGGATTTTTAATGGAAAAAGGGCCAGACTCCTTTTTAGCAAGAAAACCAGCTGGTGTGAGCTTAGTGAAGGATTTAGGACTCGAAGATAAGCTGATTGCGAATGCGACCGGAAGATCCTATATTTATCATCAAAAAGCGCTTCATCCGATTCCAGAAGGCTCTGTGATGGGAATTCCGACAGACAAAGAAGCGCTGCTAGCAAGCACACTTGTATCGGAAATTGGCAAAGCTCGGGCACTTCAAGAACCAACAATAGAACGAAATAACCAAGAACAAGATCAAGCACTTGGCGATTTCTTTGAAGCGCGATTCGGCAAAGAATTAGTCAAAACAATTATCGAACCACTTTTATCAGGAATTTATGCCGGGGATATATACAAAATGAGTTTACGCGCCACTTTTCCGCAATTCGAACAAACGGTTAAAAAATATGGAAATTTGATGGATGGTTTAAAAGAAAGTAGCATGCAAACGACAGGTACAAAAGCAACTATTGGTGCTTTCCGAACTTTAGAAGGCGGGCTAGACGCTTTACCGAAAGCCATTGCCGCCGCACTTCCAAAGGAAAACGTGCATACAGCAAAACAAGCAACGCATATTGCAAAAAAGAATAGCTCTTACGAAATTTCGTTTGCAGATGGCGATAAAATGGAAGCTGATGGCGTCATTATCGCTGCCACACATGATGCACTCATTCATTTATTAGCAAAAACAACGACAGAACCATTTGCAGGACAACCGCTCACGACTCTTGCAACTGTCTCATTAGCATATAATGAACAAGATGTACCGATTTTACCTGATGGGACGGGTTACTTAGTTGCTAGAACTGCGCCGTATAAAACCACCGCTTGTACATGGGTGCAGAAAAAATGGCCGCATATGGTGCCAAAGAATAAAATGTTACTACGAGGCTTTGTTGGAAAAGCAGGGGAAACTTGGTTAGAGCAAGCAAGCGATGAAGCAATCGTTTCGGCTGTTTTGACAGATTATGCGGAAATTATGGACCTTCACGCCGCACCACTTTTTTATGAAGTAAGCCGAATGAAATCCGCGATGCCACAATACTTAGTCAATCACCAAGACCGGCTAAAACAATTGAAAAAGAACATTAAGGCAGATTACCCGGGTGTTTATTTTGCAGGAATGAGCTACGAAGGTGTTGGTATTCCTGATTGCATCGCTGGGGCACAAACAGCTATTAAGGAATTAGCAGAATACTTGGAAGAGGTGTAACATGATTAAAGGAATTGGACTAGACATGATAGATTTGGAACGTGTAAAACAAGTTGTGGAAAAGAATCCGCGCTTTATCGAACGCGTTTTAACAATTAAAGAAATTGAGCAGTTTGAAAAATACGAAGGTAATCGCAAAATCGAATTTTTAGCTGGACGTTTTGCAGCTAAGGAAGCATATGCAAAGGCGAATGGAACTGGTTTTGGCAAACATTTAAGTTTTACGGATGTCGAAATCTTGCAAGTAGAAGATGGTCGCCCCCATGTTACTTTACCAGTCAAATCAGGCGAAAACATTTTTGTTAGCATTACCCACACAGCTAGATCAGCCGCAGCTCAAGTGATAATTGAAATTTAGAAAGGAACGTGAACAATCATGGTGATAGGCTGGCATCGTCCTACATGGATTGAAATAGACCGCGCAGCAATACGCGAAAATATAAAAAATGAACAAAGGAAACTCCCGGAAAATGTGGATTTATGGGCAGTTGTCAAAGCTAATGCGTATGGGCACGGAATTATCGAAGTTGCTAGAACAGCGAAAGAAGCTGGTGCAAAAGGTTTCTGTGTCGCCATTTTAGATGAGGCGCTGGCTCTTAGAGAAGCTGGATTTCAAGATGACTTTATCCTTGTTCTTGGTGCAACTAGAAAAGAAGATGCGAATTTGGCGGCTAAAAACCACATTTCTCTCACTGTTTTTAGAGAGGACTGGCTAGAGAACCTAACATTAGAAGCGCCACTTCGCATTCATTTAAAAGTAGATAGCGGTATGGGGCGTCTTGGGATTCGTACGGTAGAAGAGGCGCGGCAAATCGAAACCACGATCGCGAGCGACAGCCAACTACAACTAGAAGGTATCTACACACATTTTGCAACAGCTGATCAACTTGAAACTAGTTATTTCGAACAACAATTAGCTAAGTTTCAAACGATTTTAACGAGTTTAAAAAATCGCCCAACTTATGTACATGTCGCCAATTCAGCGGCTTCCTTATTACAGCCACAAATAGGTTTTGATGCGATTCGCTTTGGTATATCGATGTATGGATTAACCCCATCCACAGAAATCAAAACTAGCTTACCGTTTGAGCTTAAACCAGCACTTGCACTCTATACCGAGATGGTTCATGTAAAAGAACTCGCACCAGGTGATAGTGTGAGCTATGGAGCAACCTACACTGCAACAGAACGAGAATGGGTTGCAACGTTGCCAATTGGCTATGCAGACGGATTGATTCGTCATTACAGCGGTTTTCATGTTTTAGTAGACGGGGAATTTGCCCCAATTATAGGGCGCGTTTGTATGGATCAAACCATCATAAAACTGCCCCGCGAATTTCAAACTGGTTCAAAAGTAACGATAATTGGCGAGGATCACGGTAATGTGATAACAGCAGATGACGCTGCTCACTATTTAGATACAATTAATTACGAGGTTACCTGTTTGTTAAACGAGCGAATACCTAGAAAATACCTTCATTAGGAGGTAATATTCGTGCTTTTTTTAGAAGAAGCGTTTATAATCTAACATATGAAACTTTATAGCTATATATAGGACTTAAGGGAGTACATCAGCTAGAACTGTAACATTCTTAACAATAAAATGCGAAATAACTCTTTTCTTCAAGGCGTGATAATGGTACGATATAGTTGTTACTTACAGGTACGAGGCTTTGGGGGTGTGACACGTGTTAGAGAAAGAAAAGCGGATGATAATATCCGTAGAACTGACACAGGAAATGATACAAGAACTCGACGTAGTTGTAGAAAAAGAAAAAATGGGGCGGAGTGAAGTTATAATGGAAGCAACGCAACAGTTTTTACAAGAGAAAAGGGCTCGCGAATTAAGAGACGAGATGGAACGCGGCTATGCAGAGATGGCGACAATTAATTTCGCTATCGCATGTGAGTGTACCCATGTCGAAGCAGAAGCAGAAGACAGGAATATTAGTATTTTAGGAGGTTAATGGCTGATGGTGAAGCGTGGTGATGTATACTACGCGGACCTTTCCCCCGTGGTCGGCAGCGAGCAAGGGGGAATACGGCCTGTTCTCATCATTCAAAATGATATTGGTAATAGATTCAGTCCAACTGTGATTGTGGCAGCAATAACTGCAAAAATTCAAAAAGCAAAATTGCCAACACACGTGGAAGCTACTCGCAAAGATGGCTTTGAGAGAGATTCTGTCATTCTTTTAGAACAAATTAGAACGATTGACAAACAGCGCCTGACAGACAAAATTACACATTTGGACGAAGAGTTAATGGCCAAGGTAAACAAGGCACTTGAAGTTAGTCTAGGAGTAGTAGAATTTTAACCCCATCCTAAAAAAATAACATACAATGATGAATGCAGGGCAAAAGGGTCTGACGTAAATAATAGTTTAATACATAATGAAATAATTAACTGCTCTGAAGAAACAGTAAGGACATCAGAAACCTACAAACAACGCGTATCAATATACTCGCTAAATGTGTTTCTAATGTCTTTTTTAAAAGGCAGTTAAGCAAACCGCACAATTATAGAGAAAATTTTTTTAATAGTGGAGAAAGGTTGGAAAATAACTGATGTATAAAGATTTTGCAAACTTCATCCGTACAAATAAAGCAGATTTACTAAACAATTGGATGAATGAAATGGAAAAACAATCAGATCAGCTAATCAACGACATTGCAAAAGAAGCAATGTACGAAGAAACTAGCAAAGAATTTGTGGATTTAATTGTTTCGAATGTTACCGAAAATGGCTCTAAATTCAATGAAAAACTAGATGATTTTGCAGAGAAAGTGGTCCACCTCGGTTGGCCGATTCATTTTGTCACCACTGGCCTACGTGTTTTTGGGCTTTTAGTATATACAGCAATGAGAGATGAAGATTTATTTTTAAAGAGAGAAGAAAAACCGGAAGATGATGCCTATTATCGCTTTGAAACATGGCTTTCCTCCATGTATAACAAAGTGGTCACTGCCTACGCAGATACGTGGGAAAAGACAGTTTCTATCCAAAAAAGTGCACTACAGGAATTATCGGCACCACTTTTGCCAATATTTGAAAAAATTTCTGTAATGCCCCTAATTGGAACGATTGACACAGAAAGAGCCAAGTTAATCATAGAAAACTTACTAATAGGCGTTGTAAAAAATCGGTCAGAAGTGGTTTTGATTGATATTACGGGAGTTCCTGTTGTTGATACAATGGTTGCGCATCACATCATTCAGGCGTCCGAAGCGGTTAGACTTGTCGGCTGTCAGGCGATGCTTGTAGGGATTAGACCAGAAATCGCGCAAACAATCGTTAACCTAGGAATTGAATTAGATCAAATTATCACGACCAACACAATGAAAAAAGGCATGGAGCGTGCGCTAGCCTTGACGAACAGAGAGATAGTAGAAAAAGAGGGGTGAATACTGTGGGGATACCAATCTTAAAGTTAGGTGAATGTTTATTAATTTCTATCCAGAGTGAATTAGATGATCATACTGCGGTAGAATTCCAAGAAGATTTACTTGCAAAAATCCATGAAACGTCGGCCAGAGGAGTAGTCATTGATATCACTTCCATCGATTTTATTGATTCATTTATTGCAAAAATTCTTGGAGATGTAGTAAGTATGTCTAAACTAATGGGTGCAAAAGTGGTTGTAACTGGGATACAACCAGCAGTTGCGATTACACTAATTGAACTCGGGATCACGTTTAGCGGAGTACTTTCGGCGATGGACCTTGAAAGTGGTCTGGAAAAACTTAAACAGGAATTGGGGGAATGAACATGACATTCCAATCCTGTGTAAAGATAATAAATGAATGGGACATTGTAGCTGCAAGGCAACTAGGTAGAAAAATATCCAAAGAAATTGGTTTTGGAACAGTTGACCAAGCAAGAATTACAACTGCCATCAGTGAATTAGCTAGAAATATTTTCCTTTATGCTGGACGAGGAGAAATCTGTATTGAAAAAGTAAGTGAATCTGGTAAACAAGGAATGATTATTGTTGCCAAAGACAAAGGTCCAGGTATTGTAGACATCAGAAAAGTAATGCAAGATGGTTATACAACATCGGGCGGACTTGGAGCAGGTCTTCCAGGAGTCAAACGTTTAATGGACAGTTTTGATATTGAATCCAGTATTGAAGGCGATTCAAAAGGAACGGTAATTACAACAACGAAATGGGTTCGGTAAGGAGATCTAGAAAAAAATGGAAAAAGCTTTTGAGGGGAAATACCGTGATATTCTTATTCAGTATTTAGAACATCAAGATGAAGAAATTCTTTATACTTGCGAAAAATTATCCAGAGAAGCTATGGAAGAGCGAGTATCACCAGAAGAAATTGTCCATTTACATCGCTCGGTTCTTGAACTATACGGAAAAGAGTTGCCGGATTTCGTACGATTATCATTTGATGTACTACTTGAAATAATGGTAGGCTACGGCTTAGCTTATATGGAACATCTTAGTCTAAGAACCGAGCAAAAAGAATTACGTAGTGAAATCGCTCAAGCGGAAGATATGCAAAAAACGTTAATGAAAACAGAGGTACCGGAACACGATGAACTTGATTTTGGGGTTATTAGTGTCGCAGCCAGACAAATGAGTGGTGATTACTATAGCTTTACAGAAGAAGGAGATAAACAAATCGGTATCGCGCTTGCTGATGTTATTGGTAAAGGAATTCCAGCCGCATTTAGTATTTCTATGATAAAATACGCATTAGCTGGAATGACCGGAGATGACAGAAAGCCATCTATTGTGCTTGAATCATTAAACCAAGTAGCGGAAGAAAATATTAACGACAATATGTTTATCACGATGTTTTATGGGCTTTATCATGAAGATACATATTTGTTTGAATATGGGTCAGCTGGACATGAGCTGGGCCTCTACTATCAACATAAAGAAAACAGCTTTTCTGACTTATACGCCAAAGGTTTACCACTCGGCGTAGATAAAAATGCTGTCTACCGTCAATTTGATAAGAAAATTGAAGTGGGCGATGCCATATTTATTATGTCAGATGGTGTAACTGAAACAAGAACTGCTAATGGTTTCATCGAACGTGAAGAATTAACGGAAATTATTGCAGCACATATTTCGTTATCAGCTGAAAAAATGGTACATGCGATTTATGATTAATTAGTTAAAATGCAAAATTTCGAGTTGCATGATGACTTTACGCTTATTTGCATTAAGCGAACTAAATAAGAAGAAGTGAAGACGGACCTCATTCTTTAGAGAACATTTACTGGTGAGTAAACGTATTTAAAGAGTGGAACGTTTTTATTTTTGGATGTTTTAATTTTATTTGTTAGGGTAAAATCGACAGTATACTTAAATTAGATGGGGTGAAGTGATGAATATTAGTATAGAAATAAAAGAGCGTGATACTGACCACATAGATATATTTGTTGCTGGGGAGATTGATGCTTATACAGCGCCAAAGGTAAAAGAAGCTCTAGAAGTGTATCAAGTAAAAGAGGGTATTGTACTTCGAATCGATTTAACAGAAGTAAGTTACATGGATAGCACCGGATTAGGCGTATTTGTAGGAGCGTTTAAAAGCTTACGTCAACGCCAAAGTGAACTTGTCTTGTTTGGTTTAAGCGACCGACTTTTCCGATTGTTTGAAATCACAGGATTGTCAGATATCATTGAAATCAAAAATGTAGAGGGTGAAATGAATGGCAACAATGCATGACAAAATTACATTACAACTTCCTGCCAAGCCTGAATATGTTAGTTTAGGTAGACTTTCATTATCAGGAATTGCAAGTCGCGCAGGATTTTCTTATGAAGCAATTGAAGATTTGAAAATAGCCGTAAGTGAAGCCATCACTAATTCTGTAAAGCACGCATTTAAAGGAGAAGATGATGGGGAAATTACAGTAGAATATCTTATTTATGAAGACAAATTAGAAGTTCGTGTTTCTGATAATGGAACAAGCTTCGACTTAGAAACTCGTAAACAAGAAATTGGCCCATATGAAGTAGGAGAAGATGCGGAGATGATGCGTATCGGAGGTCTAGGTTTATTTTTAATTGAAACATTAATGGATGACGTGAAACTTTATTACGATGAAGGGGTTTCTGTCGTAATGACCAAATATATTAATGAAAAGCAGGTGGAGGAGAATGCCAAAAGTATCTCAACCTGATAAAGAAGCAAAAGAAAAAGTGTATATTTGGATTGCCGCTTATCAAGAAAACGGTGACGAAGATGCCCAGTATAATTTAGTCGTTCATTATAAAAATTTAGTAGAATCGATTGCCCGCAAATATTCCCAAGGTAAATCTTTTCACGAAGATTTAGTTCAAGTTGGAAATATCGGTTTGCTTGGTGCTATTAGACGTTATGACGCGACTTTTGGGAAAAGCTTTGAAGCATTTGCTGTGCCGACGATTGTTGGTGAAATTAAACGTTTTTTGCGTGATAAAACATGGAGCGTACATGTACCGCGTCGAATTAAAGAATTAGGTCCAAAAATTAAAAATGCCGTGGAAGAGCTAACAAGAGAATTGCAAAGCTCGCCGCAAATTAGCGACATTGCTGATTTCATCGGTGTCACGGAAGAAGAAGTTTTAGAAGCGATGGAAATGGGAAAAAGTTACCAAGCACTTTCTGTAGATCATTCGATTGAAGCAGATTCGGATGGAAGTACCATTACGTTACTTGATGTAGTTGGTGGTACGGATGATGGATTTGAGCGTGTGAATCAACGTATGCTCTTAGAGAAAGTTCTCCCAGTTTTAGATGAGCGAGAACAGAAGATTTTGCAATTTACATTTATTGAAAATCGCAGTCAAAAAGAAACGGGTGAACTACTCGATATATCACAAATGCATGTGTCTAGAATCCAACGTCAAGCTATTAAAAAACTTCGAGAGGCGTTGCAGAATGAGGAAGTGGAGTAAATGAACAAGGCAGTTGAATCAAATAATTTATTTGTATTTCAACGTTCTAAAGCATTACAACAATACTGCGGGGATGTTTATTTTACCCATGAAGACAAAAATGGTTTTTTGTATGTTCTTTCTGATGGACTTGGGAGCGGGCTCGAAGCTAATAGAGCGGCCAAAGCGACCGTTGATGCCATAAAAGAGGATATCCATGCAGATATTACCGATATGCTTGAAAAAGCGAATCAGGCTGTTTCAGGACTTCGTGGTGCTGCGGTAGCTATTATTAAAGGTGACTACTTAACGAAGACCCTTTATTATACTGGTATGGGTAATATTCGGTTTTATATGATTGGGATGGAAGATAAGCTTATTTTTCCGCTTTCTGGTTCTGGATTTTTGTCCGGTCGAAAACAGAAATATCGGTTGCAATCATTTAAATATAAACCAGGCAGTAAGTTTTTAATGCATTCAGATGGACTTGTTCTTTCTCGCGTTAGAAAAAGCCTAGAATCGCCACTTTGTGTAGTGAAAATCGGGCATTTAATCGAGCGTAATATATTAGATATTCCAACAGATGATGTTACTTTTATAGTTGGGAAATTTCCGGAATAACAAAACACCTTTTAAACTAGCAATCGTTTAAAAGGCGTTTTTTTCGTAATGGACATGAGAACTTAGTCTATTTATGGTATATTAGAATAGAGCGCTAGTTTTTTATACTTAATCATGTGATAAATATCACTTAATAAGCGTGAAGCAATCTTGCTTTGCGTTTTTTCGCGCGGATTAAAATATAAATTAGAGAGAAGGAGCAAATTGAAGAAAGTTTGGTTGAATAGTGTAAAAGATTATACGTGGGCGAGATTTAGGAAAGACTTGCTTGCGGGAATTATCGTGGGCATTATAGCTTTACCACTAGCGATGTCCTTCGCGATTGCATCAGGTGTGAGTCCGGAATATGGGATTTATTCGAGTTTTGTAGCCGGAATAATCGTTTCTATTTTCGGGGGATCGAAGTTTCAAATTGCCGGCCCAACTGGCGCTTTTATTCCAGTGTTACTCGGAATCGTATTAACTTATGGTTATCAAGATTTACTAGTTGCTGGGATGATGGCAGGGGTCTTACTTTGCTTAATGGGGATTTTTAAAATTGGAGCATTAATCAAATTTATTCCACGACCAGTGACAATCGGATTTACAGCCGGGATTGCTGTCACGATTTTTATGGGGCAGGTGGGGAACTTCCTCGGTTTAACAGGTATGGAAAAACATGAATCATTTGTCGCGAATATGAATGAGATCTGGTTACATTTAGATTCATGGAATTTCTATAGTGTGCTCATTTCCTGTATTTGTATGCTTGTCTTATTTATTTTTCCGAAAATTTTACCGAGAATTCCAGCACCACTTATTGGACTTGTGATTACGACGGCGATTGCTATGCTATTTTTCCCAGATGCGCTTCCGACGATTGGGTCAGCGTATGGAGATATTCCGAGTACATTTCCTCCGTTTGAATTTCCCGATATGACTTTTGCGAATATGAGTAAATTGATTGGGCCAGCTTTTGTTATTGCGATGCTCGGTGGGATTGAATCGCTTCTTTCGGCAGTTGTGGCAGATGGAATGACGAATACAAAACACAATAGTAATCGCGAACTCATTGGGCAAGGTATCGCAAATATTGTAACGCCAATGTTCGGCGGGATTCCGGCAACGGGAGCTATCGCAAGAACGGCAACCAATATTAATAATGGCGCAACAAGCCGTGTCTCAGGCGTTATCCACGGGATTTTCGTTTTACTCACTTTACTTGTACTTGCACCAGTAGCTGTCAATATCCCAATTGCTGCAATGGCGCCGATTTTAATGCTAGTTGCTTGGAATATGAGCGAACGAAAAACCTTCCAACACATTATTAAGTTAAAATCGGGTGATACGTTAGTTCTGATTATTACTTTTTTATTAACAGTGTTTGCAAGCTTAACTGTGGCCGTCGAAGTTGGTTTACTGCTGGCAGTGGTGCTTTTCGCTAAACAAATGGGAAGTTCGATGCAAATTGAAGAAATCGAACCAGAAGGCGCCGAAATTGCTCCTCATTTACACGAGAAAATGAGTATTTTTACTATTCGTGGGCCATTGTTTTTTGGTGCAGCACAGATTTTTCAACAAAATATTATCAAAGCAATCCATGTTAAACCAAAATATCTTATCTTGCGAATGGGGAAAGTACCGATTATTGATGCTACAGCAGAAGGCTATTTCCACCAAATTGAAAAAGAATTTTCGAAGCAAGGCGGGCAAATTTTGATTACTGGACTAACAGATAAAGCGAAAGAAAGTTTGAAAGGTAGCGGACTTTACGACCGAATCGGCGAAGAACACTTCTTTTCCCATACCGAAGATGCAATTCATTATGCGGAAAATGCTTTAAATAAAGGAGACTGATAGCTTTTGTCAGTTGAAACGTAATTATGTTACACTTAGTAGATAATGAAATAATTGGAGGCTATCAAGTATGGAACAAATGCAAGATAAAATAATAAAATTAGTCCAAAAATCGCTAACGTATAAACCAGCGCAAATCAATGCCGTTATCAAATTAATGGAAGAAGGTAACACAGTTCCATTTATCGCGCGTTACCGTAAAGAAATGACTGGTAGCTTAGATGAAGTAGAAATCCGCGATATTGAAGAAACATTTGAATATGTAACAAAATTAGAAACTCGTAAAGAAGAAATTATTCGCCTAATAGATGAACAAGGGAAATTAACAGACGAGCTGAGAGCAGCCATTACCAAAGCAGAAAAACACCAAGCGCTCGAAGATTTATATCGTCCTTATAAACAAAAGAAACGCACAAAAGCAACGATTGCGAAAGAAAAAGGATTAGAACCGCTTGCTGATTGGCTAATGAGCTTCCCTAGTAATGCGGACCCACTGAAAGAAGCAGCAAACTATATTTCAGAAGAAAAAGAAGTAGCGTCAGCAGAAGATGCTTTACTCGGCGCACATGAAATCATCGCGGAACAAATCAGTGATGAGCCTAGTTTCCGTGAGTGGATTCGTAACTTTACGCGCAAATTTGGGATGATTGAATCCAGAGCGAAAAACGCTGAAGCAGACGAAAAAGGCGTTTATGAAATGTATTATGAATTTAACGAAATGATTGGTAAGGTAGCAAGTCACCGTATTCTTGCATTTAACCGCGGGGAGAAAGAAGACATTTTACGTGTACAAGTCCAAGTAGATACGACAAAAATTTTCCAATATCTATTTGAAAAAGTGATCCAAAATCGTAATTCTCCAACACGACCATACGTAGAAGAAGCGATAATGGATGCTTATAAACGCTTTATCGGACCGGCAATTGAACGTGAAATTCGCGGTGAATTAACAGAAAAAGGCGAAGAACAAGCCATCCATATTTTCTCCGAGAACTTGCGCAAACTACTTTTACAACCACCTTTAAAAGGAAAAATTATTCTTGGGGTCGATCCGGCTTTTAGAACAGGTTGTAAATTCTCTGTATTAGATCAAACCGGGAAAGTGCTAGAAATCGGCGTTGTTTATCCGCATACAGCAAAAGCGCGTCGTCCTGAAGCAAAACAAAAAATTGCGGAAATTTTATCCACATACAAAGTGGAAGTTATCGCAATTGGTAACGGAACAGCGTCACGTGAAACAGAGCAATTTATTGTGGAAGTGATTCGTGAATCGAAATCGAGCGCTTATTATTGTATCGTCAATGAAGCTGGCGCGAGTGTTTATTCAGCGAGTGAAACTGCCCGCGAAGAATTCCCGGACTATCAAGTAGAAGAGCGTAGCGCCGTTTCGATTGGTCGTCGTTTGCAAGATCCACTAGCGGAACTTGTGAAAATCGATCCAAAATCTGTAGGCGTAGGGCAATATCAACATGATGTAGCACAAAAGCGTTTAAATGAAACATTAACTTTCGTCGTTGAAACGGCCGTTAACCAAGTGGGCGTAAACGTTAATACGGCCTCGGCTTCTCTGTTACAATATGTTGCTGGCTTAAACAAGACAGTCGCAAATAATATCCGTAAATATCGCGAAGAAAACGGCTCGTTCGCTTCTCGTAAAGAGTTGAAAAAGGTTCCCCGTCTGGGCGCGAAATCATATGAACAAAGTATCGGTTTCTTACGTATTTTGGAAGGTGAAAATCCACTTGATAAAACCGCAATCCACCCTGAAAGTTATAAGGCAGCTGAACAAATTGTAAAAGCAGCTGGTTTCGGATTGAAAGATATTGGTAGCGAGGATTTAAAAGCTGCACTTCAAGCACTTAGTATCCCAGAAGAAGCAGAGAAATTAAGCATTGGTAAAGAAACCATGCGCGATATCATTGATAATTTAATTGCCCCTGGTCGCGACCTTCGTGACGAGCTTCCAGCACCACTTTTAAAACAAGATGTTATTTCGATGGAAGATTTAAAACAAGGCATGGAATTACAAGGAACCGTTCGGAATGTAGTTGACTTTGGCGCATTTGTTGATATTGGTGTGAAACAAGACGGCCTTGTGCATATTTCGAAACTAAGCAATTCTTTTGTTAAAAACCCGATGGATGTCGTTTCAGTAGGAGACGTTGTAACTGTTTGGGTAGATGAAGTAGACACAAAGAAAAACCGTATTGCTTTAACTATGCTAAATCCTAATGGAAGTGTTAAATAATGAATCAAGCAGAATTGCAGCGACACATGGAAGAAGTGTCGCTGCAATTTTTCCAAAAAGAATTTCGCCACCAAGCCATGTTTAATGCGCGCTTACGAACCACTGGGGGTCGCTATTTGCTAAAAAGTCATAATATCGAAATGAACCCCAAGTACCTAGAAAACTTTGGATTAGCGTACTTTATCGGGATTATGAAGCATGAACTATGTCATTATCACCTTCATTTAGAGAAAAAAGGTTATCAGCATCGCGATCAAGATTTCCGTGAGTTATTAAAAAAAGTAGACGCACCGAGATTTTGTGCAACGATACCACGTGAAATTACCATGCATGAATATACATGCAAAAGTTGCGGGAAGTCCTTTTTAAGACAACGCAGATTCAATGTGAACCGTTATCGCTGTGGCAGTTGTGGTGGAAAATTAATACAAACAGGTTCCAAGAAAATTTATACAGAAAACGCATGAAAAGTCTTGCAATTTTGCCAGGTTCTGCGTATACTAGTGGAAGTCAGATAATTCCACAGTAGCTCAGTTGGTAGAGCAATCGGCTGTTAACCGATCGGTCGCAGGTTCGAGTCCTGCCTGTGGAGTTTGGGGAAGTACTCAAGTGGCTGAAGAGGTGCCCCTGCTAAGGGTATAGGTCGCTCGCGCGGCGCGAGGGTTCAAATCCCTCCTTCTCCGTAATAACTTATAAAGACATTGTTTAGGAAACTAAGCAGTGTCTTTTTTTGTGGAAAAATAGCGATGGATTTGCGTCTATATGTATGCTAAAGTTATTTGGAAAGATAAGCTCAAGTTGCAAAAAACATAACGTAAATACTCGGAGGTGCAAAATGAAGGTTATCCATTTTTATAGTGAAAATGCGGACTATGGCTGTTTTTCTAATTTCTCTTTACATCCAGTTGTCATAGATGGTGTGACTTATATGACTACAGAACACTATTTCCAAGCGTAAAAGTTTATGGATAAAAAGCTTATTAAGAAAGTAATTAATGTGAAAAAACAATTGATGTAGCAAAAGTAGAGCAACATTCAGAAGTGAAAGAAAAACTTTTAGCCACTGGAAATGCTATTTTAGTGGAACATACGGAAAATGATTATTATTGGGGCGATGGTGGAGATGGCTCGGGAGAAAATCGTCTAGGCAAAATTTTGATGAAAGTTAGAGACGAATGGAACGCTAAATAGTGGGAGGTAGCTTAAATGGAACGAATAAATCATTTTCTTGCATGGGCTAAAAATAATAATTGGCAAATAGATTTGTCTGCTGTAGAGAAAAAATTTCCAGAGCAGATTTTAAAAAGATATGTAAATATACCAGACGAATATAAAGCTTTTTATGCGCAAATTAACCTTTGCTGTAATGCGGCTGATACTTGTTGGTTTTTGTCGGAAGAAGATTTTTTAGAGAATGGGGATGACGCCTTTTCGGGGAATTCTTTTGAAGAAATGAGTTTAGAAGCAGCAGAAGGTGATAAAAATTTAGAGAATAAAATAAAACTATTTTGGAATACACATTTACCAATTATGATGAGTGTTGGTGGTAGTTATGAATATTATGCTATCGCTTTAAATGACGGAAGTGTTGTTCATAGTTCGGAACCTGAATTTGAAGAAAGTCTGGTTGTAGCAGACTCGTTTGCGGATTTTTTACTGAAAATCGTTGCTGGTGAAGTTGTGATAAGTTAAATTGTATTAGGAAATTTGCTATAATAAGAAAAACGTTTCAGAAAGGAAAGGACTATGGATAATAAACTAGAATTTACAACGATTGATGAATATATTACCCAAGCGCCACCGGAAACAAAAGAAGTGCTGCAAAAAATCAGAGAAACGATTAAAGCTGCTGCACCGGAAGCAACAGAGAAAATAAGTTATCAAATGCCGACTTTTTATTTGGAAGGGAATCTGGTGCACTTCGCTGTTGCAAAAAATCATTACGGGTTTTATCCAGCTTCTAGTGGCATTGCGGCGTTTGAATCTCAGCTTGGAAATTACAAGCATTCCAAAGGTGCTGTACAGTTTCCAATCAAAGAAGAAGTCCCTTATGAGTTAATTAAAGAAATGACACTTTTCCGACTAGCAGAAAATAAGCAAAAAGCAGCAGAAAAGCTAGCAAAAAAGAAGAAAAAATAAGAACGAGACTTTCATTGTGATGATGGAAGTCTTTTTTTGTTTGGTCTTTTATTTTAAAAAGACTAGACATTTAATATTAAATGAGTATAATAATAAATAGAAAACGTTTTCTTTTTAGAAAAATATCATGTTTGGGGGAAGTAAAGTGAATAAGTTTATGGAGTTACTTGGGGAAAAGTTAATGCCTCTTGCTGCAAAACTAGGAGAGAATAGGTACTTAACCACTTTAAGAGATGCATTCATGTTGGCATTTCCGCTAACAATGTTTGGTTCGATTGCGGTGGTTTTAATGAATCTACCATTTTGGAGTGATGAAACGAAGGCAGTTTTACAGTTGTATCTCGGGAATGCCCAAAGCGCCACGATGAGTATTATGACTGTCTTTGTTGTTTTTGGAATTGGATATTCACTATCTAAATATTATAAAGTTGAAGCAATTTATGGAGGGGCAGTTGCCCTTGCTAGCTTCTTGATTTTAACGCCATTTTTCTTTAATAGTCCTGATGGAGAGCTTATTACCGGAGCGCTTTCGTTAGATCGACTTGGGGCAAAAGGAATGTTTATCGGAATGATTACTGGTTTTATTGCTGCAGAATTATATCGATTTTTTGTTCAACGGGATTGGACAATCAAAATGCCTGCAGGAGTTCCACCTGCTGTAGCTAAATCATTTGCAGCACTTATTCCCGCTATCTTAACATTAAGTATTTTTTTAGCAATTAATGTTATAGTACAATTCTTCTTCCATACAAACTTACATGATGTTGTTTATACTGTTATTCAAAAGCCTTTAGTGGGGCTGGGTTCAGGAATTGTTCCAACACTAATCGCTTTATTTTTTGTCCAAGTATTATGGTTTTTCGGCCTGCATGGTCAAATTATCGTCAACTCGGTAATGGACCCGATTTGGAATACGTTAATGCTTGAAAATTTAGATGCCTATAAAGCTGGACTCCCATTGCCGCATATTATTACGAAACCATTTATGGAAGTCTTTACTGTTGGTATGGGCGGATCTGGAATGACTTTAGCAGTCGTTATTGCGCTAGCATTCTTAATGAAGAGTAAGCAAAGTAAAGAAATTGGCCGATTAGCACTTGGACCTGGAATTTTTAACGTTAATGAGCCAGCACTTTTTGGTATGCCAATTGTATTGAATGCTACGATTTTAATTCCATGGATTATTGCACCTTTGATTGTAACTACCCTGAATTATTTCGTAATGGCAGCTGGTATTGTTCCTGCTCCAACCGGGGTTGCTGTTCCTTGGACGGTGCCCATTGTAATCAATGGAATTCTCGCAACCAACTCATGGCTAGGTGGGGCGCTACAAGTAGTCGATTTCTTCATCGTTCTCCTTATTTGGTACCCATTCTTAAAACTAGTCGATCGTACAAATATTGCGAGAGAATCAGAGGCGGCTATCAAATAAGTTATGTTTTCCTTTTCGATATGCTATAATTTGACTAGAAATGACTAGACATTTTTAATTCAAGTGAAGGAGCGATCGAATTGGTTAAGTATGAATTGATTGCAGCAGATATCCGCGAAAAAATAAACAATGGTACTTACCCACCAGAATCCATTCTTCCTGATCAAGTAAGCTTATGTAAAGCCTATGACTGTAGCAGAATGACAATAAAAAAAGCCTTTGACGTTTTAGCGCTTGAAGGACTTGTTTACCGACAACGGGGTGCAGGAACTTTTGTGATGAAAAATGCCTTAGCTAATAAGCAAGACGCGAGTTTACGGGATTATGACGGTTTGACAAAAATGATGGGAGATAATCGAATCTCAAGTAAAATTATTGCATTCGATATTGCTTTCCCAGATGAAAAAACACAAGAACAACTTTTAATAAAAGCAGACCAGCCGGTGTACAAATTGATTCGGTTACGGCTCTTGGACGGCGCACCATATGTGTTAGAGCATACAACGATGCCGGCAGATTTAGTTCCTGGTTTAACAAGAGAAATTTTACATCATTCGATTTATGCATACTTACAAGACACATTAGGACTCGTGCTAAGCGGCGCCTTTCGGAAAATTAATGCCGATAAGCCATCTGAGTATGACCAAGAATATTTAGCATGCGGAAAACATGATCCAGTGTTAGAAGTGGAGCAAGTTGTGTATTTGAAAGATGGTAGACCAGTGGAATATTCTAGGTCAAGACACCGCTATGATACGAGAAGTTTTATTATGGTTGATCATCGGGAAAAGTGAAGGAAAGTCAGCGTGCCATAAAGCATTGCTGACTTTTTTATTCGAGTAAAAATGCATAAAATGTAGAAGATAAAAAAATTGTAAATAAAATTAGAAAAAGCCGTTGACAGTCACTCAGATTATGTTATAATAAAAAAGCTGGTGTAAGAGAAATGAATTCAATTGAATATATATTCATTTTTCGCTTTTTATCTGGCCCGTTGGTCAAGCGGTTAAGACACCGCCCTTTCACGGCGGTAACACGGGTTCGAATCCCGTACGGGTCACTTTTTTATTCATTTTTTATACATATGGTTCCGTGGTGTAGGGGTTAACATGCCTGCCTGTCACGCAGGAGATCGCGGGTTCAAATCCCGTCGGGACCGCTCAAAAAGAATCCAAGCTAAACTTGGATTCTTTTTTTCGTGCCGGAAATTGGACACAGCTTTTTATTTGAGCTATAATCTTATTATTCATATAAGAATTGTAAGGATTAAATTGGAGGAATGAATCATGGATTTAGTGAAAAATGGGAAAGTATTAGAACTTGTACATCCAAGTGGAAACTGGACATTAATTAAAGAAGAAGGTTTTTCTCCAGTTCAAATAACTGTTGCGGCGGTTGCTGCTTGTAGCGGATATGTCTATCAAACGTTACTTGAGAAAAAAAGAATTGATATAAATGATTTAAGCATTCATATAGATTATGAGCAAGATCAAGAAAGTGCTGTGCATGTTTTGACGAAAATTAATGTTACTTTTACGGTGGATTTAGTGGATAAAAGCAATGAAGCGAAAGCCGAAAAAGCCGTCCATTTAGTGAAAGACGCCTGCCCGGTTGCGAAAAGTTTAGATCCGTCGATTGAAATTAATGAGATTGTTGTTTTTAAATAAAATGATTTATAGACCAAGCGGTGGTGCTTGGTCTTTTTTGTGTTTAGTTTGGCTTGATTACTTGGAGGGAAGTCTATATACTGAAACAAACAACACAAACGAGGTGCTGGAATATGGCAGAGAAAACAATAGTAGAAAAATTACAACTGACTAAATATAAAGAAGCAGTCATCCTAAATCAACCAGATGGAGCGGATTATTTCCAAAATCTAGCAAATTACGAAGAAAAACTAGCAGACAAACAATACGATTTAATTTTTGCTTTTGTTGAAACGCTAGAAGAATTAATTACGTTCGTGCAAAAAGTTATTGTTGAAAATAAACTTGCTGCGAATGGTTATTTATTTTTCGCCTACCCCAAAAAAGGCAATAAAAAGTTCACTACATATGTACACCGCGATGAACTCATGCCAGCGCTAAAAACCGATGAAGAAGGCTACGTGGACGGTAGCACTCTCAAATTCACGCGAATGGTCGCGCTCGATGAAACATACACGGTTGTTGGACTAAAAGAAGCAGCAAAACTAAAAGCAAAGGGCGTTAAGAAAAACAATCCTTCCGCAGATGAATACGCCGATTATGTCCCTCTTGTCGCCGAATTTTTAGCAGACAAAGATGATTTACAAGCCTTCTATAATAACTTAGCAACGGGATACCAGCGTGTTTGGGCGCGCTATATTTACTCTGCCAAACAACCAGCGACACAAGAAAAAAGACGTTTAGAAATGATTGATATTTTAAGTCAAGGTTATAAAACAAAAGATCTTTACCGCCAAGGGAAAAAATAACCAAATAATTTTATTTGGTTATTTTTGTGTTTGAAACTGCTTCTTTATGTAAAAATGTCTAGGCGTGATAGAATAGAAGAGGAATAAGACGAAGGAAAATCTTGTTGCACTGGAAAAGGGGACATGCAGGATGGCGAATTATATTAATAAAGAAAAGCGCCAAATTGATTTTGATCCATTTGATTTACGGATAATTGCCGTACCAGAAGTAGTAGCGGTGCAGTTTAAGCCGCGCTCAGAGCATACTTTACTTATTCGTATTGCGGATGTCGGCGCAACCTATCAGCCACTCAAGCACGAATCACTTTTTGAAGCTATTTTGCCCGTTCACTTTAATGATATTAACGAAGAAGATGATTACTGGGGGCTTAGTGACAAAGAGCAAGCGGAGATGAAACTATTTAACGAGGTGCACCGCGATTTGATTTATGATTTTGTGGATGAGCACCCAGATTTTACGCAGATTGTTGTCCATTGTCACGCTGGGGTCAGTCGAAGTAGCGCGGTTGCTATGGGTATTGCGGAACATTTAGGAGATACGGACACGTACGAAAAACTTCAAGTGATAAAACGATACTTACCAAATCCGCGGGTTCTTGCGATTATGCGGGGCGAAGCGTATTTATAAAAACGAAAATGAAGAAATGTTAGGAGAGATTTTGTATGGAAAAGCATTATGATTATATTGCGATTGGCGGCGGAAGTGGCGGAATTGCTTCGATTAATCGCGCAGCCATGCACGGAGCAAAATGTGCATTAATTGAACCAAAATTTTTAGGTGGAACATGTGTAAATGTTGGTTGTGTTCCAAAAAAAGTCATGTGGTATGGCGCACAAATGAAAGAAGCGATGGATTTATACGCAGATGCTTATGGGTACCAAGTGGACGCGAGCTTTAACTTCCAAAAACTAGTCGAAAATCGAGAAGCCTACATTGAACGGATTCGTGGTTCCTACAAAAATGGGCTGGATAATAATAAAGTAGAATGGATTAAAGGTTATGCCGAATTTGTCGATGAAAAAACATTACGTGTAAACGGCGAACTAGTAACCGCAGATCATATTTTAATTGCAACAGGCGGCGAACCAGCGCTTCCTTCCATTCCAGGAGCAGAATTCGGAATCACATCAGATGGTTTTTTTGCATTAAAGGAACTTCCGAAAAAAGTAGCGGTTATTGGTGCGGGCTATATTGCGGTTGAGCTTGCTGGCGTATTACAACAACTTGGATCTGAAACGCATTTATTCGTACGTAAACATGCACCACTCCGAAATTTCGATCCACTTTTAACAGACACACTAACCGAAATTATTGAGCAATCGGATATGACGTTGCATAAGCACGCTGTTCCGCAAAAAGTTGAAAAAAATCCAGATGGTAGCTTGACATTGAGCTTGGAAGATGGCCGCACAGAAACGGTGGATACACTTATTTGGGCGATTGGACGTAAACCGGTCACCAAAGGTCTTCAAATCGAAAAAGCAGGCGTAGAACTCTTAGAAAGCGGGCATATCGCTGTAGATAAATTCCAAAATACCAATGTGGATGGGATTTATGCAGTTGGCGATGTAACGGGTCATTATGAATTAACCCCTGTCGCAATTGCAGCGGGCCGCCGTTTATCAGAACGCCTTTTCAATAACAAAAAAGATGCGCATTTGAACTACGAAAACATTCCAACTGTTGTTTTTAGCCATCCAGCTATCGGAACGGTCGGTTTAACAGAACCAGAAGCAATCGAAAAATATGGCAAAGAAAATATCAAAGTGTACACTTCAAGCTTTACCTCAATGTACACAGCCATCACAAACCACCGCGAACCTTGCCGAATGAAATTAATTTGCGAAGGGAAAACAGAGCGTGTCATCGGCTTGCACGGAATTGGTTATGGTGTAGATGAAATGATTCAAGGATTCGCCGTTGCAATTAATATGGGCGCAACAAAAGCCGATTTTGACAATACAGTCGCTATCCACCCAACAGGATCTGAAGAATTTGTTACAATGAAATAGAAAACAACGATGGAGGAGGAAGTACGTAATGGGAAAAAAATTATCTCTTTATTTTGTAAGACATGGTCAAACCTACTTAAATAAAAACTTGCGCATGCAAGGCTGGGCTGATACACCACTGACACCAGAAGGAATTGAAATAGTCAAAGAAAGTGGTCGCGGACTTGCAGAAACGGAATTCGTTGCAGCTTATTCAAGCGACTTACACCGCACAATCGCGACAGCAGGGCATTTACTAAAAGAAAATAAACACGCATTCGGCTTAACGCTTGAACCATTAAGTGAATTTCGGGAAACTTTCTTCGGCTCTTATGAAGGTGAAAAAGGCGATGTTGCCTGGAACGAAATTGCGCATCATATGGGTTATGCGAATCAAGAAGAACTATTTAAAAATGCCGATGTACGCGAAACAATGAATGGTACAAAAGCAGCTGACCCAACAGGAGATGCGGAAGATTTCATGACATTTTGGACACGTGTAGAACAAGGTTTCTTGCATGTTATCAATCGTCATCGCGAAACTGGTGGTAACGTTCTTATCGTCGCTCACGGAAATACCATCCGGAACATTGTTCACGAACTCGAACCATCTATGGACGAAGCGGTTATCCTAGACAATGCGAGTGTCACTGTACTAGCTTACGAAAACGGCTTATTCAAATTAGAACGTTTAAATGACACTTCCCATTTTAAAAAAGCATAGAAAAAACGAGCTTTAGGAACTAGTTTCCCAAAGCTCGTTTTTTTATTCTTTCGGTGTATCCGGATCAGGAAGGTTATTATCAATCGCCAGCTGACCTCGCCGCAATTTAATTAAACGATTAACGTTCACGATAATTGTTTTCACAACCGCATAAAGTGGAACACCTAAAATCATTCCGAAGATTCCTGCTAAGTTTCCAGCTACAATCAAGATAATGATAATAGTTAATGGGTGAATCGATAATGATTTCCCCATAATATATGGAGAAAGCAAGTTAGAATCAATTTGTTGCACAATCGTTACGACAACAATGACAAGTAATGCTTGGACTGGAGAGGTGAATAACGCTACGATAACCGCGGGAGCTGCTCCAAGGAAAGGTCCAAGGTAAGGAATAATATTCGTCGCACCAGCAATGAATCCGAAAAGAAGGGCATAAGGTTGACCAATAATTAAGTACCCAATGAAAGTAAATAAACCAACAAACATACAATCAATCGCTTGTGAACTGATGTAAGTGGAAATGGTTTTATTCATTTCTTTAATAATTTGTTTTGCTTCAGAACGAATACCTGCTGGGAAAAATTTTCCAGAGGACTCAACGAACTTATGGCCATCTTTAAACATATAAAAGACGATAAATGGTACAGTTACAAGAATCATGACAAAACTAGAGACAAAAGAGATAATAGCTCCAAAACTAGAAGCAACCCCGTCAACGACCACAGACATGATTTTTGGTAAGGAAATGTTGAGCTTCTCAAGTTCTTGTTTTATGTCTAGATCTTTTAGTGCAGAATTATTCGAGAGACCTTGCAACCATTTCTCAAAATCTTGCCAGTAACCTGGTATTGCTTTTGCAAGTTCAGCTACTTGGTCAGCAAGCGTTGGACCGAGTTGCATTACCGCAAGAACAACAAGCGTGATAAAAGCAATAAAAATTAAAATAACGCTCAAAAGTCGAGGTACTTTCCTTTTTTCTAAAAATAATACGAGCGGGTTAAATAAATAGAATAGAAACCCTGCGACCAAAATCGGCATAAATAATGTAGAAACAATGATGCCAATTGGTGAAAATATGTACTTCATTTGTAATAGAACAAACAAAATGGCTACAACCGCTAAAATTTCAATTGTCCAAAAAAATAATTTACTATCTCGAAAACGTGAAAACTTCAAATTCTCCCCTTCTTTCTAAAACCTTATTGATAAATTTTATAGTACCATTAACTGCTTTAAATAGCCACTGAATTACTACTATTGACGTTTCGATATATGTGTTATACAATATGTATAACAGTTGAGGGAGAGGTGTTTCTATGTTGCTTGCTATAGATCTTCAGTCAGATGAACCGATTTACACACAAATATGCAATCAAATCATTGAAGGTATGGCGAAACGGGAACTTTTACCAGGAGATAAATTACCTTCTGTTCGAAGTTTAGGCGCAGATATTGGTATTAATTTTCATACAGTAAACAAGGCCTACCAAATTTTAAAACAAGAAGGATTTATTCAAATACATCGTCAAAAAGGAGTAGTAATTCATCCAGATGGCGTAGCTAAGGCGGATGAGTTATTTTTTGCTAAATTACAAACGAAACTAAAGCCACTCATCGCGGAATCGGTTGTGCGCGGTGTTACTGAAGAGAAGTGGCTCGAAGTAAGTAAGGCTATTTTTGACGAAATGCATGGACGGAGAGTGGAGTAGAAATGGAAATTATCATTTATATTTTTGTCAGTATTGCTATCATTTCACTGCAAGCAATAACCCCTTTTGTAATAAGAAAATCAGAATGTTTCGGAGTAAATGTTGGCGAACGTGCTAACCGGAATGCAGAATTAACACAACTAAAAAAACAATATGTTGGGCAAGTGGTTTTGTGGACCTCTTTCGTTGCTATTATCGGAATCGCATTAATTCAAGGCTTTCATTCGAGTGAGAATATGCAAGCGGGTATTTTTATTGCTTCGATGTTTGGGCAATTAATCGTTTCTTTTGTTATTTATTATCGCTTTCACCACACAACTTTACAGTGGAAAAGAGATAAAATAGAGGCGGGAGAAATCTCGACTAATTCTATCATAATGGTAGACACTAGTTTTCATCGCAGAAAAATGGTTATCTCGTATACGTGGTTTGTCGTGCCACTACTTATCTTTATTATTACGCTTGCAATTACAGTCGTTTTTTATCCAGTAGCTCCTGCTGATTTTCCAATCCATTTTGATATGAGTGGGGCAGTAACGAATACGGTTGCAAAATCACCGAGAGTCGTGTTGCTATTACCAATGATGCAGCTAGGAATGATTGCGTTATTTATCTTTATTAATTTTGTTATTGCTAGGAGCAAACAATCCGTAGAGAACGAAAACCCTACTGATTCATTAAAACGGGGCCTCCTATTTAGACAGATTTCTAGTAAAGCTATGTTAATTATGTGTACGATTATGGTAATTGATTTTCTCATTATGCAAGTAGTCACTTTACTAGCACTTCCAGCTGAATGGATGATGACAACGATAATTATCTCCGTTGTTTTGATTCTGTTTGGAACCGTACTTCTTGCTGTGAAAGTAGGGCAAGGCGGTAGCAGACTTAAATTTGCTGACCAACCTGATGGTGTCAATAAACCAATTCGGGATGATGATTCTTTTTGGAAAGCAGGCGTTATTTATTTTAACCGAAATGATCCAGCTTTGTTTGTAGAAAAACGCTTTGGGATTGGCTGGACGATTAACACAGCTCGCCCTGTTGCTTGGTTATCTTTTGTCATTATTATCGCTGTAATTATTCTTATTAGCATCTTGTTTTAACATGCCATCAGACGGGTATTTATCATATGGTATACAGATAAATAAATTAGCTTGTATGAGATGCTTTTTGTGAAGGAGTAGATAATCATGGCAATTAGATTGAAGCGACTGGAGGAATGGGAAGGATTCACTGGTATTGCGCTCGTTCGAGAAGGTCTTAAAACAGAAGCTCTTCATACAGAAATAAAAACAGCCTTCAAAGAAATGCTTCAACTTGCGCGAGAACTAGATGATTTTTCCAAACAAAAAACGTTTTATGGTATTTCTGTCCATAATATAGAAGACGGAATTACTCATTATTCGGTAATTCCAGTGGAACAAAAATATCCTCATTTACAAGAACCTCTTGAGTGGATTGAAGTTCCAGCTCATACGTATTTTGTAGCAGAGCATATTAGGGATACTGACCTAACTGAAAGCTACGAAGAAATTGCCATAGCCATTCAAGAAAAAAATTACAAACCATATATTACAGCGAACAACCCCGTTTTTGACCCACTACCATTCAAATTGGAAGTGTATACGAAACAAGGAAGCAACGAAGCAAATATCGAAATTAGGATTCCTGTCGTAAAAGAATTGCATACGTAAGAAGAAGCCTGGGACTTTTGTTCTGGGCTTTTTTATACTAGCAAGCTGTTTTTGAGTATGCTATAATAAAAACGCTATTTTGTGATTATTTTAACAAGAAGGAAGGGATTCATGTGGGATATTACAGCCCGCAGGAAGTAACAGAGATTACGATTGAAAAAGGGACCCAAAAAGCAAATTCAAGTACATTAACACTTGTTTTGCTAGGCTTTTTAGGTGGAGCTTTTATATCTCTTGGTTACTTATTATACATACGTGCAGTAGGAACAATGCCTCACGAATGGGGGAGCTTTGCAACGCTTATCGGCGCCAGTCTTTTTCCAGTCGGCCTCGTTTGTATTTTGCTCGGTGGAGGAGAATTAATTACTGGCAACATGATGGCTGTTGCGATTGCTTGGTACGACAAAAAAATCTCCTTCCAACAATTACTTAGAAACTGGGCAATTGTGTCCGTCATGAACTTAGTGGGTGCATTTTTTGTCGCTTATTTCTTCGGACATTTCGTTGGCTTAACAGAAGGCGATTTCTTACCAAAAACGCTAGCTACAGCTGGTGCAAAAATTAAAGATCCTTTCTGGGTTGCTTTTGTTTCTGGAATTGGCTGTAACTGGTTTGTAGGGATTGCTGTATGGCTTTGCTACGCGGCAAAAGACTTCGCAGGAAAAATTCTTGGTATTTGGTTCCCGGTTATGGCATTTGTAGCTATCGGATTTCAGCACGTTGTCGCCAATATGTTTATTATCCCAGCTGCGATTTTCGCGGGTTACTATTCATGGGCGGATTTCATTTGGAACGTCATCCCAGTTTACTTAGGAAATGTAGTTGGCGGAGCAGTTTTTGTTAGCTTATTCTACTTCCTTGCTTATAAGAAAAATGCGCCTAAAAAGGTAAAAGAAGAAATACATCAACCAATTGAAGAAAGTTAAGACCAAAAAGCTAGTTACAATCGATGTAGCTAGCTTTTTTTGAAAAAAATTAAAGTTTTTTAGAGACTGTTCTCGTTCCCGCCATGTTGGGATAGAATGACTTTTTCCAAAAATCATTTTGCCAGTTGGAAAGGAAAATCCTGATTAAATTTTTCGATTTGTGGAAAACACTATTATAAGATAAGCAACAAGAGCTCGTGCAGAAAAATTTTTTTGAGGAGTGGTATTTTTGAGTATTAAAGAAACAGCCTTACCAAAAGTTCAAACAAAATTATTTATTAATGGAAAATGGACGGATGGAGATAATAAAGAAATAAAAGATATTGTAAACCCAGCAAACGGAGAAGTTATTGCTAAAATCGCCCAAGCTGGACCAAACGAAACCAAAAAAGCCATTAAAGCTGCAAAAGAGGCATTTCCTGATTGGGCAAAAATGGAACTACCTGATCGCGTCAAATTATTACACAAAATTGCCGATTTAATGGAAGAAAAAGCAGATACATTAGCAAAAATTATGACGCTTGAACAAGGTAAACCGCTAAAAGAATCAAAAGGAGAAGTGCTAACTGGCGCAGAAAATTTCCGATTCGCTGCAGAAGAAGCAAGAAGATTATATGGTGAAACTATCCCAGCGCCAAATAATCATGCGTTTATCGTGAAAAAACAACCTATTGGCGTAGTTGCGGCTATTACACCGTGGAATTTTCCAGGTGGTATGGTGACGCGGAAACTTGCACCAGCGCTTGCAACAGGAAATACAATTGTATTAAAACCTTCCGGAGATACGCCACTTTCTGCCCTAGCTATCTTCGAGATTTTTGAAGAAGCCGGCTTGCCAAAAGGTGTGGCTAATATTGTTATGGGTAGTTCCAAAGAAATCGGCGAAACGTTAACTGACAGTGATGATGTTCGTAAACTAACTTTCACTGGCTCCACGAAAGTCGGTCAAACACTATTCAAACAATCAGCCGAAACACTGAAAAAAATCTCACTCGAACTTGGTGGACATGCGCCATTTATCGTATTTGATGATGCGAACCTGGATGCTGCTGTAAATGATTTAGTTGCCGCAAAATTCCGTAATAACGGTCAAGTATGCGTATCGCCGAACCGAATTTTCGTTGCCAAAGAAATCAAAGAAAAATTCACTAAGGCGCTAGTTGCTAAAGTAGAACAACTAAAAGTAGGTAACGGTTTAGATGATGTGAATGTTGGTCCACTTATCCGCGAAGATGCGATAGACAAAATCGACAAACAGCTTAAAAATGCAACAGATAAAGGTGCCAAAGTCCTAACTGGCGGCGGTCGTTTAACAGGTTCCGACTATGACCAAGGGAACTTCTACAAACCAACTGTCTTAGATAATGTTACTCGTGAAATGGACATTTTTTATGAGGAAACATTTGGTCCAGTAATCCCGCTCATCACATTTGAAACGGAAGACGAAGCTATCGAAATGGCGAATGACAGCGAATTTGGTCTTGCTTCCTATTTCTACACAAAAGACTTAGCTCGCGTAGAAAAAGTAGGCGCGGCGCTCGAATATGGGATGGTTGGTGCAAACGAAATTGCGATTTCTAACCCAGAAACTCCATTTGGCGGTGTGAAGCATTCTGGTTTCGGTCGCGAAAACGGCCACTACGGAATGGAAGAATACATCCAAGTGAAATTCATTAACTTGAAATATCGTGACTAACACAAATTATTAAGAAACTCCTTCGCTTCAAGCGGAGGGGTTCTTTTTTATGCAGTTTCCTACCAGTAGGAAAAAAACATATTTGTAAGCGGATTCAGCCATTTATATAATAAAAGTAAGTTAAGGAAAGGGAGGATACAAAATGAAAAACATTTTACTCATTTGTGGGTCAGGAGCTTCAAGTGGATTCATGGCGGCAGCAATAAGAAAAGCAGCAAAAAAACGTGGAGAACAAGTGACGGTGAAAGCAGCCAGTGAGTCACAAATAGATGAAAGAATTAATGAAATTGATTACTTATTAATCGGGCCACACTTAGCTTATATGCTGGATGACTTAAAACAAAAAGTAGCCGATAAAAATGTTTTAGTATCAATTATTCCGCAAGCAACTTATGGCACACTTAACGGTGAAAAAGCACTCGATCTCATTTTAACTATGGAGGGATAACACGATGAACAACAAAGTGATGGATTTTATGACAAATAAATTTGCGCCAAAAGTAAATAAAGTTGTTAAAAATCCTTGGATATCAGCAATTCAAGATGCAATTATGTCTGCGCTTCCGCTCGTTTTTGTCGGTTCTTTAGTCACCATCGTTTCACTACTTAAAAATTTATTTCCCGGCATGCCTGACTTTTCGATGATAAGTAATTTTTCGTTTGGAATGTTTGGGTTAGTTGTAGCCTTTTTAATCCCATACTATCTGATGGAGAAAAAAGGAAATAGCAGCCAAAAGTTAATTTCTGGCGCAACTGGACTTGTTCTATTTTTAATGCTACTATTTCCAACTATTTCAGCAGACGGGGACGCCGTTTTCATTTTATCTAGATTTGGAGCGACAGGGATGTTCTTATCAATTACAACTGGATTATTTGTTGGTTGTGTAATGAACTTTGCTGCGAAGCGATCATTTTTCAGTGAAGATACACCGATTCCAGATTTTGTTGTTGGTTGGTTCAATAGCTTGTTACCAATTACATTTATTCTGATTGTTGGTTGGTTAATAACTGTTCAATTTAACATTGATTTCTTTGAAGTGATTGTGGCAGTGTTTAGCCCGCTCGCGTCAATCGTTCAATCTTATCCAGGCTTTGTGCTTTCGGTTTTCATTCCAGCATTTCTTTATACATTCGGGATTTCTGGTTGGGTAATGATGCCAGCGATTTACCCGGTTTATATGGCAGGACTCGCAGAAAACTCACAAGCCGTAGCAAATGGCGCAAGTGCATCAAATATTGCAACACAAGAAACTGTATACGCCTTAATTTCCATCGGCGGGGTCGGTACAACCCTATCACTATCGCTCATGATGCTAATTTTAAGTAAATCCTTACAACTAAAAGCAATCGGAAAAGCCGTTATTGTCCCATCAATTTTTAACATCAACGAACCATTATTTTTTGGGGCACCAATTGCCTTTAATCCCTATCTAATGATTCCAACGTGGATTAATGCTTTCTTAGTTCCAAGCATCGCCTATTTTGTTATGTCGATGAACTTAGTAAATATTCCCGCGCAATCATTCTTACTATGGTACATGCCATACCCCGTAACATCTTATCTTGCAACACAAGATTTCCGAGGTGTGATTGCTTGTTTAGCAATTATCGTCATTACATGGCTTGTCTACTTGCCATTCTTTAAAGCATACGACAACTCATTACTCAAACAAGAAAAATTAGACGCAATCGAATCAGAGAAAGAAATGGTAACAAATTGATTGGAGGAACTAAAATGTCAGAGCAAGACTATGTTGAAGAAACAGATAGCTTAAATGAACTATCCATGAATATATTAATTCATGCTGGAAACGCAAGAAATGACCTAGTGAAAGGTCTTAACCATTTAGAGGAACTAGCGTTTAACGAAGCCGAGGAATTTATCGCCTCTGCAAAAAAAGAAATCGTCATCGCGCATAGTCTGCAAACAGATACACTTCAACTAGAAGCATCGGGTAATCAAATCCGTTATTCCACACTGTTCTGTCATGCGCAAGATACACTCATGACAGCCAAAAGTGAAATTTTAATCGGCGAGCATATGCTACGTTTATTCAAAAAAATGACCGAACTTACGAAAAAATAGGAGGTACGAGCATGTTTGAAAATTATCAATTTCCGAAAGACTTTTTATGGGGAGGAGCTATCGCGGCCAACCAAGCAGAAGGCGCATTTAAAGTAGATGGAAAAGGAATTAGTTTAGCAGATTTGCACAAATATCATAAAGGAAAAACAAATGATGAAATTAGCGAGGAACAACATAAAGGAGTAAGTTTAGCGGATATCAAAGCAAGTATAGAAGATAAAGTGAACTATTATCCGAAACGCCATGGCATCGATTTTTATCACACGTATCCGGAAGACTTGGCTTTACTTGCGGAAATGGGTTTTAAAACTTTCCGAACTTCGCTGGATTGGACACGAATTTTTCCTACTGGCGAAGAAACGGAACCAAATGAAGCAGGATTAAAATATTATGACCAATTAATCGACAAAATTATCGAACTTGGTATGGAGCCAATTATTACGATTTTACATTACGAAACTCCCGTGGAAATTGTTTTAAATCATGGCGGATGGCATAATCGGAAAGTTATTGATTTATTTGAGAAGTACGGCAAAACGGTACTTGATCGCTACAATAAAAAAGTGAAATATTGGATTGTCATTAACCAAATTAATTTAATTCAATTCGAACCATTTAACTCCACAGCGATTCCATATGATGCTGTCGATGATTATTTATCCGCTACGTATCAAGCTGTTCACAACCAATTTGTCGCAAGTGCGAAAATTTACGAATATGGAAAAGCGCTGAATCCTGATTTAATGATTGGTACGATGCTTGCTGATTGTACAGCCTATCCATTCTCATGCGATCCGGATGATATCGTCCTCGCAATGAAACGTAATCGTATGGAATATTTCTTCGCAGATGTGCAGTTCCAAGGCGAATATCCAAAGTATGCGCTTAACTACTTTGACGAAAATAATATTCATATTGAAATCACAGAAGACGACAAAGCCATTTTACAAAAAAATACCATGGATTATTTAGCACTTTCCTATTATTATTCCCAAATGGTAGATTCCAAAAGAAATGATTTGGACCCAGCTTCGATTACACCAAATCCGCATCTTAAAGCTAATCCGTGGGGATGGGCAGTCGATCCAAAAGGATTGTATAACGCATTGTCGCAGTACTGGGACAGATATCATAAACCAATTATCATCGCCGAAAATGGTTTTGGAATGTATGACAAATTAGAAAATGGCGAAATCCATGATGATTACCGAATCGATTATTTATCCGCTCATCTAAAAGAAATGAAACGCGCTATGTATGATGGCGTAGAAATAATCGCATATTGCGCTTGGGGACCGATTGATATCGTTAGCTGCTCCTCCGCACAGATGGAAAAAAGATACGGTTTCATTTACGTTGATTTAGATAACGAAGGAAATGGTACAGGCAAAAGAATTAAAAAAGATAGCTTTTCATGGTATAAAAAAGTAATAGAGTCTAATGGGGAAGACTTAGAAGCTTAATGTAAAAGAGCGCCAGTTGTGGTAGTTGATAGCTAATACAACTGGCTTTCGATATATAGGGGGTAACAAAAAATGGATACTCAAAAAGAAATACTAGCTTATTTGCATAAACAGGAAAATAAGTGGGTTACCTCAAATGAGTTAGCAGCTTTTTGCGAGTGTACAACACGAACCATTCGTAACAACATTTCTAAGATAAATGAAGTGACACCAAATTTAATTCGTTCTGCAAAACAAGGTTATCAAATCAATCAACGTATTCCATTTGAACTTCAGACAGAAAGTGATGTAACAGAAAGAAAGTCAAAACTCTTACTCGAATTAATTAAAAACTCTACTAAAGGCGTTGACTTGTTTGAACTTGCGGATATTTTGTATATTTCAGAAGTAACCTTAAAAAAAGACATCCAACAATTAAAAAACGAGCTAAAAGAAGCCGATGTCCAAATCGTCACCAGTAAAGACCGAATCAAATTAATCGGAAAAGAACGTGCCAAACGAAAATATATGATTTCCTTGCTATACGAAGAAGGTGGATACCGTGAAAGTATCAAAAGTCGCATTCAAGAAATGATTGAATTTGTTTCTATCGACAAACTGCAAAACATCGTAAAAGAAGTTTTAGCGGAAGAATCCATTACAACCAATCAATATTCGATGATGAACATTGTCTTACATTACGCCATTAGCATCGTCCGAATTCAACAAGGAAATACGCTCATCGAAACGCAAAAAACACTCATTCAAAAACACTCCAAAGAATACGAAATATCGAAAAAAATTGCTGAAATTCTCTCGGAAGAATATCAAATCCATTTTTCAGAGGCAGAGACAAAACAACTCGGACTTTTATATGTTGGCTTGCAAAATGAACAATCTGCTAATGCCAATCATGGCGAACTGGACCAATTTGTCGATAAAAAAATCATCGAAGCACTTAAAAGCGTGCTTGCCAATGTGGAAGAAACCTATCTCATTGATCTCCAAAATGAGCAACTTTTTATCAAGCTAGCGATTCACGTCCAAAGCCTATACTATCGCTCGCGTTACAAAGCGTACACCAGAAATTTAAGCTTACTTGATATCAAAACGTCCTACCCTGTCACTTTTGACATTGCTGTTTACATTTCTTCTTTGCTACAAGAAAAACTAACAATTGACTTTAACGAAGACGAAATTTCCTTTATCGCGCTGCATATCGGCTCTTTTCTAGAAAGTGAAAACCGTGATTATATTCGCTTAGAAATAGGCCTACTTATTGAGGATTATCACGATTTAAGAACAAATATGCTGAAAAAACTGCGCGCACGATTTGAAAATGAAGCTACCATCAAACTGATAGAAAACGAGGATTATGAAGATAATTTTGATATTATCTTAACAACAAACCGTGATATTGCTCTTGAAAAAGCGGGTTCCATTTTTATTCATCCATTACTAACGATGAAGGATATCAAGAAAATCAGCAATCGAATCCAAACAAAGAAAAAAATCTTAGAAAATCACTTGCGAGGTCAACAAATTGATCGCTATATCGTTCGTTCCCTCTATGCCAACCAAATTGACCCCTCAGAACTGACACCCGCAAAAATCAGAGAGCAAATGATTTCTAAAATGGAAAAACAGACCTTCGTCACGCCGGAGTTTAAAGAAAAAGTCGAAAAAAGGGAACAAATGGCGCCAACAAGCTTTCCATCCGGCATTGCTATACCACATTCTATCAAGAATGATGCCCTTCAAAGCGGTGTATCCATAATGACGCTGCAAGAACCGATTTATTGGAATGACGTCAAAATAAAAATAATTGCCCTCGTCGCCATCAGTAAAAAAGATGCGACAGAGTTCAATGATTTTTTTGAAAAATTTGTAGAAATCGTCTCCGAACCAATCAACACGAAACGTTTATCAATGGCTGAAAGTTTCGAGGCGTTCATTCAGAAATTAAAAATGATGATGGAAGAAAATGAGTAAATGACAACAGACTAAGCCGTGGATTTCAAATGACACGGCTTATAAAGGTTGAAGTAACAATCAAATTGCGCTATAATATATTCATCAAACGTAAAGGAGTGTTATCTTAAGCCAATGAAATTCTAATCCTGTATTATATGAAAAAATGAAGAAAGCTATCCAATTATCGGATAGAAACTTTTTTTCGGACGGGATTCGTATGTTCATTTCGCATGATAACTCTAGCTATAGGCCTTTTTGGCGTAGCCTCGCGGATTCCTCTCTGAAAATATTCAGGAGGTTATTTTTTATGTCTACAATCGAAATAAATCAATTAAAAATAGAAGTAGCAGACAGAGTTTTAGTAGAAATTCCTCATCTGCTAGTTAGTAAAAAAGCAAGAATCGGCATTATCGGTCAAAATGGTCTCGGGAAAACAACACTAATGGAAGTAATTGCTGGAGCTAAAGAAGCGACATCTGGCACGGTGACTACACAAGGAAAACTTGCTTACATTAAACAACTTTCCACGGATACAAGTACGAAAAGCGGCGGCGAAAAAACAAGAAAAGCCATCCAATATGCAATGCGTCAAAATCCAAGTGTTCTCCTAGCAGACGAACCAACAAGCAATCTCGATGTCGAAAGCGTCCAACATTTAGAACGTCAGTGGAGTGATTTCCACGGTGCACTCATAATTATCTCACATGACCGCGCTTTTTTAGATGCACTCTGTACAGAAATATGGGAAATCAAAAATCAAAAAATTCATGTATACAAAGGGAACTACCATGCGTATTTAGAACAAAAACAACAACAAGAAAACCAAGCAGAACTTGCATATAAAGAATTTAAAAATAAAAAGAAACAGTTACAAGCGTCCCAAACGTATCATGAAATCGAAGCCGGTCGCATCGTTAAACCAGGGAAACGGCTAAACAACAAAGAAGCCAGCGCATTTAAAGCCGGAAAAGGCACACAACAAAAGAAACAACACAGTACCATCAAAGCTTTAGAAAAGCGAGTGGAACGGCTCGGCAATGTCGAAAAACCACGTACAACTAAACCAATCAAAATGATTACACCAGATAATCGCGTTATAAAAAAAGGCAATACGATACTAAGTGCCAAAGAAACAACCTATGAAATTGCTGGTCGAAAACTATTTGAAACAAATACTTTTTCTATCAAAGCAGGAGATAAAGTGGCACTCATCGGTGAAAATGCGAGTGGGAAAACTACTTTTTTAAAAGAAATCATCCAAGAAAATCCTAATCTCCTATGTAATCCCCAAGCGAAAATTGCTTATTTTGACCAAGAATTAAATGGATTAAACCAAACAAAATCCCTTTTAGAAAACATCACGGAAATCAGCGTTCAAACGAAGCAAGTAATCAGAGAAGTACTAGGTAGTATGCATTTTAAAGAAAGCGATTTGCATAAGGAAGTGCACATGCTCTCTGGCGGAGAACGAGTGAAATTGCTGCTCAGTATGCTCCTTGTTAGTGACGCCAATTTCTTAATTCTTGATGAACCAACGAACTATTTGGATATCTACGCAATGGAAGCACTAGAGGCGTTAATCAAACAATTTGCAGGGACAGTACTTTTCGTTTCTCATGATAGAACTTTTGTTAATCATGTGGCGGAACAATTACTCGTCATCGAAAATAATGAAATGACTTTCCACCGAATGACTTTCGCGGAATATGAAGAAAGTAAAGGACCAACTCGCATTACAGAAGAAGATAAGTTGATTTTAGAAATGCGTATGTCAGAAATTGCGGCAAAACTTATGCAACCCAATTTAAAGCCCACAGAAAAAGCCATACTCGAACAAGATTATCAAGATATTATCACAAAAAGACAACAATTTAGTTGAATTGTTGTCTTTTTATTCGAGCCCAATAAATGATATAGTCATTTATCTTTTACTTGATTTCTGCAAAAGATAGGCTTAGAATCAAATAGTTATTAAAAAGAGTAAAGAAAGAAGGAATCCCATGTTTAGTCATCTTCCGGATTCATTCCTCCAAATGAATACCATTTTTATTTCTATTTTGATTGAGGCACTGCCGTTTGTATTAATTGGAGTATTTATTGCTGGCTTTATTCAAATGTTTATATCAGAACAATTTATTGCCCGTGTTATCCCCAAAAATAAATTTCTAGCAGTCATTGTTGGCTCGCTTATCGGTGTATTTTTCCCTTCCTGTGAATGTGGAATTGTTCCTATCGTTCGTAATTTACTGGCAAAAGGGGTACCGCTTCATGCTGGTATTGCCTTCATGCTTACCGCTCCTATTATCAACCCAGTAGTATTATTTTCGACCTATGTTGCATTTGGTAGTACGTGGGAAGTTCCATTGCTACGTGTTGCGGGAAGTCTTGTAGTAGCTCTCGTTGTCGGAAATATTATCGCTTATTTTTATAAAGGAACTGGACTCAAAGAGCGCTTTTTAAAATATGAAGCAGCTAGTGAAAAAGTGGCTGTTCCAGCAACAAATCTAGCGCTTGCTGGTGGTCCTTCTGAAAGTACGACAACTAATTTCCAAGCGCTAGCAAGCGACGTAGCACATACAGAAGACGCTCATAAAGGACATGCGCACCATCATCACGGTGAGGAGCACACACATACAAAAATGACACTGAGTCAAAAAATATGGCATACTGTGCAGCACGCCGTCGATGAATTTTTCTCTGTAGGTAAATACCTTGTATTTGGTTCATTGATTGCCGCAGCGATGCAAACATATATTAAAACATCGACGCTCGTTTCGATAGGCCACGGTCCGATTTTATCGATTTTACTTATGATGGTCCTTGCTTTTGTATTGTCCCTTTGCTCTGAAGCAGATGCCTTTATTGGCGCTTCTTTCCGTAGTGTTTTCTCCACACAATCCATCGTTGCCTTTTTAGTGTTCGGCCCAATGCTTGATATTAAAAATCTAATGATGATGTTAGGCGCATTTAAAGCAAAATTTGTCTTATTAATTGTTACTAGTGTAACGATTGTTGTCTTTTTATACGCCTTAGTTATTTAACCGAAAGTAGGTGAGCAGATGTTTCGCGTTTTTATTTTATTTGGATTTGGTTTTTATTTGATGCAGCTTCATATTTCTGGTGACATCAGTAAATATATTAATATGAAGTACGCTTATTTATCTTTTTCTGCGATGATTGCCGCATTCTTACTTGCGATTATTCAACTTATTATGGTGTTTCGCGATGAAGATATTGGAGCAAAAACAGAACATATGGGGCACACCCATGATGGCGAAAATACTATTTTGAAAAAAATTATGGTCTATGGTTTGCTTTCTTATGCCTTGATTGCAGGTTTTCTTTTCCCTGTCGCAACGCTTGATTCGACTATTGTTTCAGCAAAAGGTTTTCACTTTCCGAAAAACAATGCAGCTGGAGACGATCCATACGCTCAAAATCAATTTTTAAGACCAGATACAAGTGGCTACTTTGGGGAAACAGATTATGAAAAAATGATGGCGAAAGAAAAAGCAGAAATCATTGATCAAAACCCAATTAAAGTCAATGATAGTAATTACTTAATGACGATGGAAATTCTTTATAATTATCCAGGGGAGTTTACTGGCAAACAAATCGAATTTACCGGTTTTGTTTATAATGATGAAGTCACCCAAGATAATAACTTGTTCTTGTTTCGTTTTGGAATTATTCACTGTGTGGCTGATTCTGGTGTGTTTGGAATGCTCGTCCAAATGCCCGAAAAAACCGATTTGAAAAACGATACTTGGCTTACAGTAAAAGGAACCATCACCCAAGAATATTATTCCCCGTTCAAAATGAACATCCCATCTGTACAAGTAGAAAGTTATAAAGAAGTAGCAAAACCAAAATCAGTTTATGTCTATCGTAAATATTAAATCGCTACTTGCGGATTTATGCAGCTTGCGTTATCCTTAAATAAAGCTGTTTACGTTTTCACGAATGAATTAAAGGATGGAACATTGAATGAATGATTACAACCACTACTTTCATTTCCCACGAGAAGAATGGCGCAAGCTGGAAGTGAGTAAGGACCAAATTTTAACTGCAGAGGAATTGGAAGAAATACGTGGTTTAAATGACCGAATTTCTTTACAAGACATCTCTGAAATCTATTTACCACTAATAAAACTAATTGCGATTCAATACCATGAAGCAATTTTTATTCATGGCGAAAAAATGGAATACTTAAAGAAAAAAGAATCGCGTGCACCATTTATTATTGCATTAGCTGGAAGTGTGGCTGTTGGAAAAAGTACGACTGCACGCGTTTTCAAATTAATGCTTGATCGCTGGTTCTCCAAAACCAGACAAGTAGAGCTTGTGACGACAGACGGCTTTCTTTATCCTAACAAAGTTTTAGAAGAACGCGGTATCATGGACAAAAAAGGCTTCCCGGAAAGCTACGACCGAGATCGCTTTGCTAAGTTTTTAACTGACTTAAAAGCAAATAAAGAAGATGTCGAAATACCACTTTATTCGCATTTTACCTATGATGTTTTAGACGAAACGCGCGTGATTCATAATCCAGATATCGTCATTATTGAAGGCATCAATGTTCTTCAAGCGGATCAACATGAGAGCCTGTTTCCAAGTGACTTCTTTGATTTCTCGGTTTATATGGATGCTAATGAGTCTGATATCAAAAAATGGTATTTAGAGCGCTTCTTCATGCTTCGTGAAACAGCTTTCCAAGACGAAAGCTCTTATTTCCACCCGTATACTAAAATTAGCGAGCAAGAAGCAGAAACATTTGCACTTGGGGTTTGGGATACAATCAACGGTGTCAACTTAAAAGAAAACATTGAGAAAACAAAATATCGAGCCGACTTAGTGCTGCATAAAGGCACTGATCATCTTATATCAGACATTTATTTACGTAAATAACCGAATGCTAATAGAAGGAAACTTCTTGATGCATTCGGTTTTTTCTTTACATTGGATAAAATCCGAGTATAATCATAAGTGAGTAATCACTCATTTTTAGAAAGGGAGGGAAAGCAATGTCAGAAATCGCAATTAATGTAACCAATTTAGATGTGAAAATTGGCAAAAAGCAAATTTTGTCGGATATGTCTCTTGAAATAGCAAAAGGCGAGATATTTGGCTTGATAGGACCATCCGGTGCGGGGAAAACCACGCTCGTTAAGACTATTATTGGGATGGAAAAGGCAACGAATGGTACAACCGAAGTGTTAGGAAAAGTAATGCCTAATTTACCCGTCATTAGCAAAATTGGTTACATGGCCCAATCAGACGCACTTTATACCGATTTAACAGCTAAAGAAAACTTAGATTTTTTTGCTTCACTATATTCTATCAAAGGTGCAGCCAAAAAAGACCGAATGAAGTATGCAGCCACTTTAGTTAATTTACAACAAGATTTAACTAAAAAGGTGAACAATTATTCGGGAGGGATGAAACGTAGGCTGTCTCTCGCAATTTCTGTCCTTGCTGACCCAGATGTCCTAATTCTAGATGAGCCGACAGTCGGAATTGATCCAGAACTTAGAAAAACGATTTGGGAAGAATTAGGTGACCTAAAAGCGAATGGTAAATGCATCCTTGTGACGACACACGTGATGGATGAAGCTGAAAAATGCGATAGACTTGCCATGATAAGAAATGGAAAAATAATCGCTCTAGGGACACCACAAGAGCTCTCAAGCAAAACGTCATCTGGTAAGTTAGAAGATGCCTTTTTAGAGTTTGGAGGGAAGGACTAATGCGAATACTTGCAATCGTCAAACGCATCATTAACCAATTTCGCCGGGATAAACGGACGCTTGCCCTAATGTTTCTTGCGCCACTTTTACTTATTACGCTTCTCACTTACTTATTCGAAGGTGACACAGTGCAGCCAGTTGTTGGTGTAAGTGGACTTTCTGACTCCATGGTAAAAGAACTGAAAGCAAACGACTTAACGATCAAAACATACTCAGAAAATACCGACGTGACTGCTAAAATTAAAGATGCCAACCTCGACGCTTTTTTCAAACAAAACGGTGAAAAACTCGAAGTCACCTATGAAAATAGTGAACCAAGCTTGAGTAAGGAAATCGGATTAAAACTACAAAAAACATTGATGACGGAACAACAAACGCAAGCGAAAAACCAAGCAAAGGCAACCGGAGAAGCTCTTGCTAAAGCTGGAATTGATCCAAACAGTATTCCGTCACTTACCAAAAGTCCAGAGAAACTAACACTCTCAACAGATTACGTATACGGCGATAAAGATACTAGCTTTTTCGACACAATTAGCCCGATTTTCATTGGCTTTTTCGTTTTCTTCTTCGTATTTTTGATTGCCGGTATTTCTTTCTTGAGAGAACGAACAACAGGTACGCTTGAACGACTTATGGCAACCCCAATTAAACGTATCGAATTAGAACTAGGCTATTTGATAGGCTTTGGTATTTTTGCGTTACTACAGTCTATCTTAGTCGCAGTTTTCTCCATCCAAGTACTAGGCATGATGCAAAACGGCTCCTTATTCTATGTGTTACTAATTACGTTAACACTCGGCATGGTTTCTTTAGCGCTAGGAATTTTACTTTCTACGTTTGCAAATAATGAATTTCAAATCGTACAATTTATTCCAATCGTTATCGTGCCACAAGTCTTATTTTGTGGGATTTTCCCGCTCGATGGAATGGCTGATTGGCTTGTGTGGATTGCCCACATTATGCCGCTATACTACGGCGCAAATGCACTAACATCCATCATGGTAAAAGGAGAAGGATTCGCTTCGTTTGCAACTGATTTCTATATTTTACTAGGATTTGTGCTCGTATTTGTTATATTAAATATTTTTGCTTTGAAAAAATATCGTAAAGTTTAAGTGGAAAGGAGGATATAAGGCGTGGATGCAGAAGGGGACATTATCCGTCAAATGCTTGATTTAACGGAAAAAGAAACAAAAATGAGTGAAAAACAGCGCCGAATTGTCGCTGCTTCCATCGAACTATTTGCTGAAAAAGGGTATGCTGGAACTTCAACGAATGAAATTGCTAAAAAAGCAGGGGTTGCAGAAGGCACCATTTTTAGACATTACAAAACGAAAAAAGATTTACTAATGGCGATTACAATGCCAACACTCATCGGTGGTGTGATACCATTTTTAGCACAAAGTTTTGTCAAAGAAGTGTTTGAAAGTGAATATCCAGATTTTCAGTCATTTATTCGGGAGATTATTGTTAATCGCTTTGACTTTGCTAAAGAAAATGGGAAGGTCATCAAGATTTACTTCATGGAACTATTTTACCACGATGAGCTAAGAGAACAGTTTTCAGAAATTTTTATGACGCATGTAAAAGGACAATTTGATCAAATGATTGATTACTATAAAGAGCGCGGAGAAATTGTTGATATGCCGAACAGTACAATTATGCGTGCCCTTATTACAAATATTGTCGGCTTTATGCTAACGAGGTTTGTCGTTATGCCTGACGTGGAGTGGGATGACGCAAAAGAAATTGATGATACGGTAGCTTACATTATGCGAGGTTTAGGCAAATAAAAAAGAGTCCAGATATTCTGGACTCTTTTTTATATTTAATTACTGGATGAATCAGTTGATTTTTTCTTATTATAATTGTATTTACTTGGATCCACTTTTTTGAAACCATCAGGAGCATAGAAACGCAACAAGTCACCTTGTAGTACAGAATCTGAAAGCTCTAATTCTTTTGCTACTTTTTCTTTTGTTTCTTTCATTTCTTTTGTTTCCGTAGCAATTGGTTCTCCAGTTTGTTGATTATACATGTTGCCACCAATCATGGAATAGGTAGGAGTTATATAATCACCATTTCGGAATGGAACAAGTTGTTTATGATCTTTAGAAAGTAAATCTGTACCAAATTGCAAGTACTCTTTATTATCAACGCCAAGTAAGTGAAGTAATGTCGGAAGTAAGTCAACTTGACCACCGTATTGTTCTTGAACGCCACCTTGAACACCAGGAACGTGAATCATTAAAGGAACACGCTGCGCTTGGGCATTTTCAAAAGTGTTGTAATCTTTACCAAGAATTTTGGTCATTGCTTGTTCATGATTGTCGGAAATACCATAATGGTCGCCGTACATGATAATGACAGAGTTATCGTAAAGACCAGTTTTCTTCAAGTAATCAACAAAGCTTTTCACAGATTCGTCTAAATAACGAGCTGTTTGGAAATACGTATCTACAGATGAATCGCCTGTTGTTGCTGGAGCAATCGAAGCATCTTTCTCATCAATTGGATAAGGGAAGTGGTTCGTAAGCGTAATAAATTTCGTGTAGAACGGTTGTTGTAAGGATGATAGATATTCTTCCGATTCTTTAAAGAATGGTTTATCTTTAAGTCCATAGTTAGAAACATCTGCTTCGTTCATATCGTAGTAACTAGCATCAAAGAAATGATCGTAACCAAATTGTTTATAAATTTCATCACGATTCCAGAAGCTCTTATAGTTACCATGGAATACAGCGCTTGTGTAGCCTTGTTGTCCTAAAATAGCAGATGCTGATTCGTAGGTGTTTTTACCTTTAGTTGTAAAGGCAGAACCTTGAGGCAAGCCGTAAAGTGAGTTCTCAAGTAACATTTCGGAGTCAGCTGTTTTACCTTGACCTGTTTGGTGGAAGAAGTTTGTAAAGCTTAGTGTATTTTGATCTTTAAAGAAAGAGTTAATAAACGGCGTTACTTCTTCTCCATTTAATTTATAATTCACTAGGAATTGTTGGAAACTCTCTAAGTGAATATAAATCACGTTTTTGCCTTTTGCTTTACCGAAATATTCCGGATTTGGCGCGGCATATTTGGATTTAGTATAGTTTAACACTTCTGTAACATCACTACTATCAGCAAGTGCACGCTGTGTAGATGATTCAGTACTTTTCACGGCGTCATAGATTTGGTAGTTAGTCATACCAAGATATTTAACGATGTAATTTCTATCAAATGTTCTTGTTAAAAGTTGTGGACGATCAATTTCTGCAAGTCCCAAGTTACCAAAGAACATTGCAATACCAAGCGTCAGCACCCCAACTACTTTTCTTGCACGAATACGGGCTGTTTTGTTTGGTTTTACAAAACGGAAAGCAAGCAGTGCAATTAAAATGATAATATCCACGAAGTAAATAATATCGTGCCAGCTGAGTAACGCTGTGATAGTACCTCCCATGTCGCCCATGTTTTGCATTTGTTTTGCGTTAAGATTCGGAAGCGTAATGAAATCACTAAAGAATCTATAATATACAATATTTGCGTAAAGAATAAAACTCATTAAAAAGTCAATGACGATAATCCAAATGAATGAACGACGTCCCTTAGCAAAGAGCGCAAGACCCATAAAGAAAATGGCTCCGCTTAATGGATTAATGAACAGCAGAATTTGCTGCATCAGATTTTCTATGCCAAGTTTGAATTCAAGTTGATATGCAATATACGTTTTTAGCCAATAAAGAATGACGGCTAGAACAAAAAATCCATAATTCTTGCTTAAAAACGTTTGGATTTTTATTTTCCAATCCTTCATGAAACACCTCTCCTACACACTATTTACTCGTTTTATTTGTTATTTTGAAATGAAAAAAAGAAGCTGTATTATGTAACAAAAAAACATCTTCATACAGCACCCACTTTAACATAATTCTAACACAAGATTAATAAAAGGCAAGTTATAACGTATACGTCTGAAGTAGGATTTATGAAGAAATAGTCTTATATAACTAGTCAAAAAAGAACCATTTGGAAAGGAATTCTGCTAGAATAAAAAGAAAACATTGAGGTACGAAATGGATACGATTATTACAAACGCATTTTTTGAAAACAAGCCGACCATCGAATTAGCGAGAGATATTCTTGGTATGCGCCTAGTACATCAAACAAATAATGGGAAGCTTTCCGGACTAATAGTGGAAACAGAAGCTTACCTTGGGGCAACTGATAAGGCGGCGCATAGTTTTCAAAATCTCCGAACGAAACGAACAGAAGTCATGTTTTCATCCCCAGGAACAATCTATATGTACCAAATGCACCGCCAAGTGTTGCTTAATTTCATAACCATGCCAGAAGGAATTCCAGAAGCCATTCTAATCCGAGCCATCGAACCTGACGAAGAAGCGAAACATCTGATGGAACAGAATCGTCATGGGAAAACGGGTTACGAACTTACTAATGGCCCCGGAAAATTAACACAAGCTTTAGGATTAAGTATAGAAGATTACGGGAAAACTCTTTTTGATAGTAATATTTGGTTAGAAAAGGCAAAAACACCGCATTTAATAGAAGCAACTAATCGAATAGGGGTGCCAAACAAAGGAATGGCAACCCATTTTCCACTTAGATTTACCGTTAAAGGAAGCCCCTATATTTCTGCTCAACGAAAAAGTCGGATTCTGACCAACATTTGGGAGTAACTTTACAATTCTGTCACAGGTAGGGAAAATAGTTCTACTAAGTTGCTGATTTTCTTTGCTTCATAAGCAGAGCTACTATATAATGAAATAGTTACAAGGAGGAATTATATGTTAAAGAAAACAATTGCAATAATAATTTTAATCATCGGGCTACTATTAATTTTTTCCCCATTTATCAAAAACGGCATCGTGAAATACATGAGCGGTCATGAAACAATTGAGCAATATAACGCATCAGATATAAAGAAAAATAATGAAAAAGACGCTACATTTGATTTTGAAAGTGTGCAGCTTCCGTCTATGACATCTGTGATTAAAGGAGCAGCTAATTATGACAAAGATGCAGTTGTTGGTTCTATTGCAGTTCCATCCGTAGACGTGAGCCTATTAGTTTTTAAAGGAACCAATACGGCTAATTTACTGGCTGGTGCAACAACCATGCGTTCTGATCAAGTCATGGGTAAAGGGAACTATCCGCTTGCAGGGCACCATATGCGTGATGAATCTATGTTGTTTGGTCCTATAATGAAAGTCAAAAAAGGTGATAAGATTTATCTAACCGATTTGGAAAATTTATACGAATACACTGTTACAGAAACGAAAACGATTGATGAAACTGAAGTAAGTGTGATTGATGATACGAAGGACGCTAGAGTCACACTGATTACATGTGACAAACCAACGGAAACAACGAAACGCTTTGTTGCTGTTGGTGAGCTAGAAAAAACCGAAAAACTAACAAAAGAACTAGAGAATAAGTATTTCCCTAGTAAATAAAAAATATCCCCACAGATTTTATTCTGCGGGGATATTTTTTATGGAAAGAAAGAGAACTGTTATAATCCGTAATTAGATTATTATATTCTTTTATTAATTTTTCAGGTGTACCTTCCGTAGTTTCAATAAAAATAGGGTTCTTTAGGTCGTTTTCAGGTATAGCTTGTTTTGTTTTGACGCGGTTAAGCAGTGAAGTTGCTTCTGCTTTAATAATCGTTGCTTTTTTTACTAAAAAAACAAGATCATTACTAGTCAATTTTTCTTTTTGTAGTTGTGTTCCATCTGTACTCGCCTTGATGAACTCGTCATAAGACTTGGTTAAATTGTTATAGTATTTCTCATAAGAGGGAATATCGAGATCTACTAAATTAGTAGCAGTTATTTCTTGTTTTCGGAGTTCGGCAATCACTTTTTCACTATCAGAAATGAAAGCATTTAGCGCGAGAGGCGTAAGATTACCAGATTTCTTCATTTTTTCAGCTGCAAACTTTTGCTGTTCAGTGTTAATTTTTTGCATAGCTTCATTAAATGTTTGTATTTCTTGATTCGATTTTTTTACGGAACTTACTAACTCTTTATGCAAGCTACGCGCTTCTACAAAATCATCATCCAGATAACTTTTAGCGGCGAAATATGTTTGTAAATCATTTAGTATGCGTATTTCATTTGCTAAATCTGTGGAAAGTTCCTGAATATCTTTATCCATCGGAAAAGAAGGCGTTTCGCTAATAGAATCTTTCATAGTAGTAATAGCGTTGGCTGTTTCGGTCGGGATTCTTATAGGAACCAAAATATCAGTGCTACTCAGTTGTTTAAAATGACCGTTTTCGTCAGAGTAACATTTGAAATAATTAGCTCGCGTATTTAAAAAATCGTCATTAATAGCATTACTTAAATTCACGTAATCGTTGTACTTTACTAAAGTTTCCTTCGAATATAGACTGTCTTCGGTTGCAGTATCTGCCTTTTTCTCTTTATCGCAGCCAGCTAACAAACTAATAGAAAGCGCGATAATAAGTAAAGATAGGCAGGACTTTTTAAAATAATTCAATCGTTGATCATCCTCATCTGTAAATTTAAAAAGGTTCTATAATAAGTGTAGCATTTTTTCTGGATGATTTCTCCTTTTATTGTAAATGTTGTATCATATAAAGGAGGTTTACTTTGAGAAAGGAAGTGCAGTGATGAAACTAACCGTTTTTGGACATTGGGGTGGCTATCCGGTAGCGAATGAAGGAACATCTAGTTATTTGCTGGAAGAAGCTGGGTTTAAGCTTTTAATTGATGTTGGAGCAAGTGCTGTTTCTATTATGCAAAACTATATTGATTCTGATGACATTGATGCGGCAATAATTTCTCATTACCATCCAGATCATGTAGCAGACGTAGGAATTTTGCAGCACATTCGCCTATTATCCCAAAAAAAGGAAAAACCGCCCGTCTTACCGATTTATGGACATAAAGAAGATGAACGGGGCTATTCTTATTTAGAAATGGCCAATGTAACAAAGGCAATCGAATATAAAGCAGACGATACACTGGAAATAGGACCGTTTAAAGTAACTTTCTTAAAAACGATTCATCCGGTACCGTGCTATGCAATGAGAATAGAAGCAGGTGGCAAAGTTTTCGTATACACCGCAGATAGCGCTTATCAAGATAGCTTTATTCCTTTTGCAGAGAGTGCCGATTTATTAGTAACAGACACCAATTTTTTCCATGACCTAGCTGGAAAAACAAAAGTGCATATGGCAAGTACAGAAGTTGCAAAAATTGCCAAAGAAGCCAATGTGAAATCATTACTCCTTAGTCATTTACCCGAAGTTGGCGATTTAGAAGTCCTAAAACAAGAAGCAGCAGCTATTTACAAAGGAGAAATTGCGCTCGCTTCCAAAGGATTCACGAAAACATTTTAATATAGAAGAAAAGGGGTAGGAGTATGTATTTTATCGATAATAATAATGAGAAAGATCCGCGTATTAATTTAGCGGTGGAGGAATTTATTTTAACAGAATTAAATCTAGATGAGCCCGTACTGTTATTTTATATTAATAAGCCATCGATTATCATTGGACGCAACCAAAATACAGTAGAAGAAATTGATACAGAGTATGTGGAGAAAAATGATGTTATTGTTGTGCGCAGACTTTCTGGTGGTGGAGCTGTTTATCACGATGAAGGAAACTTGAATTTCAGTTTTATCACGGAAGATGACGGCGAGTCTTTCCATAATTTTGCGAAATTTACACAACCGATTGTGGAAGCGCTGAAACGTTTAGGTGTCAATGCGGAACTAAAAGGGCGCAATGATTTATTGATTGATGGTTTCAAAGTTTCCGGTAATGCGCAATTTGCAACCAAAGGAAAAATGTTCTCGCACGGCACATTAATGTTTGATTTGAACTTAGATAACGTTGCGGCATCGCTAAAACCACGTAAAGATAAAATCGAATCAAAAGGTATAAAATCTGTTCGTAGTCGTGTAGCAAATATTTCTGATTTCATGGATCAAGAAATGACCACCGAAGAGTTCCGCGATTTGCTCTTACTTTATATTTTTAATGTCGAAAAAGTAGAAGACGTAAAAGAATATAAATTAACTGCTGCAGATTGGGAAAAAATCCACGAAATATCTGCTAAACGTTATGGTAATTGGGATTGGAATTACGGAAAATCACCAAAATTCGACTTAACACGTACAAAACGTTTCCCAGTAGGAGCCGTCGATGTTCGCTTAAATGTACAAAAAGGGATTATTACAGATATCAAGATTTTTGGAGACTTCTTTGGCGTGAAAAATGTGGCTGACATCGAGGATAAATTAGTTAATGCTACTTATAAACGTGAAGCTTTGGCTGAGGCGTTAGAAGATATAGACGTAAAAGAATACTTTGGTAACATTACGAAAGATGAATTTTTAGATTTACTTTATTAAAAAAAGAAAGCACGCATTTCGCGTGCTTTCTTTTTTTATTTGAGATTCTTTCCTGACATCCAACGTTCCAGCCGTTTTCCAACAAACCATAGAATAACAACAGAAACAGCTAATATAGCCAGTTTGAGCGGTTGGTGAATTAAGTCAACGAAATCATAGCCAATATAGCTAATAGCAAACACTTTGATTAATTTCCCACCTACAAGCGCTAATATAAATTGATATACTTTTATTTTAGAGAGACCTGCAACAATATTTACCGCCGAAGATGGGGTAAATGGCATTACAAGTAAAATGAAAATCGGGCTAAAACCATGTCTATCAATCCATTCCATTACTCGTTTAATTTGTTTGTGACCCGAAATAAAACGTAAAAAACGAGTTTGACCAAATTTCCGTGCTAACAAGAATACGCATAAACTACCCGCAATTGCTGCTGTCACCGAAATTAAAAAACCACCAAGTAGTCCGTATGCATTTACGTTCACTACAACGAATACAATAAATGGTAAAAATGGTAAAAACGCTTCAATAAAAGGTAAGAGAAAAGCTAAAAGTGGACCTAAATTCCGATACTCACTTAGCCAGTACATTAAATTATCATAAGAAAAGAAATTCATCATATCCTGCCAAAATGTCATAAGCAAGCCTCCAGTAGTCTTTAACAACATACTTATTTTCTCATATCAAAATGATAAAGCGCTAATAAAATAGCTTGAATATAGTTAAAATCCTAGTATTTCAGCCAGGATTTTAACATTTCTTCTTTATTTTAATTGATATAGTGTTCCTGTACCAGTGCCATTCATTCCTTGAGCGCCACCTTGCATATTAAAAGAAGCACTAGAAGTAGTGTCATCATCCGTAGAAACGGAGCTACTCCACTTCGAACTATCAATTTCTGTACCGTTTTCTTGAATCCATTTTACCACATCTGAATCAGAAGCTTTACTATTTGATGGGAGATAAAAATATTTTATTTCACCGGCTTGAATCATTTGTTTTAATTGTTTTACAGTTAGGGTTGGGTCTGTTCCATTGAAACCACCAAGTGCCATAACAGCTTCTTTCGTTTTAATAATATAAGGCCCCGCTGTCGTTGCGTCTGTTGTCCCAAATAAGTAGGTTTCTCCGGTATTGTTTTTCTGTAAATAGCTAATTAAATCACTATCAACAGACGCATCGGCGAATCCACCACCACTGGATTGTTTTAATTGTGGTCCAGCTTCAGGCAGAGAACTATTTCCGCCATATAAAATAGGTGTTAAAGACCAATACGTTGGTGCAATGAGCAAAATTGCCAAGGCTAATCCTGTCATTTTCGCAGTGAATTTAGAAGGTTGCTGTCTCAGCACAAGTAAGCTAATAGACATCAGCAATGCAGCAATACCAATAATTACCGCCAAAATAGGCAAGTAAGTAGCGACAAAGAATGCTTGAAGACTGCCAGTTAGTGCAACTGCAACAGGTAATAGGAATCTTTGCCAATTCTCTTTGTCTTGGTATAAGCGAAAGAGCGCCACTATACCTACGCCACTAAGTACAGCAATTGGCGGAGCTAACATAATCAAATAATAATGATGGAAAAAGCCAGCTATACTAAAGAATCCGGCGACAGGGATAAGCCAAGCTGCCCAGAAAACCATTTCCTTTTGTTTGGAGGTCAATTGATAAATGCGTTTATTTTCATTTCGATACGCCAGAAAAATGGCTAGCATACCGATAATAGCGAGTGGTAAGAACCAACTAATTTGATCACCAAGTGCGGTTTGGAATAGACGAAGCGGTCCAGCATTCCCCGTTCCAAACATACCTGTACTACCAGTCATTTTTGATCCATTTCCGCCACCCTTTGCCGCATTCCCGGGGCCACCAGTCGGGGGAGTACCGTTATTACCTTGAGGAGGCGTTCCGCCGTTAGCGCCATCTTGCACACTTCCACTTGGAGGACTCGGTGGCGTTGTGCTATTTGAATCTGATGAGTTAGTGCTAGGAGGAGTCCCCATTTCCATATTACCGCTACTACCAGTTCCAGTTTCTTGACCGAGAAGTCGTTCCATACCGTTATAACCAAAAGCTAATTCAAGCACCGAATTTGTTTGACTACTACCAATATAAGGTCGCTCAGAAGCAGCTGTTTGATCTACTATGACTGCCCAAGAAACAGAGACAGCTAGCATTAAAACGAGTGCGATTACTAATTGAACTAACTTTTTTCTCCAACTTAATTTTGTAGCAATAAAATAGAAGAGCAAAAATGCGGGCACGACCATGAAAGCTTGGAGCATTTTTACATTAAAACCGACACCAATTAATGCGAAAGAAAGTAGAAGCCAGCCGATTTTTGCACGATGAACAGCTTTAAAAAGAAAAAAAGTTGCCAGTAATAACACGAAAACAAGGATGGCATCCATATTATTAGTACGCGTCACGGCTACCGCAATAGGAGTCAGTGCCATAATCAAAGCGGTAATTCTTGCAGCCCATGCGCCGAATCTAGGTTTGACGAGAACATAAAGCAAAATCACCGAACCAACACCAGCCAACGCTTGTGGCAGAATAACACTCCAACCATGCACGCCGAAAATAAGGGCGCTAATCGCTTGCAACCAAAGCGCAACAGGTGGCTTATCTACTGTAATAAAACCAGCAGGATCAAAAGCTCCGTAGAAAAAATTATGAAAATTTTGTACCATGCTTGTCACAGCAGCTGTATAATAAGGATTTACTGTATCATCCTTCCAAATACCATAAAAATTAAAAAAGATAGCAATAACCATAATTCCAACAAAATAAAAATCTAAATGTTGTATCCGTTTCTTCATATTTTTCACTTCTTTCCGTAAGATAATATCTTTCATTTTAGAGTCAAAATATGAAAAAAACGTGAATAAACTTAGAAATAAACGAGATATTTATTTTTTATAAAAAAATTCCAGAAAAAGCCTTGTCAAAACATACATAGAATGGTATTATATAAAAGTTGTTAAAACACTAAGAACTACTTACTATGCGGGTGTAGTTTAGTGGTAAAACTACAGCCTTCCAAGCTGTTGTCGTGGGTTCGATTCCCATCACCCGCTTTATATTTTTTATAAATCCTGTTATCAACGCAGTGTTTCGACCTTTTTAAGCGAAGCATTGCGTTTATTTTATTGCCTGAAAATAAGGAGAGAGGGGATGATGATAGTGAAGTCGACATCAGATTATGCCGCATTGAAAGAAGCGCTCATTGCTTATGCGCATGAAATAGGTATTCAAAAAATAGGTTTCACAACAGCAGACCCTTTTTTATTTTTAAAAGAACGCTTACTAGAAGCGGAAGCGCTGGATCTTTTTACGGGATTTGAGCATCCGGTAATTGATGAACGGGTTTATCCAGAGCTTATTTTCAAGGAACCGCAGTCGATTATCGCCATTGCACTTGCTTATCCGTCTAAATTGAAAGAAGCACCTGTAAGTAAAAAAGGAGCTAGACGAGGTGTATTTGCCAGAGCTTCTTGGGGAATTGATTACCATACCGTTTTACGAGAAAAATTAGCACTTCTTGAAACTTTTTTAAGTGAGCGTTTGCCGGATGTACGAATGAAATCGATGGTGGATACTGGGGAATTATCAGATGTAGCTGTAGCAGAACGAGCAGGTATTGGCTGGCGCGGGAAAAATACGTTACTCATAACGCCAGAATACGGCTCGTGGGTCTATTTAGGCGAAATGATAACCAATATACCATTTGAACCAGATACGCCCTCTAGCGATTTGTGTGGCAGTTGCAATCAATGCGTGAAAGCTTGCCCGACAGGCTCCTTGCTAGGTGAAGGGAAAATGAATCCGAAAATATGTTTAAGTTATTTGACGCAAACAAAAGACTTTCTAGATGAAAAATATCGCGAAGTATTGCATAATCGTTTGTATGGTTGTGATACTTGTCAGGTAGTTTGTCCATATAATCGTGGGCATGATTTCCACTTTCATGATGAGATGGAGCCGGATCCAGAGCTTGTTCGACCAGAATTAAAACCACTACTACACATTTCCAATCGCGCATTTAAAGAACAATTTGGCGATATGGCAGGTTCGTGGCGTGGGAAGAAGCCTATTCAGCGAAATGCCATCATTATATTAGCGCGTTATAAAGATAAAACAGCTGTACCAGACTTAATTGACTGCTTACAAAATGATCCAAGACCAGTCATTCGAGGAACGGCTGGCTGGGCGCTAAGAAAAATCGGTGGAAGCGATGCCGAAAAAGCCATCGAGCAAGCACTTCAAACCGAACAAGATGAACAAGTATTACAAGAGTTAACAGCTATACCAAATTAATAGAAACCAGGTGAAAAGAAATGCCAAACCATATCGTACTATACCAACCAGAAATCCCAGCAAATACCGGAAATATCTCCAGAACATGTGCCGGAACAGATACTTACTTACATTTAATCCGTCCACTTGGTTTTTCAACAGATGATAAAATGTTAAAACGCGCTGGACTTGATTACTGGGATAACGTGAAACTTTCTTATTACGATTCTTTAGATGAATTCTTCGAGAAAAATGAAGGCGGAGAATTTTACTACATTACCAAATTTGGTCGTCATGTTTATAGTGATATCGATTATAGCGATTCCAACAAAGATTATTTCTTCGTTTTTGGAAAAGAAACGACCGGATTGCCAGATGCGCTTTTACAAGAGAATGAAGAAAATTGTTTGCGTATACCGATGACAGATCATATTCGCTCGTTGAATTTATCGAACACAGCGGCAATTTTAGCTTATGAAGCATTACGTCAGCAGAATTTTGGCGCACTTTTACAAGAACCGAATTACGATCGGAAAATTTTTCAAGACTAAGGGGGGGGTTAGGATGAATCAGGCGATAGATGCCATTCTTGGACATTACTCAGTGCGGAAATTTGAAGACAAGGACTTAACGGAAGAAGCGTTGACCTTACTTATCAAGAGTGCGCAAGCCGCATCTACATCCAGTTTTGTTCAAGCATACTCCATCATCGGAATAACAGATAAAGACATTCGGGAACAAATCTCAGCCATTGCGGGAAATCAACCATATACTGTACAAACCGGACAACTATTTATTTTCGTTGCTGATTTAGCTCGTCATCACACCATCTTAGAAGAACATCAAGTAGACACAACTGCACTGGAAACGTCAGAAAAATGGCTTGTTTCTGTGATAGATGCCGCACTAGCTGCACAAAATATGGCCGTTGCCGCAGAATCATTAGGACTTGGTATTTGCTTTATTGGCGGTATTCGGAACGATGTTGAACAAATCGCCGAAATACTTGATTTACCACCATATACGATGCCATTATTCGGCTTAACAATTGGGTATCCGGTTGCTAACAAAGAAAAAGCGAAACCGAGATTGCCTCAAGATTTGGTATACCACGAAAACAGTTACCAAAAAATGAACCCAACTATTTTAGCTGAATATGATGAACAAATAAAAAATTATTACGACGAAAGAACAGCAGGAAAACGAGTAGAAGGCTGGTCCGAACAAATTGCTCGCGGACTTGGAAGAACAAGCCGGCTAGATTTAAAAGCATTTTTAGAAAAACAACACTTAAATCAAAAATAAAAGAACAGTACAGCGCATTATTGTAATGCGCCGTACTGTTCTTTTTACGTTATTTCCGTTTATTTCTAGCCATTTGAATTAAGTTCCAAATAACGAGTATTAAAACGATTACTAGCAAGATATTAATTAATCCACCCGCAATATGGAAAATAATTCCAAGTAACCACACTGCTAATAAAACAACGATTATTCCCCAAATAATTCCTAACATATATAAAAACCTCTTTCTGCACTTTTGATTGTACTCTTATATATTCCCGTGAGAGCAGTCTTTAAACATATTAGGGCTAAAAATAGACTATTTTTTTGTGATATAAGCTAAAAGAGCCTTCACTCCCTCAGTTACCATGCGTTCAGTTTCATCAAAATCTCCAGTATAATAGGGATCTGGAATATCTTTATCCTCTTGACCGGGTACAAACGACATAAGGGAGCGAACGATGACATCTGGATTATTATTAAGTGCATTTAAATCTGCTAAATTTTGCTGATCCATACCAATAATAAAATCAGCTTCGTTAAAATCAACATCAGAAATTTTTCGAGCTCGCATTGATTGGTAATCAACACCATGCTTTTTCAACACTGCTTGCGTCCCGCGGTGTGGCGGTTTCCCTAAATTCCAAGTACCAGTTGCAGCAGAATCAATTTTTATTTCATTCGTTAACCCAGCTTCTGCAACTTCTTTCCGAAATAACCCCTCAGCCATTGGGGAACGACAAATATTCCCTAAACAGACAAAAACTACTTTTACCAATTGAACTCCTCCTTACTTCCATTCTTTATATAAATCAGCTAGAGCCGCTTTATTTACCCCATCACATGCTTCAAGTCGGACGAAAATTTGCTCCACAAGCTCAGGCGCGAGTTTTCTCCGGAAATAAAGCAATTGATTCTCAAACAAACTATAGACAACTAAAGTATACGGGATTTCTCGTTTTTCGAGTAATCCTAAAAGCGTCTCTAAATACCACTTTTTATCTGGATAATCTTCTAATAGTTCCAGTAATTGTTTTGTTTTTTGCACATTGCTGGAAGCGAGAATTTGATTTAATTTTTTTATCGGAAATTGTTCCGCGAAATCGGTAGAAAAGGGACTAAAGTACAATTCCTCTATAAATGTAGCAAACGTTTCAGCAACAATAAGTGTTTGTAACGTTTCAAAATCAACATAAATAATACTGGGTTCGGACGTATTATCTATATAGGAAAAACCAAGATAACGCGATTCATCACGGTGGAAATAAACTTGCTTCCCTGCGAGATCAACATCCTTTTGTTCCGGAATATCCATTAATAATTCATCCAAACTCGCCAGATAATAGATTTCACCAAAATCCAGCCCATAAGAAGTCGGTTCCGTCGTCTTAAAATGATTTTTGCGAATCAATCCACCATTTTGGTCTGATAAAAGCTGTTTGGATTCAAATGGTAAAGTGACACCTAACGCTATTTCTTTTTCACGAATTGCTTGTTCAGTTGCGCCACTCTTTTCGTTTTTCACCCAAATCGTCATCCTCTTCAACTCCTCCCTGTATTATCCTAAAAAAAGTAAAATAGCGCAAACAAAAGAACATAGCTAGAAATAATTCCTAACTATGTTCCAACATATTACTTCAAAAGGTCCTGATAATAACTATTTCCATTCCGCGCATCAAACTTCGCCGTTAAAGCTTCTGTCATTTCTACCAAATCAGCTTCTTTTTCCCGGTCAAAAAGGGGGTAGGCTGCTTGTAAGAAAATAAGTCGGTCTAAACCACCCTCAGCTTTAAGAACGGTTTCTAGGTTGGTATCAATCACTTCCCGCGCTTTTTTCGTTTGCTTGGTAAGAACTAAATATTTAAGTAATTGCCCAAGCGGTGGTAGTAAGGAGATTTGTTTTTTCACAAGTGGGTAACCTTTATCAAAGCATTCTTGCGCCATTTTTTCATCACCTAGTGCTAAATAAGCAAGCGCCATATTTCCATACGTTAAATGAGGGACTTCCGTACAGCGTTGTTTTCCTCCAAAAATCGGTTTTGCCGTTTTCTTGGCTGTTTCATAGTCTTTAATGAAGCAATAATAAAAGACTTGATCGTTTTTTTCGCAAGCTGGACAATCATTTAAAAAGTCTGCTTTTGTATTACTCCATTTTTTAAATAGTTCTTTGGCTTTTTCAACATCGCCCATACGTATGGCTGCAAGCGTGCAGACTTTATAGTAAGGTCGTAAGGAATAATTTTCTTGTTCGAATTTCACCTTCATATCATTCAAAAGGCCATCAATTTGCGCTTTAGATACTTCATCGAAAGTCGGAACATGTTCGCTAATCCATTTATATTTCCAAAAAAGATCTTCCGTGTCAATGTAAGCATCACTATCTTTATCTTCCCATTTCTTGATTAACCAGCT